>DATBGU010000403.1:0-66841 GCA_036557825.1 Gemmataceae bacterium
CGTCGGCGGAGACAAGGAGATACCCGCCTATCGCGCCATGCCGGCGTCGGGCGGCCCGTTCCCCGTCATCCTCGTCGTCCAGGAAATCTTCGGCGTCCACGAGCACATCAAGGATCTTTGCCGCCGCCTCGGCAAACTCGGCTACTTCGCTGTCGCCCCGGAGCTGTATGCCCGCCAGGGCGACGTCTCCAAAATGACCGACATCCCCGAGATCATTTCCAAGGTCGTCTCCAAGGTGCCCGATGAGCAGGTGATGTCCGACCTCGACGCCGCGGTCGCCTGGGCGAAGAAGACGGACAAGGCCGACACGGCGAAGCTCGGCATTACGGGTTTCTGTTGGGGCGGTCGTATTGTCTGGCTGTACGCGGCCCACAATCCGAAACTCAAGGCGGGAGTGGCCTGGTACGGCCGGCTTGTCGGCAACAAGGACGAGCTACATCCGAAGAACCCCATCGACCTGGCGGCGTCGCTCAAGGCGCCGGTGCTGGGACTTTACGGAGCCGCCGATACGGGCATTCCCGTGGACACCATCGAGAAGATGCGGAAGACGGTGAAAGACGAGAAGAAGGAAGCGGAAATCGTCGTCTATCCCGACACGCCGCACGCTTTCAACGCCGACTACCGTCCCAGTTATCGAAAGGACAAGGCGGAGGACGGCTGGAAGCGAATGCTGGCGTGGTTCAAGAAGCACGGCGTGGCCTAGTGATCCGCGACAACGGAGCTAGCAGGTGGGACCGGCGTCTCGCCGGTCCGAGAACCGGAAGACCGGCGGGACGCCGGTCCCACCGACCCGCCTACTCAACCGAGGCGGACCACTGGCCGTGATTTTCTGCCTGGCGAGCCGGGAGCGTCAGCCATCGCAGTTCTCCGGCGCGGACGCTCCCGGCTCGCCCAGTTTTTCCTTCACTATTGATCTCGCATCTTTGTACTATTGCTTCTGCAAGCCGATGGCTTTTCTGCCAGACTTCGTCCTCGTTCAAACGCGGAGGTCGCCCGTGGCGGATGGAGCAGTCTGGAAGTTGGAGAAGTACCGTCCGTTCATTCTCTTGCTGGCTCGCGGGTTGCTGCGCGACTGGCCGCAGCTTCGAGCGAAGATCAACCCGTCGGATCTGACCCAAGAAGTTCTTCTCAAGGCGTTTCAGGGGTTGACGCAATTCCGCGGTACCACGGAAGCGGAACTGCTTAGCTGGATGCGCGTGATCCTGGCTCGCGAATTCCAGAACGTCTGCCGGCGTTTGGTGCTCAATCAAGGGCGCAGCCCCACACTCGAACGTTCCCTCGAAGACAGCTTAACGCGGTCGTCCGTTCGGTTGGGGGCCTTTCTGGAAGCGTCTCAGCCGCCGCCCGGCGAGACCGCGCAAACGCGAGAGGCCCTGCTCGATTTGGCCGCCGCTCTGGAGACCTTGCCGCCCGACGAGTACGAAATGCTTGTGGCCCACGAAATTGAAGGAGAATCGTACCGGAGAATAGCCGAACGGCTGGGCGTGGCTCCCGCGACTGTCCTGAACCATGTCACCGAAGCCCTCAAGAAAATGCGCGTGCGGCTGGCAGGCCACGACAGCGAGGCGAAGCATGAGCAATGACCCAAACGCTGCCAACCGGCAGGCCAAACTCAACGAGATTCTGTTGCGCCACGATGAGATGGTCGCCGCGGGCCTCACAACGCCGCGACTCGAAGATTACCTGAAACTCCATCCCGATCTCGCGGCGGAACTGCGTGCCTACTTTGAGGACCGACAAGAGCTGCGCCGCCGAACCGGGCCGCTCCGCGCGCTGGCGGGAATGGGGGACGGCGAACCGTTGCCGATCGGTTCGTTCGGCAAGTATGAGGTGTTGCGCCTGGAAGGCGTCGGCGGAATGGGCATCGTCGTTCGCGCGTTCGATGTCGAGGTGAAGCGCGAAGTCGTGTTGAAGGTGATGAAGGAGGAGGGGCTTGCAAACCCCGACCTCGTTCGCCGCTTTCGGCTTGAGGGCCAGTTGTTGGGACAACTGGAACATCCCACCATCGTCCCCTTGCACGAAATGGGCGAAACTCCGGACGGCAGGAAACTATTGTACCTGGCCATGAAGTTGGTCCGAGGCCATACGCTGGACTGGCTCTTGAATAGGCGAGCGTCGCTGGACGAACAGCGCGAGTGGTTCCTTGATGTTTTGACGGCGGTCTGTCACGCCGTCCATTTCGCGCATGGCAAACGTGTCCTTCACCGCGATCTCAAGCCGGGGAACGTGATGGTGGGTGAGCACCAGGAAATCCAGCTCACCGATTTTGGTCTGGCAAAAGTGATGGCCTTCCAGGCGAGTCCTTCTCCCGCGATACCTTTTCCTCGTGCCGCGTCCGCTGGGGAGCAAACCACCATCGGCGCCGCTCCCGGCAGTCCTGCTTACATGGCACCCGAACAGGCTCGGGGCCAAGGTGACGTCCTCGATGAGCGCTGCGACGTGTTCGGCTTGGGAGGAATACTTTGTGAAATTCTCACGGGGAAGCCGCCACGAACACTGATCGACATTGAATTGTTGCTCCAGGACCGTACCGATCCGAATGCGGCCAGCTTGGCGGGCGCTTACGGCCGGCTGAAGCGCTGTGGCGGACCCGCCGTGCTCGTTGCCCTTTGCCGGCAATGTCTCTCCTTCGATCCGGTCCAGCGACCCATCAGTGCTAGGGCGGTTGCCGACGCTATTCTGGCGTATCGGGCCGGACTGGCACGCGCCGCCGAAGACGAGAAATTGAAGGGAGCCCAGGCCATGGTACGCGCGGAAGCGGCGGTCAAACGCCAAAAACTAGCTTATGGTTTGCTCGTTGCCGTCGTCCTGCTGATGTTCGTGCTTACCGGCTTGGCGGTGGTGGGCGGCGTGGCCTGGTCCATGCACGAACGTCGCAAGACCGAAACGGCCCGTTTGGAGAGCGCGATAACGCAGCGCTTGGATGCCTGGAAAGAACAGCGCGCGAAAGCCTGGGCCGCTCCCCTGGAACAGGTCGAACCGCTCTTGAAGGAGGCGCGCGAGCAAGCGAAGGCGGCCGACGAGCAAGCGGGTCATGGCTTGGCTTCCGAGGCGCTGCGCCAGCAGGCGCAAGACGCTCTTGCGCAGACCGATGCCGACTTGAAGGCGAACGTGAAGGACCGGCGGGTTACGGGTCGGTTGCTGGAAATAAAGGTGTTCGGCGCGAGCAATCCGACTCCCAGCGGGTCGGAAGTCGTCGTCCAAAAGGGGCTGATAGACGCCGATCGACGCTTCGCCGAGGTCTTCCGCGAGTGGGGGCTTGATCCCGATCAAACGCCGGTGGAAAAGGCGGCGGCGCGCATCCGTTCGCGCCCCGTCGCTGTGGCCACGGAATTGATTGCCGCCTTGGATCAATGGGCGTATCTGCGCCGCGTCCATCTTGCTCCCTCGGCGGGCCGGCTGTTCGACTTGGCCAACGCCGCCGATCATCCCGACCCGCTGCGTCAGGAATTGCGACAACTGTTGGCTTCCTCCGAAGGCCCGCTTGGCGGCGAACCGGGGCTGGACCGCGAGCGCGTGCAGGTTTTGGCTCGGAAAGTGGACCCCCGCCGCGAGCCGACTCTTACGCTGTTGATATTGGCCCTCGCGTTGGGCGAGATCGGAGATCTAAAGACGCCACTTTCTCTTTTCGAAGAGGCTAGACAAAACCCGGATCGAGTGAACGACGCTCTGTTGTTGGGCCAACTCGGACAAATGCACGGTCTTGTGGGATTGATGGAACTCGACCAACGACCGGTCGCCGCGCGCGAGGGCGAGGGCCAAGGCCAGGCACCCGCCGGGGAAGGAAACCATTTCCAAAAAGCCGTCGTGTGCGCGGAAGGTCTGAGACACATACGTCCGAAAGAAGCGCGATTCATGCTCGCCATGGCCTACCTGCACACGGAACGCGAGAAAGGCCTGAAGATCCTCCACGAACTCCAGCAGGAGCGTCCGGACGATCTGGATTTACAATTTCTGATTGATGCCCTGGACATCCGGAGCTTGTTTCTGCAAGGCAAACTGCCGGAGGCCATGGAGAAGTTTCAGAAGGTCGCGCGGAACTGGCGCGACGACGATGCGGGTCATATCCTCCGGCTTATGGTCGCCTACAACCATGTGAAACGGCGCGAATTCGCGGAAGCGGAAACGCTTTGTCGAGAAGTCTGCCAAGCCTCGAAAAGTCCGCAGCTACTGGCGATGGCGTATGATTTCATCGGGGTCGTCAAGACAGTTCAGCGCATGGAAAGCGAGGCGTTGCAAGCGTTCCGCGAAGCTTCGCGCTACCGTCAGGGGATTCCGTCGGGCTACGTCTACGTGGCCCAGAAATGTGAACAGATCGGCA
Source organism: Gemmataceae bacterium (assembly GCA_036557825.1). Lineage (GTDB taxonomy): Bacteria > Planctomycetota > Planctomycetia > Gemmatales > Gemmataceae > JAJPHU01. Next base: position 4,322 of record DATBGU010000403.1, read on the forward strand.
AGCTGGAAGAAGCCAAGACCAGCGTCACCGAGGGACTCAAGCAGGAGCCGACGAACGCCGCCCTCCTGGTGTATGCCATCGAGTTCTACCAGCGGCACGGTCAGCCAGAGCAGGCGCAAGCGCTCCGCCCCCTGCTGAAGGAAGCCGAGTTCCCGACCGACGCGCGTTCCCTTTTCCAGTTAGGATGCGGTCTAATGCGCATCAAGGAACACAAACTCGCGGCCAAGGCGCTGCAACAGCATCTGAAACTTGAACCGACTCACACCGCCGCCACCACGATGCTCCGCAAGGCCGAGGAACAAGAGCGCTCGCAACAGCCCTGAAAGATTGCCGTCTCGATTGTTTCTGAATCGACCGAGCAAAACCACGTCTCAATTCCTCGCGACGAGCTTCGCGCCACGGAAGGCGATGGCGGAAGCGTTTCGCTTTTCGCGAGGTCGCACGCTCGCCTTCACCGGCGCGTCGCTGGCCTGTTCGCGATCCATGCCGGCCAACGCGCGCGCCACCCGCTCCGTCTCCGGAATCGGCTTGCCGCTGCCCGGTTCGACGGCTTGGCAGGCTCCATCCACCATCCGCGTGACGATCTTGCCGCAGCCCGCCGCGTTACCGCGCAGATGCGGGGCATCCATCAACCCAATCTCCACGGCCTGCGCCAGGACATTGGCGTCGGTGTACGGGTCGTAACCAGATCCGAGGGAGGCAATGGCGTCGAGCAGCACCGAGGCATCAGCCAGCAGTTGATCCTTGCGCTGCTGCACGCGCGGGTCGGCGGTCATGTCCGGCGAGCCGAGCAGGCACTGCGAGATGGCTCCATCGGTGATGCGGCACGCCTCGATGAGTTCCTCCGCCGTCGTCGCGTGGTGCGCTTCGGTGTGGCCGACGATGTGGACGATGTGCGGCTTGAGCTGCATCTGCAACGCGACGGTGGCGGCCAGATGTCCGCGCGCCACGCTCGGATCGGGCGGATAGGACGTCAGCCCGCCGCGTGTCTCGCGCCAGACGCGGAAGCGAGCATTTTGCAGCGACTCCACCAATTCGAGCTTCGCCAGCATCTTGCCCAGGTCCATGATCGGCGACGTGCAGGGTGGATTGTTGAACATCAATTGCTGGACGTAATCGCGCACTCCGGCCGCCCGCGCGTTGTAGGCGGCCAGATACGCGGCGACGACGGCGACCACATCGGGCGCGTCGCGCAGGCTCCAGTGGTGCGACTCGTTCATCTCCACCGGCACGCCGCGCTCCGCGTGCCAGCGCATCAACTCCTGCGTTTCGGGGATCGCCGCGCGCAGCGGCCGCGGGCTGCGTCCATCCAGACGGGTGTACCAGAACAGCGGGATGGCGCACCAGGCGTTGTTGATGGTCCGCGTCAGCATCGGCGCCCAGCGCATCGTGTCGCGCGTGCCGCTGTAACAACGCATCAGCGGATGATCGCCGAGGCGACAGTGGGCGTAGATCATCTCCAGGTCGCGCTCGGTTCGCACGGGAACACCGCCGGCGCCGTGCGCGCTGGGGTCCATCTCTTCGGGCCGGAAGAAATGCTCCTGGGCGTTCTGGTCGGTGCCGAGCGAGATCACGTCCAGACACTCGGCGCGGGCGATCTCGACGACGCCGGCCACGGTTTCGTCCACGGTCGGCCGGCCGAAATGATGGCGCAGCAGCGGATATGGAGCCTTCCAGCGAATGCGCTCCACGAGCGTTTGTGGAGGAGGCGTTGCCGCGCTCGTGTGGTTCTGTTCGCCGCGCAGATAGGCCACGACGGCCGGTTTCGTGGTTCCGCTGGCGAAGGTCATTTGAAACAGTCCCACGTCGCGGGCGATGGCCACGCACGGCTCGGTCCCGCCGAAGAGCCAGCGCCGCGCGTCCTGCCCGCCGACCACTACCTTGTCTGAAAGCTCGGCCAGCAGATTGCGGCAGTTCTCCGGCGTCAGTCGATAACCGACGGCCACCACGCCGGGATCGAGAGCCGCGACCTTTTCGAGCAACTCATCCACGGAAACCGCCGGTCCCAGGCAGACCGTTTCAAAACCGAGCTGCTCCGCGAGGTTGAGGAAGTTGACCACCCCAGCGACGTGAACACAATCGCCGATCGCCGCGCCAACGATTAATCGCTCTTTCATGCGAAAACTCCCGGTCAGACCTACGGAACCAGACTCAATTCCGCGCCGATGTTTCCAAACATGACCGGGGCGGCGAAGCGGACCCGCGCCGGTGTCGTGGTGAATCCATGCTCGATCACCGTTTGAATCCCCTCGATGTCCAGGCCGTCCAGGCCGAGCGCTTCAAGGCTGCGTTCGCTGTCCCATTGTTCGCGTCCCAACGCGACGCGGGCCTGCTCGACCAGTCGCCTCAGTCTGGGCACCGCCAGACCCGCGGCGTATCCCAACTCGATCATCGGAATGAGTCCGGTCGGCACGTCCTCCAACAGATAGCGGTGGATCAAGGTTGCGGGTGCCTTGATGCCGACGTAGGCGGGATTCCCGCCGACCGCTGAGCGAATGGAATCCGCGTGATGACCGTAGGCCGACGCGATCCAACCCGACAGCGACGGCGTCACCACGCCGTAAGCCCGCGCGATGTTGAGGCGCTCGGCATCGGCGCCCGCAAGGGCCGCGGCGACGGCCGGCGTCACCCCGTCGGTATAGAAATCGAACGACTCACCCGCCCGAATGCGCGCGGCGTTGAGCAGAGTGATGACCGGATGCAGGACGGCGCCGAGGTTGGCGAATCCGGTGTGCAACACCGACCGCGCGGGCGCCAGCGTGGGAAGGATGGGTCGCCAGGCATCCAGCAATGCCGGGGTGCATCGCGCCGGCAGCGCGGCGGCCAACACTTCACTCTTGGCACCGTAGATGACGGCGGCCGCCGCCCCGACGCTGCGGGCCGCGAAGGGAAACGTGTTCGCTTCACCCAGCACGATCTGCGCGCGGCAACCCGATTCGCGCAGCACTTGCTGGAATTCCAGCGCGCCGCAGGTCCGTCCCGGCACCAGCAACACGGTCTGCCCGTCGCGCAGATAGGGCGCGCACTCCCGCGCCACGTCGGCATGGGCGGACGCCGGGACGGCGACCAAGATGCGGCGAGCATCCGACAGAGCATCGCCGATGTCCGACGTCACCAGGTTGATCGGAGCGAAGGAATCGGTTCCCCCGGGCGCGGTCAGGCGGATTCCGCCCCTTTCCGCCACCGGAGCGATGCGAGAAAAAGTTCGATTCCACAGTGCGACTCGGTGGCCGCGCTGACCCAAATGACCGGCCAGCGCGAGTCCGCCATGTCCCGCACCGAGGACCGCCACGGAATATTTACGAGTGAGCACGAATTATTCCTCAATCCCCACGTCATCGCAGACCTGCTGTCAGAGGACAGGCGCGCACCGTGTTCGCCGGAAACGGAAGGACATTCCGGTTCCTTTTTCCCGTCGATGGTTACAGGCTGGTTTGCACGGTTCCGGCCGGACGGAAGTCCGATCCGCTTCGGTCGGCGTGGTTCCTCTGTCCCCTGTCCGGAAGAGACGGCGCTTTAGGTCGCGGCGATGCGAGACGCGCGGGGCTTGCACTCCAGGTAATGACTGCTGTCCGATTTCCGACATCGGTTCCGATGACTGCCCCGGACCCCCAGGCAGTTTCAGCGGCGACATTCCCCGTTTTCACCGGACTCCGCCGCTGTTCGTCAGATACTACGGTTGCACGGCACCCAATCTGGCATCGGCGAACCCTTTTTTGGTGGTTTCGCCTCAGCCTTGCGTCGTTCTCCCCGCCATCATCCACGCGGTCGGCGCCAGCACGAGACCGATGCCGGCGAGGGTGATGGGCTGCACGCTCGGACCCTGAAACATCAAATCGAGTCCCAGAGCGAACACAATCTGCGTCAGTCCGGCCACCGAAACGCGCGCCGGTGGACCGGATGTGAAAGCGCGTGTCACGCACACCTGACCCAGGGTCGCCGCCAATCCCACACCCAAGAGCAGCAACACCGTCCTCCGGTCGCTCAGCGCGGCCAGTTCCGGCATGCCCCCGATGCCCCAGGAACCCAGGACAAAAAGTGTGGCAACGCCCGAGTAATGGGCCACGATCGCCCACGGATGAACGCCTTTGAGCCGGTGCAGTCCCAGCATGGCGACGGCCGAAGTCAGGGCGGCGATCAAGGATAGAATCAGGGCGCGCGTTGCTTTCGCCTCGGCCTGGAAATGAGGCGATTGAATCATCGCCACCCCCAAGACGCCGCAGACAGCGGCCATCCAGACGGACACCGACGGCCGCATCCGCAACAACGGCCAGGAAAGAAGGGCCACCCAGATGGGGAAGGTATTGGTGAGCGTCAAGACTTCGGAGGTCGGCAACTGCGCCAGCGCGAAAAACGTGCAGAGAAGGCTTATGCTGCTGGCGCACCCTCGCAGCCACAGGGCTCCAGGGCGCCACAGCACGAGTTGGGCACCGGAAAGGCGGGCCAGTCCGACGGCGAACCCGAAGGCCAAACCGCTCCGCGCCAGGGCGATGATCCGCCAATCGCAAGTGTCTCGGAGCAGATGGGCCAGCTGGCTCATCCAGGCGGTGAAAAAACATCCCAACAGCATCCACAGATATGGGCCGAACGTCCGACCCTTTGTGGCGAGGATGTTGAATTCTCCGGCTTCGTCGTCCTCAGGCTGGGGACTTGCGCTCGCCATTCCTTGTTCCTTGATGCCGCGCCCTCCAAAGTCCGCCGCTCATCGAGCCGAGTCCCGCGCCGAAGCAAGCGAACAGGGGGCAAAGAATCGCATCGCCGTACTCATAGAAGTTACCGCCAGGCCCGCTTCCGATCCGCTTGAGCAAGAGAGGCGTCAACCACCCCAGGACCGCTCCGACGAGCGTCAAACCGTCATCGAGCCATTCTCGCCTCACACTGGGCACCGCGAGTGTGGACGGACGGGTCAGGCGCTCCGGCCACGACTTCGCGCGCTCCCATGTTGCCTTGCGGTCGCCGCGCGCTTTCCGCGTGCCGGATGTCACAAACTCGTCAAGCCCACGTTTCGCGACGACCGTGGCGACACCATAATCAGGAGTGTCGGGGAGGATATATTCCGAAGGGCGCATGGCGAGAGCCTCCCGGAACTGTACGAGAACCGCGAAACATTCGCGGCCTGTCGTTGATACGGTTGCGGGAGATGAAATCTGGCACTCAATTCCATCGAAGGGAGGGGCTCAAGCCACTTCTGACGTAATGTGCCCGTGGTGAACCATCTACCAACTGGTCTACGAACGGGCGCGGGCCGTCCTGCGGCCGTCGCGGCTGGAACGCTTCCAGGCCGTCTCGTGGAACTGATCGCCTGAGCCGAACCGGAGACACCCACCCCATCCGAGGTGGGCGTTTTTTTTTCAAGAGCGGCGATCGTGCCTGAATCCGCGCAAATCGGCGTGTCCTGCGAGCACATCCAAAAGCCTTGGGCCAGCAGAACCTAGTCTTCCAGCCAGCAACGCGGCAGATACAAGCGCAGCGCAAGAAATTGCTCCAGCCGCTGCCGCAAGGAGAGGTCGAAGTCGAACATGATCCCTCGTTCCTCGAACGTTCGGTTGACCAGGCCGCGCCGATAAAACCGTCCCTTGCCGGCGTGGCCTGGTCATTTTGTCGGTGCCCTTAATAATCGCTGGGGACCACCTCACCGCCGGAGGCAGTGACGAGGCACGCGAAGGTGTAGGCCGAGACGCTGTTGCTGATCGTCCGAACCGAGCCGTCGCCGAAGGCCGTGTTGATGACGCCGGCATGGAACGAGTACGGCGCGCTGGTGCCCTCCGTGCCGAACGGCGGGATGGCGTAGGCCGGGTAGTTGAAGCCGTTGGTGCAGCCGGCGGCGCAGGTGCCGGGGAAGGTGCTGCCGTCCGGCGTGGCCGGCAGGAAGTCGAGGTCGGAGGCCGGCCGCGCCCAGCCGCCGCCGTTGATTTTGATTCCCGGCACGGAACCGACGGCCCGACCCAGTTGATAAATCTGCGGCCGGCCCGCCGATTCGATAATCATCAGCGTGTTGGACAGGCCGTCGGTCACGTCGGCGAGTTTGGAGGTCTGGTTTTTCGGCAACATGCCGTTGAGCAGTCCTCCGCTGGAATTGAGGTTGGTGGCCAGGGGAGAAACGCCGATCGAGGCGGCATAGTCGGAGACGGCGACGATGTTCCATACGTTCGTTTGCGGATCGCCGTCGAGGCGGTTGCTGTTGGGCGCGCCGGGGCACTGGAAGATTTTGATCGGCTGCGAGGTGAGCGGCAGGTTGTTCGGGGAATCCCAGTTGCTGGTGAGATCGTAGTATTTGCGCAGGTTGTCCTGCTCGATGAACGGCAACACGCCGATGGTCCAACTGACGCGCGGCGCGGTGGTGAAGCCGCCCGGCCGCGTGCTGGTCGGCAGCGTGTGGTAGGTGCTCTCGTAATTGAACACGGCGAGACTGGTCTGCTTGAGGTTGTTGCTGCACTGTGTGCGTGCGGCCGCGTCGCGGACCTTTTGGACGGCCGGCAACAACAGGCCGATCAGAATGGCGATGATGGCGATCACCACCAGCAGTTCAATCAGCGTGAAACCGGCGCGGCGATGAACACGATACATGAGGATCTCCTTTGGTTCGATTCGGTTCGTGGTCGCAGACGGAAGGATGTCGGTTAGCGGGAATACAGTTGGAGCGGCGTCAGTTCGTTGTTTCCCTTGGCGATGGTGACGCGCAATTGCGAACTCTCGGGAACGGCGTAGCGCTGCGGCAGGGCGTTGTAGCGGACCACCTCGTTGCGCCCGCCGGCGGCGACGCGGAACCACGTCACCGTCACGGCGTAGCTGCCCTCGGGAGCGCCGTCGCCGTTGGCGTAGCTGGTCAGGGTGAAATTGCCCTGGTCGTCGGTCTGTCCGGTCGGGTGCGGTTCGCTTTGCCCACCCTCGACGGGATGGAGCAAGACCTGAGCCTGGGCCGCGGGTTTGCCGTTGACGAGGATCTGTCCGCGTACCGGGTTGACGGGTTTACGGCCCGACGAACAGGCCGGAGAAAGCGCGGCGAGCGTTAGCACGACAAGAGTAGGAAGCAGTCGGAGGAGTGGACTTGGACGACCGGCGACGGAAGCAACACGCATGAGTACCCTCCTGGGGTGGCGCGTGTGTCTCCGGAGGTCCGGTCAACAACGCAGACAAGGAACGGAGCCTCCCGCTTCGCGGGTCGGGATGGGGCGAGGCGTTTGGATTACGACGACTGCGGCGAGCGCTGATAGCGCTGGCGCTCGGTGCGCTCGACCTGCACGACGACGCCGTCCTGCACGACCAGCGTGATCGAGCCGAACTGCAAATCGCGCAGCGCGTTCTCGACTTGTAGCCAGGTCCAGCGCAGGTTCGTCTCTCGTGTCGAGGACGGCGGCGATTCCACGGTAATCCGATCGGTCATGACGGACATCCTTCAAATCGAGTAATCCGGCACAAACACACGCGCGCGGCGCGGGGCGACGTAAACGCGATCGCCGCTCTTGAGATCGAGTTCCGTGCAGCGCTCGGGACTCAGTTCAACGTTGAGGGAGTTCTCTCCCTCGCGGACGTGCAGTTGCACGCGGACGACGGCACCGACGGGATGAACGTGCAGCACCGTCGCGGCCAGGCTGGCCGGCGATTCGCCGGCGTGCTCGATGTCCAATTCGTGCGGCCGAACGTACACGGCCGCGGAGCGCTCCTCGTCGTGCGGGTAATCCGGGCACGGCACCACCGCTTCGCCCAGGAAGGCCCGGCCGTTCTGCACGCGGCCCTGGAAGACGTTGACGTGGCCGAGGAAGTCCATGACGAAGGCGGTGGCCGGCCGCTCGAACACTTCGCGCGGGCTGCCCACTTGCTCGATCCGGCCATGGTTCATCACGACGACGCGGTCGGCCACCTCGAACGCCTCTTCCTGATCGTGCGTGACGAGGACCGTGGTGCAGTGGATCTCGCGGTGCAGCAGCCGCAGCCACTGCCGCAGCTCTTGCCGCACCTTCGCGTCCAGCGCCCCGAACGGCTCATCCAGCAGGAGGACGCGCGGCTGGGCCGCCAGCGCCCGCGCCAGCGCCACGCGCTGCCGCTGTCCGCCCGATAGCTGTGACGGCCGGCGTTTCTCGTAACCGTCCAGCCGCACCAGTCGCAGCAATTCGCCGACGCGCTCGCGTACTTGCACCTGCTTCCAACCGCGCACGCGCAGGGCGAAGGCGACGTTCTCGAAGACGCTCATGTGGCGGAACAGGGCGTAATGCTGGAAGACGAAGCCGACGTTGCGCTCGCGGGCCGAGCGATGCGTCACCTCCTCGTCCTCGTAGAGAATGACGCCGTCGTCGGCCGTTTCCAGTCCGGCGATGACGCGCAAGAGTGTCGTCTTACCGGAGCCGGACGGACCCAAGAGCGCCAGCAGTCCGCCGCCGCGCACGTCGAGGCTGACGTTGTCCAGGGCCGTGAACGAGCCGAAACGCTTGCTAATATTTTTGACCGTGATGCTCATTCTTCTCCCCTCGTCGTCGTGTACGTCAGGGCCTCGGCGATCTCCTTGCGCTCGCGGCGCTCCAGCCAGGTCTTGAGGGCCAGCGTCACCAGGGCCAGGAACGTCAGCACCGAGGCGACGGCGAACGAGCCGGGCGTGTTGTACTCCTGAAACAGCTTCTCCACGCGGAGCGGCATCGTGTCGGTGCGTCCGGCGATGTGGCCGGAAACGACGTAGACGGCGCCGAACTCACCCATGGCGCGCGCATTGCACAGGATGACGCCGTACAGCACGCCCCAACGGATGTTCGGCCAGGTGACGCGCCAGAACATCTGCCAGCCGCTCGCCCCCAAACTGAGGGCGGCCACGTCCTCCTCCGGCCCGACCGCCTCCAGCACCGGGATCAACTCGCGCACCACGAACGGCAGCGTCACAAACGCCGTCACCAGGATCAGGCCCGGCGTGGCGAAGATGATCTTGATGCCATGATCGCGCAGCCACGGTCCGAAATACCCTTGCAGGCCGAACAGCAGCACGAACATCAACCCCGCCACGACGGGGGACACGGAGAAAGGCAGGTCGATGAGCGTCAGCAGCACCGCCCGTCCGGGGAAGCGGAACCGGGCGATGGCCCAGGCGCAAGCGACGCCGAAGACGAGGTTGGCCAGCACCGCCGACGGCGCCACGATCAGCGTCAGCAGGATGGCGTGACGCGTGCTGGCATCGCCGAACAGGTTGTGAACGTATACCCCCACACCGTGCCCCAGCGCCTGATAGAAGACGTTGACCACCGGCACGATGACCAGCACGGTGAGGACCGTGACGGCCGCCACCGTCAGCCCCCAGCGCACCGGCCAGGGGTCGCGCCGGTGCGCCCCGCTTGACTGAACAGAGCGCGGGCGTCCCGCACGCACGGGTTTGAAGAAGCGGGCGAGACGCCCGCGCTCCGACGCGGGAGGACAGGAGGGGAGAGGGCGGCTTATCAAGTTAGTTTGCACGGCTCTTGCTCCATCGTTCGAGCACATTGATGGCGCCCAGCAGGGCGAACGACATCACCAGCAGCACCACGGCCAACGCCGTCGCCTCGCCGTAGGCGAACTCCTCCAGGCGGGCCACGATCAACACTGGAGCAATCTCGGTCTGAAACGGTTTGTTGCCCGCGATGAACACCACCGAACCGTACTCCCCCAGGGCGCGGGCGAAGGCAAGGGCGAAGCCGGTCAAGAGCGGCGGCAGCAACGGCGGCCACAACACCCGGCGAAACGTCTGCCAGCGACTGGCCCCAAGCGTGGACGCCGCCTCCTCCAGTTCCGGCTCCAGTCCCTCCAGCACCGGCTGCACCGTCCGCACCACGAACGGAAAGCCGGTGAAGATCAGCACCAGCACGATGCCCAGCCGCGAATACGCTCCCTCAATGCCCAGCGGCGTCAGAAATTGCCCCAGCCAACCGCTCGGAACGTACAGGCTGGAGTACACCAGACCCGCCACCGCCGTCGGCAGTGCGAAGGGCAGATCGACCAGGGCGTCGAACAGCCGCTTGAGTGGGAACGCATACCGCACCAACACCCAGGCGACGAGCAGACCGAGTACGGCATTGACGCCCGCCGCCGTCAGCGACGCGCCGAAGGTCAGCGCGTAGGCCGCGCGGGTGCGCTCGTTCCACACCGCCTCCCCGAACTGCGCCGCGCTGAGCGACGACGCCTTGAGGAAACACGCCGCCAGGGGAATCAGCACGAGCAGACCGAGGTAACACACGGAGTAGCCCAGGCTCAGCGAGAAGCCCGGCAGCGCCCGCTGGTTCACCGCAGCCATGAGCCGTCCTCCTCATGCCGATCCAGCACCACACGCAACTCGCGCCACAGTTCCAGCTCCACGTCGATGAACGCTCCCTTGACTCCGTGCCGCAGCGCCACGCCGTAGGCGGCCTCCGCCAACTCGGCCAGCAAGTTTTCCGCGATAACCGATTCCTCGTTCACGCTCACCATGATTCGCTCCCCTCTCGATCCGTTCAGCGACTTGGTTTGTAGATGCTGTCAAAGACGGCCCCGCTGGCGAAGAACTTCCGCTGCGCATCGTCCCAGTTTTCGGCGACGGCCGTGATCGGAAACAATTTCAGTTCGGGCAAGTGCGCGGTGTACTTCTTCCGCACCACCTCGTTGATGGGACGATAGTGGTGTTTCGCCAGGATGTGCTGCGCTTCCTCGGTGTAGAGGTATTTCAAGTACGCCTCAGCGACGGCGCGCGTGCCCTTGCGATCGACGTTGGCATCCACCACGGCCACGAACGGCTCGGCGCGGATGCTCACCGGCGGGTAGACGATCTCCAACTCGCCAGGCGTCTCGGCGATCTCCAGATGCGCCTCGTTCTCCCAGGTGAGGTGAACGTCGCCGATCTTCTTCTGGGCGAAGGTCGTGGTCGAGCCGCGCGCTCCGTTGTCAAGGACCGGCGTGTGCTGGTAGAGCTTGGTGACGAAGTCGCGCGCCTCCTCCTCGGAACCGCCGCGCTGACGGACGGCGCCCCAGGCAGCCAGGAAGCTCAGCCGGCCGTTCCCGGACGTTTTCGGGTTCGGCGTGATGACCTCGACGCCCGACTTGATGAGGTCCGGCCAGTCCTTGATCCCCTTCGGATTGTCCTTGCGGACAACGAAGACGATCGTCGAGAAGTACGCCAGCGAATGCTCCGGCAGGCGTTCTTGCCAGCCGTCCTGGATTAGCCCCTTCTTGCGCAGCGCGTCGGTGTCCGACCACAGGGCCAGGGTGACCACATCCGCTTCCAGGCCGTCGATAACCGCCCGCGCCTGACCGCCGGAACTGGCGTGCGATTGCTGGACCACCACCCGCTGTCCAGTCTGCTGCTCGTAGTCGGGAACGAACTTCGCGTTCAACTCGCGCCACAGTTCGCGCGTCGGATCGTAGGAGACGTTGAGGATCTCAACGTCGCCCTGTCGCTGTCCGCAGCCTGCCAAGAAAAAGGGGAGCGATCCGAAGACACACAAAACGCCTGACACAAGCTGGCTCGTCCTGGTCATGAGTTTCGCCTTTCCGAGGTCTGAGGAGGTCCGGGAAAGCAGTTCTCGCTTACGACTCTATGTTTATCATGTTAGTAATGTTTGTCATGTTACTGATTATCGGTTTTTCGGGGTGAATGTCAAGCAGAAAAATGGAAAAGGTCACAAGACATTGCGAGATCGTTGTTTAGCCGCGACGCGAAAGACAGCGTCAGTGAGATAGAAAGGGCGATTCAGGGGGATTTCGGTCCTCTGCCTCGCCTTGGTTTGACCGTGCGGCCTAAGATAGTCGTCACATCCGTCAAGTAACGGTGGATGAAGGGAGGAAGGCGCTCATGGTCCCGGTGCAGCCGGATTCGGAGGAGACCCGCGCTCTGCTGGAGCGCGTTGCTCGAAACGAGGTCCGCGCGCTCGAAGAATTGCTCGTCCACCATCGTGCCGGCTTGCGCGACTTCATCGAGTTTCATCTCGATCCCCGGCTGCGTGCGCGGATCGATCCTTCGGATGTCGTGCAAGAGACGCAGATGGAGCTTGTTCGGCGGATGAATGATTTTCTCACGCAACGTCCCATGCCGTTTCGCTTGTGGATGCGCAAAAAAGCCTACGAGCGGCTGCTGAACTTGCGCCGCGATCATCTGCTGCATCAGCGGCGCAGCGTCCGCCGCGAGGTGGCGATGCCGGACCGTTCGTCGCTGCTGCTGGCGCGCCCGCTGCTGGCCAACCAGCCGACGCCCAGTCAGGAGGCGGAGGCGCGCGAACTGGCCGAGCGAATCGCTCGGGCTGTCGCCCAACTCGGCGACGCCGATCGCGAAATACTCCTGCTGCGCCACGCCGAGGACTTGCCGTTCGAGGAGATCGCTTATCTGCTGGACCTGACGGCGGCCGCCGCGCGAAAGCGATTCGGCCGCGCGCTGATTCGTTTGCAGAACCTGCTGCGCGACGAAGGGCTTTTGGAGGGACCGCCATGAACGACACGGCCGCCCCGGAAGACGGCGCGCTGGAATCACTAGTCGGTCAGGTGGCCGATGAGTTTCTGCGCCGCCAGCAACAGGGCGACAATCCCGACATCGAGGAATACGCCGCTCGTTATCCGGACGCCGCTCCGATGCTGCGCGGCGTGCTGGCGTCGCTGCGCCTGATCGATCGGTCCACGCCGCCGGACGCCGAGGAAGCAGGGCCGGGCACGCTGGGCGATTTTCGTCCGCTGCGCGAGATTGGCCGCGGCGGTATGGGCATCGTCTACGAGGCCGAGCAAATCTCGCTCAACCGGCGCGTGGCCCTCAAAGTGCTGCCGTTGGCCGCCACACTCGACACGCGCCAGCTTCAGCGCTTCAAGATCGAAGCGCAGGCGGCGGCGCAACTGCATCACCCCCATATCGTGCCGGTTTACGCCGTCGGCTGCGAAGGCGGCGTCCATTACTACGCCATGCAGTTCATCGACGGGCGGACCTTGTCGGCCGCGATTGAGGAGTTGCAGCCCCAAGCCGGGGAAACGCCGGCGCCCCTCCACTCGGCGACGACAGTTCTGGAACCCGCGCCTTGTCCCCGCGGCGCGGATTACTTTCGCCGTGTGGCCGAGATGGGCGCGCAAGCGGCCGACGCTCTCGATCACGCGCATCAGGCCGGCATCATCCACCGCGACATCAAGCCGAGCAATCTGCTGCTCGACGCGCGCGACAAGCTGTGGATCACCGATTTTGGACTGGCGCATTGCCAGAGCGAGGCCAGCCTGACCGTGACCGGCGACCTGGTGGGCACGCTGCGTTACATGAGTCCCGAACAGGCGCGCGGCGGCCGCACGCCCCTCGACGCCCGCGCCGACGTTTACTCCCTGGGCGCGACGCTGTACGAGTTGCTGACGTTGCGTCCGGCGGTGGACGGCAAGGACCGCGCGGAGATTTTGAGCAAGATCGCCGCGGAGGAGCCGGCCGCGCCGCGCCGGCACAACAAGGCCATCCCGCGCGAGCTGGAAATCATCGTGCAAACGGCGCTGGCGAAAGCCCCCGCGGAGCGCTACGCCACGGCTCAGGAACTTGCTGAGGATTTACGGCGGTTTCTCGAAGATCGGCCCATCCAGGCACGCCCGCCGAGCAGACTTCAACGGCTGCGCAAGTGGGTGAAGCGGCATCGTGCGCTGACCGCGACGGCGGGCCTGTTCACGGTCTTCGCCGTGCTGCTGGCTGGAGGGTTTTTGGCGCGGCTGGAACAACGCCGCGCCGCCGCCGTGACCGCGGCGACCGTGCATCTGCATCGCGCCGAATTGCTCCAGGAGCAGGGACGCTGGCCGGAAGCCCGCTCCGCCCTGGACCGCGCCGAAGAGCGCTTGATCGAGGACGGCCCGGCCGCGTTGCGCCAGCGAGTCCAACGGCTGCAAGACGATCTCGATTGGGTTGTCGATCTGGACGCGGCACGCTTGCATGCGTCGGAGGCGAGCACAGCTCTTGTCGTCGATCTTGCCGCCGCCGACCGGGCCTATCGTCAGGCCTTCGCGCAACGGCAACTGGATGTCGAGCAAGGCGACCCCGGCGAGGCGGCGCGGCGCATTCAAGCGCTGGCCATCCGCGACGCGCTGGTGCAGGCGCTCGATCACTGGGCCTTCGTCAAGGAGCAGCTTCATCCCGGAGACGGCGAACGGTTGCTCCGCGTGGTCGGTCAAATCGACGACGAACCGTGGCGGCAACAGCTGCGCAACCCGCGCGTGTGGGGAGATCGCGGCGCCCTGGAACGGTTGGCCGGCGACCCGGCGGCGCGGACGCAGCCGGCCATCAACCTCGTGATCCTCTCGCTCCGCCTCGATTCGCAGGACGCGGCGGCGACGGCCGAGTCTCTTCTGCGCCGTGTCCAGGCCGAACGCCCGCAGGAATTCTGGATCAACCTGGTGCTGGCCAATTTCCTGGCCTCGGTCCGCGTCGCAACTCCCGGCCGGCTGGAGGAGGCGGTGGGCTTTTATCGCGCGGCCCTAGTTCCGCGTTCCAACAGCGCCACCGTCTACCTGAATTTCGGCGTCGTGCTGGCGTTGCTCAATCGCCAGGGCGACGCCGAGCAAGCCTTTCGCAAGGTGCTGGAGCTGCGCGGCCCCTATGCGCCGGCGTACAGCAATTTGGGCAGCGTGCTGGCGGGGCAAGAGCGTTTCACCGAGGCGGAGCAAGCCTGCCGCCAGGCCATCGCCCTTCAGCCCGACTACGCCCAGGCGCACAACAACCTGGGCAACGTCTTGATGCGTCAAGGGAAGCCGGCCGAGGCGGAAAGCCGTTTGCGCCGAGCGCTCGCCCTGGACCCGAACAACGTGGAGGCGCATCACAGCCTCGGCGGACTGCTAGCCAGACAGGGCAAGTTGGCCGAGGCGGAGAAGGAGTTTCGCGCCGTCACGGCGCTGCGACCCAACAACGCCGCGGCCCACGCCGATCTCGGTTTGGCCTATCACCAGCAAGGCAAGCTCGACGAGGCGGAGAAGGAGGAACGGCGGGCCGTTGCTCTGCTGCCCAGCTACGCCGAGGCCTGGTTCAATCTGGGCAACGTTCTGATCGCGCGCGACAAGTTGAGCGAGGGCGAAGACGCGCTTCGCCGGGCCATCGCCTGCAAGCCCGACTTCGCGGACGCCCACCATAATCTGCGCTTGCTCCTGGAAAAGCGCAAGCGTTAGACCAATAAACTTGATCGATAAGCTGTCACATTATCGCGGAAACAGTGGATGAAGGTGAGGAGGAGGTCGATGCTCCTCCGCAGAAATGCAAAAGTGGAGAGTATTTCATGGTCCGCATCCGGTGCCCGGAATGTAATCGCACGCTTTCCATAGCCGACGAGGACGAGCGCCCTGTCATTCGCTGTCCCGCCTGTAAGGAAAAGATCGCCCGGACATCCGGAGACCAAGTTCAGCGTCCGACCGCTCGTACTCGGTCCGAAGAGCAGCCGCCGCCCAAGCGCGCGAGAGGTGTTGGACCGGCGAAAACCGATTGGTTCGTGATGCTCGCCGTCATTCTCCCCGCCCTTGTCGTCTGGATCGTGCTGGGCTTCTTCTCGGTTCTGGTGGCCGGCTCGGTGTTTCTGATTGGCCTGGCTGTCTTGACGATTGGTTTGAAGCGGATGTCCCATGCGATCAAGAAAAAGAAGCTCCGAGACTTCTTTGTGGAAGCTCCGTTCTATGTGCGGGGTAGTGGGCTGGGCGGTTGGTTGGCGTTGTACACCCATATCTATCACGGCTGTCAAATGCCCCATCTCCTGGGACTGTGGCTGTTTATGGAGGGGTTGGGAACGCTGCTACTGTCGATCAGCGTGGTCGTCTGCTCGGTGTTCGAGCCGCCGCTCTACCCCGGTTGGCGGCCGCAAGTCTCCAACCCAACAAGGGATGCTTCCCAAACCAACATGCCGGCGCCCCCACAACCGGAGGCGCCGCGCATCACCGGCGATCCTCAAGTCGATCGGGCACTATTGGAGTTGGCCGATACGGACGGACAGATTCACAGTGGTGCCGCCGAACGGCTAGGCGTGATGCGGCCCAACGAAGCCTATCGAGCCGTGGTCGCGCGCAAACTGGCCGAGGCCGCGCTGGGGCCGCAAGAGGTTGGCCGCGGCGCGGCGGTGCGGGCGCTGGCGGAGTGGGCCGGCCCCGAAGTCGTGCCCGATCTGATCCGCTGCTTTCGCCAGGCGGGCCCTCTCCGCGAAGCCGCCGCCAAGGGGCTGCGTAAAGTAGGCGCTCCTGCCGAGAAGGACGTTCTCGCCCTCGCCACGGATACCGAGGCCGACAGCGGAACGCGCTCGGAAGCCATCGAGGTTCTCCGCGATATCGGCACCCCGGCCAGCATACCTACCCTGCAAGGGTTTCTCGATCGACGCGAACCGTTTCTCGATACCAGGGCCCGAACGGCCATCTTTGCCATCAAGACGCGGAACAAAAGATAGTGCGAACGAGGCGGCTTCCAACCCTCGAACCGCGTCGATTGCTTTCCGTCACGGAGAATGGACATGTTGGAGACATTGGTACTGCTGATGGTGCCCGGCTACTTCCTGCTCTCGTCCGCCGGCGCGGCCGTGGGCAGTTGGGGCTTGTTCACCAAGGCGGATAAGCCGGGTTGGGCGGCCTTGGTACCCGGATACAATCTGTTCCTGCTGACGGGCATCTCCGGCATCTCGCCGTTCTGGTCGCTGCTGTTTGTCGTACCGGCCGCCAACATGTTCCTTTGGTTCGTTATCTGCGACCAGTTGGCCTTGAAGTTCGGCAAAGGGATCGGGACTTCACTTGGCTTGATGTGCCTGGGGTTCGTCTTTTTTCCGTTGCTCGGCTTCGGTTCGGCGGAGTATGAAGGCCTGTCAAAAAGAAAAATATCCGGGGAAAGCGACCGGCGCAGCGGAACGCCTCGCCAAACGTCCGGCCGCCGTGCGTGATGCCCTGCTGGGCGCTCTGGACGAGTGGATTGTGCAAGCGGAAAGTTACCGGCTTAACGAGGCGCATATCGACAAGCGGTCACATTTTCGTCGCAACGGTGGATGAAGTTGAGGAGGGCGCATGTGCCTCCTTTGCTGAAATGGGAACCTTTCCGCCGTTGAGGACGATGTCATGCCTATCGCGACGACCTGCCCCCATTGTCGGGCGGTGTATAATCTCGCCGATCATCTGCGCGACCACACCGTGCGCTGCAAGAAATGCCAGGGCGCCATCGTGGTCGGCCAGGGCACCGCGCCGCGGAGCCAAGAAAAGGCGAAACCCCCAGCCGCCGGCAAACGGCCTCCGCGCCGCCAACAAGAGAAATCGTCACCGCCGCGGCGGAAACGTGGAAGCAGTCGGTTGTGGATACTCGGCCTGATTCTCGGCGGGGTGGCGTTGCTGTTGCTGGGAGGCGGCCTCCTCGCTTTCTTGCTGCTGACCGGACGCCTCGGCGATAAAGCGCCGGACTTGCTCGTCAACGTCAGTGGGCCGTGGCCGGAGCCGATACCGTTTCCTCCGATCATGGGGAATGTTGATCCCAGCAGCGCCGTTATCGTCCGGGTCGCCAACGTAGGGGATGAGTCCACGCGCCAGGATGTCAGCGAAAGGCTCGGCTACTTGGCGGACACTCCATTCGTCGCCTCCACGGGAGCCACGAAAGACGACCGCATGGCGCTCCGGCTCGCGCCGGTGAAGGATCCCAAGGCCTTCGCCGACAAAATCGACTTTGCCACCGTTCGCAGCGTTTCCGGCCGAACCATCACCATTGTGGCCCGCAAGCCGGAAGCTCCGCCGACCGGTTCGGACGATGTGACCCTGGCGCTGTCGCGCTTGAAATTACCGTACCTTGGTGCGCACAAACGGGCGGCGGTCCTCTTGAAAGGAAAGAAGCCCGACGAGCGCCGCGCGGAGTTGCTGCGCTCCCCCGATCCGCGCCAGGCGGAAGTGCTGCGCGGGCTGGAATCCGCCCTGAGCGATGCCGACCGTTACACCCGTGAGGAGATCTACCATGCGCTGGGCGTGTGGGGCACGAAGGAGACGGTGCCGGTGCTGCTCAGGGAGATGCAGAAGGAGGAGACACGGGGGGCCGTCATTGTGGCGCTGGGGCGCATCAAGGATCCGAGCGCCTGCGAGCAAATCGCCCCCTGCCTGGTCCCCATCTCCACTCGATGGAACGCCTCTGAGGCGCTCAAGGCGATCGGTCCGTCGAGCGAGCCATTTGCCCTCCGGTATCTCAATCACGACGATCGGCAGGTGCGCCTTATGGTCTGTTCCGTCCTGGAAAAGATCGGTGGTCCGCGCAGCATCGCGGAGCTTGAAAAACTGATCGACGACAAGGACGGAGCGGTGGCGGCGAACGCCAAGGGCGCCATTGAGAAAATAAACAAACGGCGATAGCATTTCCCGCTGGTGTCCCATTCCCCCGGCAATTATTACCGCGCTCTGCTATTGCCATTGGGATAAAGACTCGATTCGATGCCACAACACGGTGGCTGCGCTTCCCTGCCTACGGTTACGCGGCCGACTGTGCCCAACATGACCGGCCCGTGCGGCCGTCGGATGGGCAAACCGTAGCCGCCGCCGGGGGGGCGCTACGACGGGGGAGCTGGCCACGGCACCACCCCTCCCACCTTTGGCGCATCCATGCCCATGCCTATTTACTTGTCAAACTCGAACTGGAATTGGTTGCTTGAAGTCTCTGGCGGCGGCGGTAAGATCTTACCATCGCCTCCAACCTTCGATTTCTATACTACTTTGTTGGTGTCGAAGAATCCGCCCACGGATCTTCTTCGCCAGGCTTCGGAGAACATTCATGAACTCGACTGGCTCATGGGGCGGGAGCAAGCGTACCTTGACTTTCTGCGTTCGACGACTGCAAACCTTATTTGGAGGATCTTCGAGACGCTCGCGACCCGTCCGGAGGCGACTGATGCTCGAGTCGCTGGAAGAGCGCGTCGTGTTAAACAGTTCTCTGGCGCCGCCCGTCGCACAAGATGCCGGAGTGCAAACGGCTGCCGGCGCCCCGGTTGTCATCAATGTGTTGGCCAACGACACCGATCCCAATGGATTGTCCCTGCTGCCTTCCTCGCTCGTCATTCGCTCCGCTCCGACGGAGGGCCAGGTATCCGTCAATCCGAGCACCGGGGCGATCACGTACACCCCGTCGCCCAACTTTTCCGGCACGGACGGATTCGGCTACGCGGTGAGCGATAGCGCCGGACTCACCTCCAACGTGGCCGCCGTGAACGTCGTTGTCACCCGTCCCACGGCCGCCGACGACTGGACCGATACCGACGGCACGACGCCGGTGACGCTCAACATCCTGGCCAACGACACCGATCCGAACGGTAACCAGCACCTGCTCGCCAACAGCGTCAGCATCGTCGCCTCGCCCACCAACGGCCAAGTGAAAGTCAACGCCGACGGCACCGTGGCCTACGCGGCCAACGCCAACTTCACGGGCACGGACAGCTTCCAGTACACGGTCAAGGACGACGTGGGGGCGGTCTCCAACGTGGCCACCGCTTTCGTTCGCGTCAATGTGCCGACGGCCACCGACGATCTGGCCTCGTTCACCGGCACCACACCGACAACGATCGACGTGCTGGCCAACGACACCGACCCCGACGGCAACGGGCACATCCTCACCAACAGCGTTGCTCTTGTCGGCGCTCCGCCGGCCAATGGCCATGTCGTCGTCAACGCGAATGGCACCATTACTTACACGGCCAATCCCGGCTTCAACGGCACCGATACCTTCCAGTACACCATTCGCGACGACAATGGCGCCACCTCTCGCCCTGCCACCGTTACGGTTGTGGGCTTCCAGCAAGGGGCGATTAACGGCGACTTCACCGACACGGACGGCACGACGCCGGTGACGCTCAACGTCCTGGCCAACGACAGCGCGTCCGGCGGCGCCACCCTCGTCGCCAGCAGTGTCCGCATCGTCGGGGCCCCGGCGCGCGGCCAGGCCATTGTCAACGCCGACGGTTCGATCACCTACACTGCCACGGCCGGCTTCACCGGCACCGATCGCTTCCTCTACACCGTCACCGACAGCAAGGGCGTCGTTTCGTCCCCGACCGCGGTGAGCGTGCGCGTCAACGCGCCAACCGCCGCCGACGACTGGACCGACACCGACGGCACGACGCCGGTGACGCTCGACGTCCTGGCCAACGATACGGACCCCGATGGCAACCAGCACTTGCTCGCCAACAGCGTCACCATCGTCAGTCCCCCCAGCAATGGGCAGATGAAAGTCAACGCCGACGGCACCGTGACCTACGTGGCCAACGCCAACTTCACCGGGACCGATCGCTTCCAGTACACGGTGCGGGACGACAACGGAGCCACCTCCAACGTGGCCACCGCGTTCGTCCGCGTCAACACTCCGGCCGCGGCGGATGACCTGGCTTTCTTCCAGGGCACGACGCCTGTGCAGATCGACGTCTTAGCCAACGACGCCGATCCGGACGGAAATCAGCACCTCGTGCCCGGCAGCGTTACGATCGTCAACTCGCCGATCAACGGCCACGCCGTCGTCAACGCGGATGGCACCATCACCTACACCGCCAACGCCAACTTCACGGGTACCGACCACTTCCAGTACACCGTCCAGGACGATAACGGTGCGACTTCCCTGCCCGCCACCGTCACGGTCGTCTTCGGAAAGCCTTCGGTTATTGTCACGCCTCCGCCACCGATCAGTACGCCCCCCAATGGCGGTTCGCCCCCCAATGGGGGCGGCCAAGCGGTTAACTCGGTATCACCTCTCCTCCAGTTGGAATCGACGGCTTTCACGCTCGCGCAAGATGTCCTCGCCGCGCTCGGCGAGGCCAACATCGGTCGCCTCGATGCCAACCTCATCACCCAAATTGACCTCCTTCTTTTGGACATGTTCACGAACCCCTTAAGCTACACCCTAAGCGGCGAACTCGCCATTTTCAGTGGGTTTGAAGAGGCGCTATAATCGCAACCTGTTTGGAGAGAAAAAATGGACTGTCTGATCGGGTCATGCCCGTCAGGCAGTCCATTTTTTCCCAAAGTGAGGGTGTATCCGTTGGAAGAGCGGATGCGAGGACAATCCGCCGCGAATTACCGACCTTGCAAGTGGAGAACGGCATTCCAACATTAGGATCGCGATGGACTACCACGCCAACGTCGATGACACCGCGATGCAGGCCGCGTGAATCCGAGAACGTAACACTTTGCGTAACACCGATCCGGTTGGGCCGGTCAATCCGGATTCACCTTCCGCCACAGCACCTGGATAATTGAGGGCTTGCGTTGGGGAATCTGGCCATCGTTCTTTTCCGTGCCGGACTTGTGTAAAAAGTCGGCCCAGACCTGGGCGTCGGGCGGGAGATCCTCGCCAGTCATCTCGCGCAGCGATTCGGCGGCGCGGTTGCGCAGGGCAATGCTGCCATGCTCGGTGCGCAGCACGGCGACGAGCGCCTCGGCGGCCCGGTACTGCGGGAAATGGGCCAGGGCGCGGGCGGCGGCGATGCGTTCGTCCATGTCCTGCTGCTGGTCCTTGTCCGGACCGCCGGTGGGAGGCTGATTCACCACACGAACGAGCTGCTCGACAGCGATCGGGTTGCCGTTCACTCCCAGGGCGGCTATCGCCTGGCAGCGAAGGACCGCCGTCGTCTCGGGATGATCGCGATGGAAGTAGCTGGCCCGTTCGTAGGCGTCGAGCAGCGCCTGGGCGGCGCGGGGATCCTTGAAGTGTTGCAGCGAGTCGATGGCGGCCATGCGGCAGAGCGGCTGCGGTTCGCTGGTCGCGCTCCAGGTCAGCACCTGAATAACTTCGTCCTGCTCCTTCTGGGTGCCGCCGTTTTGCAGCGGTTCGCGCAACTTCCGCAGAGCTTTGCTTTTCTTGTCGCCGTCCTTGCTGTTGCGGAGGACCACCATCGGCGGCGGATCGGACTTGAACGCGTCCTTGAAGTGGAAATCGCGGCTGGTGATGTCGTCCCAGAAGCTGGCGCAGCCGCTCAGCGCGGCGCAGGCGGCGGCCGTCATCAGCAGGCGGCGGATGGCCGCGCCGGCTCGCCGACCGACAGCTCGCGATGACCCAGCTTGTGTCGCGTCCACAGGCTTCCTCTCCTGCCCACGCCCAATCCCGTTGATGATTTCGGATTGATGACGGATGATTGACAGACAAACCATCAAACATCAATTCACGCGCCGTCCGGCCGAGAAGACTCGGGAGGGCGGGGTATAGCGTTCGGCCGCGCACACGACAAGAGCGAAATCCAGGACGGTTGGCAGCGACCGGCGGAGGAAGTAAACTGACGCCGTCTTTTATCCCTCTCTCGTTTCAGGAGATTCCGTCATGAAACTGCGCAGGCTCTCGCTCGGAGCAATCGTCCTCCTGTTGGCGGCCGACTCGCCGAAGGAGCCGGAGGTGCCGGAACTGAACAAGAAGGTGCTGGAGTTCGCGCGGGCCAGCCTGGGGAAAAAAATCGGCGACGGCGAGTGCGCCACGCTGGCGGCGCGGGCGCTGCGCGAAGCGGGGGCGCGTCGCTTTGCGACCTCCAGCGAAGGCGACTACGTTTGGGGCAAACTGGTGCGGACGGTCAAACCGGGCGAGAACGCGGCCGGCGAGGTGCTGCCGGGCGACATCGTGCAACTTCGCGATGCTCTTCTCACGGGCAAGATCGGCAGCGATACTTTCGAGTACACCTATCCAAAGCACACGGCCATCGTCGCCGCGGTGAAGGACGACGGCAAGGTCGTCGAACTGCTGCACCAGAACACGGGGGCGTTCAACGCCCGCGACGAGGATCGCCGCAAGGTCCAACGAACCACGCTTCGCTTCGGCGATTTGAAGAAAGGGACGGCGAAGATTCATCGACCGCAACCGCCTTCGGATTGAGGATCGCCGGAACGCTACACGATGGCCTCCTTGATGATCGGCGCGTCCTCGGCGATCAGTTTCACGGGCCGGTTGGCCGGCGTGGTGACGATGGTATCGGGATCGATGCCGAGCAGGTGATACAGAGTGCGGCCGAAGCTCTCCACCTTGTAGAACTTGTCGGTGACTTGGGCACCGATCTTGTCGGTGGCGCCGACGACGGCGCCGCCGCGGAAGCCGCCCCCGGCGGCGAGGATGAACTGGGCGTAGTCCCAGTGATCGCGGCCGGCGTTCTTGGCCGTGCCGCACTTGGGAGCGCGCCCCATCTCGCCCAGGGCCAGCACGATCGTCGAATCCAGCAACCCGCGCACGTCCAAATCCTCAAGGAGTGTCGAGAGCGCGCCGTCGAGCATGGGGATTTGCTGCCGACCGGCGACGAAGTTTTCGCCGTGCCAATCCCAGTAGCCGAAGTTGAAGTGAACGACCGGCACGCCCACCTCGACCAAACGGCGGGCGAGCAGGAAGTGCTTGGCGTTGCCCGCCGGATAGCGCGTCTTCGCCGGCACGTTCCGCGTGTACCGTTCGATGCGCTTGGGGTCTTCCTTCGACAGATCCATCGCCTCGCGCAATTTCGGCGAACGAAGCAGGTTGAACGCGGTCTGCTGATATTTGTCGAGGCCCTCAATGAGCGGGTCCAGTTTGTCGATGCGGCGCAGGCCGCCGTCGAGCGCCTTCAGCAGATCGATGTTGCGCTCCAGCGAAGGGACTTCGATCTGCGGCGTCAGCATCTTGGCAATGTCGTCCTTCGACGCCACCGGATCGAAGATGAACGGGCTGTGCGCCGGGCCGAGGAAACTGGGCGCGATGGCGTTGATGGTGTGAACGTCGATGATGCCGAGGGTGGCGAAGGAGGGCAGGTCGTCGGGACCGGGGCGGAACTTCGAGACGGCGCTGCCGTACATCGGATATTCATCGGTGCCGCTGGGCAGGCGCGGATTGCCGGTCAACCAGTAAAACGGCGCTCGCGCGTGATCGCCCGGCTTGTTCATCGTCGTCACCGAGCGAATGATCGTGTACTTGTCGGCGAGGCGGGCCAGGCGCGGCATCAGTTCGCAGATTTGCAGGCCGGCGACGTTGGTCTTGATCGGCTTGAACTCGCCGCGGTACTCGGCGGCGGCGTCCGGCTTCATGTCGAACATGTCGGTGTGCGGCGGACCGCCGCCGAGCCAGACGCAGATCAGGTGCTTGGCCTTCGGCTTGTGCGTCGCCTGTGGGGCGGCCCCGGCGCGGAGCACTTCGAACATGGTCACGCCGCACAGACCCAGACCGCCGACGCGGAGGAAATCGCGGCGATGGATGCGGCGGAACAGTTCACACGTATGCTTCATGAGCGGCCTCACGGTTTAATGCTGCAAAACGAACTCGCGTGTGTTGAGCAAGCTCCACAGAATGCCCTGGAATCCTCGCGCCGGCGAGGAGGATTCCCGAAGATGTTCCCGGCACGCCCGCATTTCCGAATCGCGCGGCAGACGGCCGAGAGACACGAGGAAAATCTCTTCGATGCGCCGGTCCTCGTCGTTGAATTCCTTCAGGATGCGGGCGATCCGCCCCTTGTCGTCGCTAATCTTGGCCCAGACGCGCGGATGGTTGGCGAAGCTGAGCACTTGCAGCACCGACGGATTACCGTCGCGCTCGCAATCGCACTGTACGGCGGAGTTGCGTTTCGGCTTGCCGAAGTTCGCCAGCATGAACGCGACGAACGTGTTCCGCGGCGTGTAGGGCGCCTCGACGGTCTTGAGGTTGGCCGGCCAGAAAAAGTAATCCATGTCCATCTTCTCGGTCGTTCCCGTCGCCTGGTTGAGCGCATCGACGAGCACCTCGGCGGGCAACCGTCGATAATAGAAAAAGGCGTAATTGGCGCGATCGGCGTCGTTGTCCTTGCCGGCCGTGCTGCTCTGCTGATAGGTGCGGCTGCGCAGGATGGTGCGGTGCAGCCATTTCAAATCGTACTGATGCTCGATGAAAGCGCGGCTCAGTTCCTGGAGCAATTCGGGGTGCGAGGGCGGATTGAAGGAGGAAAGATTGTCCGGCGGATCGATGATGCCGCGACCGAAGTAGGAGGCCCACACGCGGTTGACGATCGCCTTGGCGAAGTACGGATTGTCCGGCCGTCGCAGCCATGCCATGACGATGCGGCGCGGATCTTCCCCCTTCGTGATCGTGATGTCCTCGGTCTGACCGAGCAGACGATAGCGTTTGGAGGACTGCGTGCCGATGGGACTGGTGACGGTGGCGAAGGACTTGCCCGGTTCGAGCAGACACACCTCGGAGTGCATGACGCGGCGGGCGGCCTCGGAGATCGAGCGGCCGCGATGCTCCATCTCGGCGAGCCGCTTCCGCATCTTCTCCATCTCGGCCAGCGTCGCCTGATGCGTCTCCAGCGACGGACGCAAGGGCTTGCACTTCTCGACGGCCTGTTTCGCCTTCGCGTCGAGGTCGTCGGCTTCTTTCCGCAATTGCTCGGCCCGGCCGCCGTTCTTCTCGGATTCCGCTCTTTTGAGCTTGGCTGCAGCGGTGGCCTGCTCCGCGTCCTTCTCCAGCTTCGCCAGCTCTCGGCCCAGGCGGTCGGCCTCCGTGCGGGCGGTTCGCGCCTTCGCTTCCAGCTTCTTGAATTCGTTCTCGCGCAGTTTCTTGGCCTGCTCGGTCAGCGCCTTGGACTCATCGTTCATACGTTTGAACACGGCGGCGACGGCGGGGAACTTCTTCTCGTTGTCGCCCTGGAAGCCGATCTTGCGAACGGGCATGAAGAAATTGGCGAAGCTGAGCAAATCGTCTTGCTGCCAAACGTCGTGCGGATGGCGATGGCACTGAGCGCATTCGAGGCGCAGACCGAGGAAGGCGTGCGCCACTTGCAGCGTCGCCGCCACGCCGGTCGAGGCGTTGCGCTGCCAGTACAGATCGAGCGTCCGCCGTTGCCGATACATTTCCACATCCGGACGCCCCGCCGCGTAGCCCTCTTCCATTTGCAGGACTTCCTTGGCCCACGTTTCGACATCGCGGCCGTCGCGGCTGGTTGCCGTCAGAATGCGCTCGACGAATTGGTCGTAGGGGAGGTTTTCTTCCAGACGGGCGCGGACCCATTGCTGGAAGCGCGGCGCATCGACCTCCTGACGGATGCCGTCGGCGTAGACGCCGAAGTCGGTCGCCTTGAGTAGGTCGCAGAATTTCAAGGTCCACAGGGCGACGTGACCGGGACGGTGCAGCAATTCCTCGATCTTTCGTTCGCGCTTGTCCGGCGCTGGATCGGCCAAGAAGGCACGGACCTCGTTAGGCATCGGCAATTCGCCGGTCACGTCGAGCGTGGCGCGGCGAAGGAACGTCGCATCGTCGCAGAGTTCGGCGGGTGGGATGTTGAGACGCCGCAGCTTGGCCAGGATGTGCTTGTCGATGAAGTTGTGCGGCCGAACCTCGGGAGCGGTTTCCGTCGAGGCGCGCGGCACGACCAGCGTTGCCAGGGACGGTTCGGCGCGAAAACGGACGATGAGCGCCGCGTCGCCCACGCCGTTGACGCGGACCCGACCCTCTGGGCTTACCGACGCCACGGCCTCGGTCAACGATTGGTACGAACACAGCCGCGTGACATCTTCGCGCGAGCCGTCGGTGAAGGCCGCCTCGACGCGGAGTTGATACGTTTCGCCCGGTCGGGCCGTGTGTTCGCCGGGATGGATGCGGAGGGCCGTCACGCGCGAACGCTCCGGCGGATCAAGCGGCGCACCGGCGGCGATCCAGCGGCCCAGGATCTGATATTCGGGACTGCTGATCGCCATGCGCGCGCCGCCTTGATGCGCGGCTCGCCCCGTCGCCTTGAGCAAGAGCAGACTGGCATCGGGATCGAGCAGATTCAGGCGACGCCCACCGGCCTCGCGAAGTAGCCGTTCGTGATCGAGGACCGGATCGGCGCCGAAAAGCGACAGACGGAAGCCGTTCTGTCCCTTCACCGCGCCGTGACAGGTGCCGCCGTTGCAGCCGAGTCGGCTGAACACGGCTTGAACGTGGCGCGTGAACCGCGGCTTCTCGCTCGGCTCGGAACTTCCGCCGTCGGCCCGAACCATGGGAGCAACGGCGAGAAGAAACAGGCCAACCGGAAGCAAAACGGAGCGAATCATCCCAGTCCTCGGGGCAATCTTCATCGAGACGATGCAACCCCAGGCCATCCCACGAACACTTCATCCAGTGTCCGCGCCCCGATCGAGGGTGTCAACGCGCGAAACGGGGAGATTCTCGCTTCGGGCGAGTTGGGAGCGTATGCTCCCGGCTCGCCAACCGGAGCTAGCCTTCGGTCGCTCACCCTCCCGGCTCGCCAAAAGGGCTGCGGTCCTCCGACGAATTACTGGAGGGAGAGTCTGGGCACCAACGAGGGCATTCCTTTGACACCCCTTTGCAGCGCCATCTATAATCACAAGACAGATTCGGGAACCCATCGCAATCCCCCTCCGAGGTTCGCGGACTCTGCAAGCGTGTTTGTGCAAATGGACTTCCAGCGGTGAGGTGCCGACATGACCGCCACATCACCAATGCGGAATGCGGAATGCGGAATGCAGAATGAGAAAACCTGTCCTTCATTCCGCGTTCCGCGTTCCGCATTCCACATTGAGGGTTGGCTGACCCTGGCAGCGGCCGTGCTGCTGGCGTTCCTCACCCCGCGCACGCTGCCGGCCGAGGAGCGGCGCAACGCCGGCCTGGTGGCACCCATCCCCGCGTCGATCACCACCGAAGCCGGCAATCGGCTACGAAGCGCCGTCTACGGACCATTGCGCCACTACGAGGACGCACGCAACCGCGATCCCAAGAACACGGGTAGCTTCTATCTAATCTGCGACTTCAACCCCGACAACCGCTCCAATGCCAGCGACGACTTCGGCGCCTGTCTGACGTTGGCCCGCTATCTGCGCGACCTGCAAAAGAAGCAGGGCACTCAGGTCGTCGCCTACGTCCACGGCAAGGTAACGCGCCATGCCGTGCTGCCGGTACTGGCCTGCTCCGAGATCATCCTGTCGCAAGATCCGCCGGCCCAGCTCGGCAAGGTCACGGAGGGCGATCGACCGCTGGAAAAACTTGACCGCGAAGCTTACGAGCAGCTCGCCAACAAGCGCCTGCCTCCTGCCCTCGTCCGCAAGATGTACGATCGCACGGTCGAGGTCATCAAGACGCGGCAAGGCGGCTATCGCGATGCCAACGAGAAGCCGAGGCCGCAGGGCGATCCGGTGTCGGAACTGGGTCCGGGGGAGACGGCCCTGTACACGTTCGCACAGGCCCGCGATTTCGGTTTGTGCCAGGCGCTGCCGCGAAACAGCATCGACGCGGTGATCGAACGCTATCAGCTGCCGCCGTCCAGCTTGTATCCGGCGCTGGACCGCATCGTCGCCTGGCGCATCGTCCTCAAGGGGCCGATCAACGGCGAGATGAAGGAACGAACGGAACGCCGCATTCGCCAGGCGCTGGGGCGAAAGGCCAACCTGCTCATCCTGGAGTTGGCCTGCGGCGACGGTGAAAGCCAGGCCGCCCACGAACTCGCCGTGTTCCTGAGCGAATTGAAAGACAACAGCGGCGGGCCGGTCGAAACTGTCGCTTATGTCACCAGTGAGGCGCGGAACACCGCCGCCTTCCTGGCCTTGGCCTGTAACAAGATCGTCATGCAGCGCGAGATCCAGAAGGACGGCCGGCAGGTGCAGGCCGGCGCCCGGCTGGGCGGCTTCGAGAGCTATCTTCGCGAGCATCCGACGTTGGAGACGACGATCCGCCGCAACCTCGCCGACATCGCGGCGAAGAAGCACTACCCGGCCATCCTCGCCGAAGGGATGCTCGACCGCGAAGCGCACATCGTCGCCGTCGAGAGCACCAAGGAAGAGAGCGCTCGCAAATTCATCAGCGAGGCCGAACTGAAGGCGGACCAGCAGGGCGAGCAGCGTTGGCGCAGCGTCGGCGTCGTCAAACCCTCCAACGAGAAGGAAGAGGGGCATTATCTCACATTGACGGCGGAGCAGGCGCGCGAGCTGGGCGTGGCCCGCGAGGTGGTCGGCAATTTCGCGGAAGTGTGCGAACAGGAGGGCGTCAATCCGGCGGAGGTCCACACGTCCGACTCCGACTGGCTGGACGGCCTTGTCGATTTCCTCCGCGATCCGTGGACGAGCATGGTGCTGGTCATGCTCGGCATCACCTGTCTGATCCTGGAGCTGAAGATGCCCGGCGCCAGCCTGCCGGGCATTATCTCGGCGATTTGCTTCTTGCTGTTCTTCTGGTCGCACTCCCAGGTCAGCGGGCAGGTCATCTGGTTGGCGTTTCTGCTGTTCTTGCTAGGTCTGCTGCTGATCGGCCTGGAAATCTTCGTGATTCCCGGCTTCGGCGTCACCGGCATTAGCGGCATCATACTGGTG
Organism: Gemmataceae bacterium; assembly: GCA_036557825.1. Classification (GTDB taxonomy): domain Bacteria; phylum Planctomycetota; class Planctomycetia; order Gemmatales; family Gemmataceae; genus JAJPHU01. Next base: position 33,479 of record DATBGU010000403.1, read on the forward strand.
CTGGGCAGCATCGGCCTGGTGGCCTACGGTCATTGGCCGCGCAGCAACGAGGAGTGGGTCGGCTACGGACAGGCGTTGGGTCCGTTCAGCATCAGCATCCTGGGCGCGATCGTGGCGGCGTTCGTGCTGGCCCGCTATCTGCCGTACATTCCCTACGTCAATCGGCTGATGCTGAAGCCGCACGACGAAACCGGCGAGGGGGGGGACGAACTCGTCGATTCGATCCACCCCGAGATGGCGGCGCTTCTGGGCGCGATCGGCGTGGCGGCGACGCCGTTGCGGCCAGCCGGCAAGGTGCGCTTCGGCGACGACTTCGTCGATGTGGTCGCCGAGGGCAGTTACGTCGTGCCCGGGGCTCGCGTGCAGGTCGTCGAGATCGAGGGCAATCGCATCGTGGTCAAGGAAGTGTGAGAAAGTCACATGGATTCGGGCACGCTGATCCTGGGCTTTCTGCTGATCGGGGCGGGGTTTCTGCTCTTGGCGGCGGACCTGTTCCTGACGAGCGGAGTGCTGGCCGTGCTGTCGTTGGGAGCGATCGTCGGCGGCGTTATCCTGACGTTCCTCGGCGGCGGCACGACCATCGGCATCTGCACGTCGATCGCCGTCTTCATCGCTCTTCCCGTGACGGTGCGTCTGCTGCTGTCGTTCTGGCCGCGGACGCCGATCGGGCGAAACTTTTTCTTGACCGCGCAGTCGGAAGATGCGACCGTGGCAGCCTTGCCGGTCAACCAGGAACTGGAGCACCTGAAAGGGCGCATCGGGCGCACCCTGTCGGCGCTGCGGCCGGCCGGCATGGTCGATTTCGACGGCCGCCGCGTGGACACCATCACCGAGGGCATGATGGTCGATCCGGGTCAACTGGTCCGCTGCATTGACGTGCGCGCCGGCAAGGTGGTCGTTCGTCCGATCGAAAAACCGGACCTCGGCGATCTGGAAACGGCGATATTTAACTAGAATCACAATTCCTGAGCGGGGGGCGTCAGCCCCCTGAGTCTCGCCAATCTCAGGGGCTAACGCCCCCCGCTCAGAAGCAATTAACCGGAGATGCCTATGGGAGCTATCCTATTTGCCGACAACCAGGCGCAGCAGCAGGGACTGTTCGGCGGCAGTCAATTGCTGCTAATCATCCTCATCATCGGCGGCCTCGCCGGCCTGGTCGTTCTGTTCGTGTTCTTTAGCTTCGTGCAGCTGTGGATTCAGTGCTTGCTGACCGGGGCGCGCATCGGCATTTTGGACATGATCCGCATGAAACTGTGCAAGGTGGACTACGCCCTGATCGTCCGCCAGAAGATCGCCCTGGTGCAGGCGGGCGTCAAGGTTTCGACGCAGGAGATGGAGGCGCACTACCTGTCGCGCGGCAACGTGCAGCGCGTGGCCGGGGCCGTCATCGCCGCCCACAAAGCGGGCATGGACCTGCCCTGGCGCGTCGCCGCCGCCATCGACCTGGCCGGACGCGACATCCTCGAAGCCGTCAAACGCAGCGTCGATCCCAAGGTCATCGACTGCCCCGATCCTTCCAAGGGACGCGGCACTCTCGACGGCGTGTGCAAGAACGGCATCCAGTTAAAGGCCCGCGCCCGCGTGACGGTGCGAACGAAACTCGACCGCCTGGTCGGCGGCGCCACCGAGGAGACGATCATCGCCCGCGTCGGCGAGGGCATCGTCAAGGCCATCGGCAGCGCCGAGCATCACACCGACGTGCTGGCCAATCCGAATTTGATCTCGCAGGCCGTGCTGCGCAACTCGCTCGATTCGCAGACCGCGTTCGAGATCGTGTCCATCGACGTGGCCGAGATCGACGTCGGCCAGAACATCGGCGCCAACTTGCAGGCCGACCAGGCGGCGGCGGACCTCCGCGTCGCTCAGGCCAATGCCGAGAAACGGCGGGCGCTGGCCGTGGCGCTGGAGCAGGAGATGCGAGCCAAGGTCGAGGAGAACCGGGCGCAGGTGGTGCTGGCCGAGGCCGAGGTGCCGCGCGCTCTGTCGCAGGCCTTCCGCGACGGGCATCTCGGCGTCATGGATTACTACAACCTGAAGAACTTGCAGGCGGACACGCAGATGCGCAACGCCATCGGCGGCGGCAACAACGAACGCGGCGAGCGCAACATCACCTGATCGGGGACGGTGCATGCACTGGGAAATCCTGATTATTCCGCTGATCGCGCTGGGCGTGTGGATCCTCGGCACTCTGTTCAAGGGCGGCGAGGACGAGCGCCTCAAGAGAGGCGCGCGCCGGCCTGGCGACCTGTCGGGCCGGACGCCGCCGCGCCGTCCGGTCACGGATCTCGATCGCTTCCTCGAGGAAGCCCGGCAGCGCCGCGAAGCCGAGGAACGGCGACAAGCTCCCCCGCCGCCTCCGATCCGGACAGCCATCGCTCGGTCGCCTCTGCGCGAACGCCCATCTCAATCGCGGGAGGCGCCGGCGACCCGGCCCGCTCCAACCGCGATTCGCAAGCCAGAGGTGCCCGTCGCGATTCCGGTGGCCCGGCCGGTCTCCAAGCCGCCTGTCGCCGAGCCGATCCTTCTTGAGTCGGCCGACGAGGCCGCGCCGCCGCCCTCCACTCCCCCCACGACGCGGGTAGCTCGTCCCTCGCCGATCGTGCAGCAGGTGCGTTCGTTGTTGAGCAAACCGCAGACGGCGGGCACAGCGTTCGTCCTGCGCGAAATCTTCTCCCCACCTCTCTGTCGGCGCCACCGCTGAACTGAGAAATAACAAGCCCGGAGCGCCAGCGACGGATAGAAGCGCCCCGTCGCTGGCGCTCCGGGCTTGTCGTTCATTCGCCTCGTGCTTCTCAGCGGAGATCGCGCTTCCAGCGGCGCACCGCGGCGACGATTTCCTCCGGCGTCGCCCGCTTGAGATCGAGACTGCGCAATTCCTGCAAGACGGGATCTTCCATGTTGGCGAACAGACTGCGCTGGACGACGCGCGGCCGACGGATGCGGCCGGGACGGTCCGGCGCATTGAGGTGATGCGCCTCCAACTCGGCCAGCACTTCGCGGGCTCGCGACAGCACCTCCTCCGGCACGCCGGCACGCTGAGCGACGTGAATGCCGTAACTCTTGTCCGCGCTGCCCGCCGCGATCTTGTGCAGAAAGACGATGCCGTCGGACGTTTCCTGAACCAGGGCGTTGCAGTTGCGGAGCCCCGGTAGCCGCTCGGCGAGTTGGGCCAATTCGTGATAGTGCGTGGCGAACAGCGTCCGGCAGCCGATGTTGTCGTGCAGATATTCCGTGATGCCCCAGGCCAGCGAAACCCCGTCGTAGGTGCTGGTGCCGCGACCGATCTCGTCGAGAATGACCAGACTGCGCGGCGTGGCGTTGTTGAGAATGTTCGCCGCCTCGGTCATCTCCACCATGAACGTGCTTTGCGCCCGGCTCAGCTCATCGCTGGCGCCGACGCGCGTGAAGATGCGATCGCTCAGACCGATCCGCGCCGCCCGTGCCGGTACGAAACTGCCCATCTGCGCCAGCAGCGTCAGCAGCGCCGCCTGGCGCAGATATACCGATTTTCCCCCCATGTTCGGTCCGGTAACTAGCAAAAAGAAACCCTCATTCGGCCCCATCGTCAGGCCGTTGGGCACGAACGTGCCGGGCGGCAAGATCTGTTCGAGTACCGGATGCCGGCCCTCCTCGATGGCCAGCACGGGTTCCTCGGCGAGCGTCGGCCGGCAGTAATTGCGTTCGGCGGCCAACTCGCCCAGCGACGCCAATACGTCGAGCGTGGCCAGCACTTCCGCCGTCTGCATCAGGCGATTCGTCTGCGCCGCCACCCGATCGCGCAGCTGCGCGAACAGGTCGTATTCGAGCTGTTTGATCCGCTCCTCAGCGTTTATCACCTTCTCGGCCTTGGCCGACAACTCGCCGGTGATGTAGCGATTGGCGTTCTTGAGCGAGCGGTGCAGCGTATAGCCTTCCGGCACCTTGCTCTTGTGTGTGTGCGTCACCTCGATGTAATAGCCGTAGCCTTCGGTGAAGCCGACCTTCAGGCTGGGGATGCCGGTCTTCAGCGCCTCCTTCGTTTGATATTCGGCCATCCATTCCTTGCCGGTGGTGCGGTCGGAATGCACCTCATCGAGATCCTTACTGTAACCGCGGCGAATGATGCCGCCCTCGCGCGGATTGATCGGCGGATCGTCCGTGAGGGCGCTCTCCAGCGCCTCGCGCAGTTCGGGGCACACTTCCAGCCGCGTTTGCAGATCGCGCATCAGCGCGGCATCGCAGCCGGTCAGGTGGGTCTTGATCTGCGGCAAAAGCGCGAGCGTTCGGCCGACGGCGGCCAGGTCGCGCGGCGACGCGCGGCCGGTGCTGACGCGCGCCGTCAGGCGCTGCAAATCGGCGACGCCGGTCAAGCTCGCGCGCAGATCGCGGCGCAGCCCGTGCTCGCGCAGCAGTTCCGCGACGGCGTCGAGCCGCGCCGTGATGGCGGCACGTTCGGCCAACGGCGCCAGCAACCAATCGTGCAGCAGCCGAGCGCCCATCGGCGTCATGCTGCGATCGATGGCAGCCAACAGCGAGCCGCTGCGCGCGTTGTCGCGCAGGGTGCGCGTCAGTTCCAGGCTGCGGCGCGTCACTTCATCGAGCGCGAGGAAACGCTTTTCGGAGTACGGCTGTAGGCGCGACAGATGGGCGAGGCTGGCCTTCAAGGTTTCTTGCAGATACAGCAGCAGCGCCCCGGCAGCGGTCAGGCATGGCTGGGCGTCCTCGAAGCCGAAGCCGGCCAGCGTGGCGACGCCGAAATGCCCAAACAGGGCGCCGCGCGCCGATTGTGGATCGAAGTTCCAGTCCGGCCGCGACGTCAGCGCCATCTGAGGCATCGACTCGCGCACGTTTTGCAGCAGCGCCGCCGTTTCGCCCATCGCCGCCTCGGCCACAAGGCATTCCGACGGCGACAGCCGCAGTACCTCATCGGCCAGCCGAGACGCGGGAACGTCGGCGGCCTGAAACAATCCGGTGGACAATTCCACCCACGCCAGGCCGGCCGGCGTTCGTCCGCCCGGCGGGACCAGCGCGACGAGATGATTGGCCCGGCGCGGATCGAGCAAATCGTCCTCGGTCAGCGTGCCGGGCGTGACGACGCGGACGACTTCGCGGCGAACGGGCCGGCCTTTGACGGTGCGTGGATCTTCCATCTGCTCGCAAATGGCGACGCGATGGCCGGCTTGCAGCAGTTTGCCGAGATAGCGGTCGAGCGCGTGATGGGGAACGCCCGCCATGGGAATTTCTTTCTCGCGGCGGGTTAGAGCTATGCCGAGTAGTCGGGAGCCGACCTCGGCGTCTTCCTCGAACAATTCGTAGAAATCGCCGTTGCGGAAAAAAACGATCGTGCCGGGATGGCGCTCCTTGGCCTCCCGGAACTGCTGCATCATTGGCGTGGTCATGTCGCGAGTCCAGCGTTCGTAGTCCGTAGCAAAGAAGCGTCCGTCTTTGCTGCGGACTGCGGACTACGGACTGCGGACGGATGATTATTTCTTGCCGTTGCCGCCGGGGTTGCGGAAGGTCTTGCTCATGGTCACGCAATTGCCGAGCGGACTGAAGGCGACCTCGGTCATGTAGTGACGCATGAGCATCAGACCGCGGCCGCAGGGACGTTCGAGGTTCTCGAACGCGGTGGGATCGGGCACGTCGCTGGGATCGAAGCCGGTGCCGTCGTCGCTGATGAGGACTTCAAAGCGATCGACGAGAAGCTGGTAGGCGATGCGGATCTTCTTGGAGGGGTCCATCTGATTGCCATGCTTGATGGCGTTGACGAGAGCTTCTTCGAGCGCCAACTTGATACTGAAGACGTCGTGCTCGTGGAGGCGGCGGGCGCACAGGAGTTGCTCGATCTCATCCTGAATCCGGCGCGCCTCGGCGGGATCGCTGGGGATGAGAAGATCGGCGGCAACCCCCGGACCATCGTCGCGCTGGAGTTTCATGGTGTTGGTGTAAGTTAAAGGCACGGAAGAGGCCTCCCTGTCTTTCAGCCGCTCCTTCGCAGCCGAGAATGCAAGCACCGGAAGGGACGACTTCCGGGCCGGGTCATCAACGCTGCGCCTGCTCCTCCGTCGTGTGCAGCGCCAGGTGTCCCATCCTGGCCGGGCGATTCGTGGCTCTCCGCTCTCCGCAGGACCAACAGGTGGAGAGCGGCCCGCAGTCCTAGAAAGCCTGTAAAGCCGTTTGCTCTTCCTTCTGGATGTTGAAAAACTTGTCCAGTTTCGTGATCTCGAACACCTCGTGAATCTGGGGGTCGATGTTGCACAGAATCAGCCGTCCCCCCACGGCCTGCAGTTTCTTGTTGAGCGTGATGAGTTTGCCCAGCGCGGCGCTGGACAGGTATTCCACGTTACCGAAGTTCAGAAGCAGTTTGCGCAGACCCTCTTGCTCGACCAAGCCGAAAAGTTGATCGCCGATGACCTGGATGTTCTGCTCGTCGAGGATCTTCCGGTCCACGAAATTGACCACGGTGACATCGCCAATGTGTTCCACTTCAAGTCGGCGACGGCGCGGCTGCGACGACATGGAAGACTCCTTGAGAAAGGGCATCGTCCTGCCCAGTGCCCTCTTCCCGATCCCACCAAACCCAACAGGAAAAGCCGATGAGAGGAGCAATTCTCTTGATGTTAGACTGCCCCTGCGCGTTGTCAAGCGATTTCCCGTCCGAATCGGCGATTCGGCGCTCCGCGCGTCCTCCCGCGCGGATTCTCCGCTCGCGTCGCGGGAAGAAGGGGAAAAACGCCGTCACAACCAGGCAGGCCGGTGTCAACGACGCGGAACTGCTCGAGGAGGGACTTGCCATCGCCGTGGGGGGCGATAAAATCAATTCGGGCTGGCGATTTGCTGGTATCCACCATCGAACAGGCATCTGGATTTAGCATAACCGATGGCGACGGAAAGTCAACAACCCACTGTACAATCAGCACTTAGCACCTGTAGCTCAACTGGATAGAGCATCGGTCTACGGAACCGAAGGTTGCAGGTTCGAGCCCTGCCAGGTGTATTCTCTCACTTCTTCTCAACAATTACCAACTCACGGCATAACCATCCACATGGTCGCCCTGCCGCGCGCATGGACGGCGACTGGACGGCGGTCGGCGGCGGGATAGAATCGGCAACGGTCGCCGTGCAAGCGCACTCCGCGCCGCTTTCGCGGTGGCTTGTCCCTCCTCCGGTAGCCGCCTCCGCGGTTGCTCTCGTTCACCCCGTTTCGCGAAGGAGTGTCTCCATGTCCCGTACCTGGACTGCCGCGGCCGCTCTGTGCGTGCTGCTCGTGCTGCTCGGCCGCGTCTCCGCCGCCGAGGAAAAAGCCGTCCAGCCGTTCAACGGCTCCGACCTCAAAGGCTGGAAATTCAAAGGCGACGAGAAGAAAAGCAAATGGGTCGTCGGCCGCGCCCGCATGGACGACAAGAACCCGTCGAAACTCGCCGTGACGCCGCTCAATCCCGCGGCCGACGGCGGACCCGCCGCGCGCGAGTTAATCAACGCCGAACACGGCGTGGACCTCTACACCGAAGAGAAGTTCGGCGACTGCATCGTCGAACTCGAGTTCATGGTTCCCAAGGGTTCCAACTCCGGCATCTATTTGATGGGCGTTTACGAGGTGCAGATCCTCGACAGCTACGGCAAGGAAAAGGTCGGACCCGGCGACCTCGGCGGTCTCTACACCACGGCCGCCCCGAAGGTCAACGCCGCCAAGAAGCCGGGCGAGTGGCAGAAGTTCGTCATCGAGTTCCAGGCGCCGCGCTTCGGCGAAGGCAAGAAGAGCGCCAACGCCAAATTCCTCAAGGTCACTCTCAACGGCCAGGTCATTCACGAGAACGTCGAGATGAAGGGCGCGACGCCGGGTGGCCTCAGCGGCACGGAGTCGGCGACCGGCCCCCTGCTGTTCCAGGGCGATCACGGACCCGTTGCCTTCCGCAATATCAAAATAACGCCGCGTACCGCCAAGTGATGTTCCGTCGGCGGATTAGGGGATGGGTGGATTCGCAGCGGCGCGCCGGCGCCGGCGGGCCTGAATGAACGAGTTGACGCAAAGGACGACGAAGAGAGCGGACAGCAGTGTCATCGCGGCCAGGCTGGCGCCGGCAACGCTCTTGACCTCGCCCTTGCTGATTAGACGCCAGCTGGCGGCGAGCAGGCCGAGCACGCCGATCAGGGCGGCGGCGTGCATGGCGTGCTTGAGCAAGCTCTCCTTGAGCGCCAGCAGGCCCAGCAGGACCAGTGCCGCGCCCATGTAGGCGGGGATCAGGGCAGTGAGGCTGAGGTGCTCCGGCGCGGCGAAGCCGAGCGGCTGCCACAGATTCAGGACGCCTCCCCAGTAGCCCCAGACACCCAGGGCGATCAGCAGGACGCCGAACACGATCGAGAGGACAGGCACGAATTTCGCCCCTTTGAGGTAGATAAAAGGCGCGGATGGAAGCGGACGAACCGGCGCTTCGGCCGGCGTCTTCGGCGTCATTGTAGGCCCGCTTATCGCGCTCGGCCACAAGGCGGAGCGGACGTTTTCGACCCGCTTGCATCCGGCTGGGAGACGTGGTAGAGTCCCTCTGTGCGGCCGGCGACGGCCGTGCAAACCTCTGCGGTGTTCGTGAACCGGCGATGCTTTTGACGAACCGATGGAGTACCCGCTGGGAGCCAATAGCGCGGTCGGAGCTTGCAAGCCCACCTCGGTAGTGGGATCCAAAAACCGGCCCTGAGGCGCCCCCTGGTCAATGCGGGTTCTCAAAAGCGCCGACACGGCACAGGTGGAGGTTTTTTCGCGCGCCCGATCAACTCAATGAAGTTCACGAGCGGAGCGCTCCACGACGAAGGCAAACTCTGATCGCTCCCCACGCTCCCGTCCACAACTCGATTCGGCCGCCCATCCGCATTCAGGACAAAAGAAAATTTTTCTCAAAACAACAACAAATCATCCCGGCAAGGGGGGGAAAATCGATTTGATCCGAAAGTCGAAACCTTGAAGGATTTGTGATGAGAACAAAAAGTAAACACGTCATCACATGATCCCTTTCTTCCCTGGTTTGGCGGCGCGCGCGAAAGCGATGAGAAGTCGTTGGCCATTATTTGCCAATGGCTTCCGCGCAGGCGCGCGCGGTCGAATCCGCTGTCGGGTTTTTAATGTTGAACTCGATGGCCGAAGTGAGTACCTTACGCCTTCGTGGTTATTGCTCTCACTCTTCACTTATCCCTGGGGGCCGAGGCAAGAATGCCTCGGGGTGAACGGGACGGTAACCACATACCCGTATCCGTGGGTGTCCGGGAGACATCCAGGACGGTTTCTTCTCGCCGGCGCGGCGAGTGCGGTTGCCCGAAGGGGAAATGAGATTGCGGGTCCACCCGGCGGTCACGTTTCGTGGGAGTCGAAAGAGCAGCCGGGCATCGCCTGCAAGCGAACGACATGAGGCAGTGGCAGCGCACAATCTTCCAAGAATCGTCCCGACTGTTTCTTATTGAACCGAAACAACCCATCGCCTAACAACCAACCTTCCATCCGGCTCGAACTGCGCGCCGAGAGAGGAAGAGGGACCAGACTTCAGCAGTCCAGCAACACCCGCCCGGGCCATGGATGGCCCGCGATAAGCGACCAGGGATTGGACGGGGTCAGGGGAGGGGACGGCGACGAACTCTCCTCGCAAGTGGTGTTGTTGGATGCTGGGGTCTTTCGTAGACCGTGGCGGTTGGCGACGGATTCGCCGGGCAGGCAAGCTCTCCGCCGCGCTCTGTTCGACCTGGCCCGCAGGGACGTTCGTGGCCACGGCCGGCCGCCTGCACGGATGCGGGCGGCCGGCCCTTTTCCCATCCTCCCATCCCCAAAAACCCTCCCACCCGTTAAACTAACCGCTATCCCTTGTCCGCTTTCCGCCCCGGCACGGAGTCGGGTCCGATGGTTGAGGATGGAACATGCTGATTCCCGCTTACACAAGCACCCGCGCGGTCCTGGAAGAGTTGCTGGCCCAGCGCATTCTGCTGCTGGACGGCTCCATGGGCGCCTTCATCTACGCCCGAAGCCCGCAGGAGGAGGATTATCGCGGCCGACGCTTCCGCAACCATCCCAAGCCGCTCAAGAACTGCACCGAGGCGCTGGTGCTGACGCAGCCGGAGCTGATCGACGAGATCCATTGCGCCTATCTCGACGCCGGCGCCGACGTCATCGAGACCTGCACCTTCAACGCCACGCCGCTGGCGCTGACCGAGTTCGGCCTACAGGAGCACGTCGCCGAGATCAACCGCACGGCCGCCGAGATCGCTCGCCGCGCCGCCGACGACTTCACGCGCGGCGACCCGGATCGGCCGCGCTTCGTCGCCGGCAGCATCGGCCCGACTAACAAGACGCTGTACATCGAACCCGGCCACGAACCGCCGGACAGCCGCTCCTACTCCTTCGACGATTTCGTGACGACGTACACCACCCAAATCGAGGCGCTGATCGCGGGCGGCGTCGATCTGCTGGCGGTCGAGACCGGCAACGACATCCTCATCCTCAAGGCGTGCCTGGTCGCGCTGGAGAACTATTTCGACGCGCACAATGTCCGCCTGCCGGTGATCGTCTCGGGTACGATCTACGACAACGGCCGTACTCTGCTGGCGCAGACGCCGGAGGCGTTTTACGTCTCGGTGGCGCACTTCGACGCGCTGGCGGTCGGCTTCAACTGCGGCGTCGGCGCCGATCTGCTCCGTGGCCCCGTCGAGGCGCTGGCGGCGGTGTCGCGCAAGCCGATCGCCGTTTACCCCAACGCCGGCCTGCCCGACGGCATGGGCGGCTTCACCGGCGACCGTGACCGCACGGCGGCGCTCCTGGGCGAGTTCGCCCGCAACGGCTGGGTCAATCTCGTCGGCGGCTGCTGCGGCACGACGCCGGAGTGGATCGCCGCCATCGGCCGCGCCGTCGAGGGCGTCGCTCCGCGCAAGACGCCCGACCTGCCCGCATGGTCGTACTACTGCGGCAACGAATTGCTGGTGGTCCGGCCCGAAACCAATTTCGTCATGATCGGCGAGCGCTGCAACATCACCGGCTCGCTCAAGTTCAAGCGCCTCATCAAAGAGGGCAACTACGAAGCGGCCGTGCAGGTGGCGCGCGAGCAGGTGCAGAACGGCGCCAACATCCTCGATGTCAACATGGACGCGGACCTCATCGACTCCGAGGAGGCGATGACGCGCTTTCTGCGGCTGTTGGCCAACGAGCCGGACCTGGCGCGCGTCCCTCTGATGATCGACAGCTCGAAATGGTCGGTCATCGAGGCGGGGCTGAAGTGCGTGCAAGGCAAGGCCATCGTCAACTCGATCAGCCTCAAGGAGGGCGAGCACAAGTTTCTCGAACAGGCCCGCCTTGTCCGGCGCTACGGCGCCGCCGTCGTCGTGATGGCCTTCGACGAGGAGGGACAAGCCGTCACCGCCGAGCGCAAGGTCGAGATCAGCGAGCGGGCCTATCGTCTCTTGACCGAGGAGGTCGGCTTCGACCCCGGCGACATCATTTTCGACGTGAACATCCTGACGGTCGGCACCGGCATGGAGGAGCACAGCAACTACGCCGTCGAGTTTTTCGAGGCGGTGCGCCGTCTCAAAGCGTTGTTCCCGGAGGCGAAGACTTCCGGCGGCGTCAGCAACGTCTCGTTCGCCTTCCGCGGCAAGGAGAACGACGCGGTGCGCGAGGCGATGAACTCGGCCTTCCTCTATCACGCCATCGGGGCCGGACTTGACATGGGCATCGTCAACGCCGGTCAGCTGCAAGTGTACGAACAGATCCCCAAGGACTTGCGGGAGCGCGTCGAGGACGTGCTGCTCAACCGTCGCGCCGACGCCACGGAGCGCCTCGTCGAGTTCGCCAAAACGCTGGGGACGAACGACTCACCAGCCCGCAGCGCCAGCAAGGGTCAATCGTGGCGCGACCAACCCGTGCAGGAGCGTCTCAAGCACGCGCTCATCCAGGGCATCGTCGATCACATCGACGCCGACGTGGAGGAGTGCCGGCATCTATACTCGCGGCCGCTGGAGATCATCGAGGGGCCGCTGATGGACGGCATGAACGTCGTCGGCGACCTGTTCGGGGCCGGCAAGATGTTTTTGCCGCAGGTGGTCAAAAGCGCCCGCGTCATGAAGAAGGCCGTCGCCTATCTGCTGCCGTTCATGGAAGAGGAGCGGGCCAAGTCCGGCGGCGAGCACAAGGCGCGCGGCAAGGTGCTGATGGCTACCGTCAAGGGCGACGTACATGACATCGGCAAGAACATCGTCGGCGTCGTGCTGGGCTGCAACGATTACGAGGTCATCGACCTCGGCGTCATGGTGCCGTGCGAGAAGATTTTGCAGCAGGCGCGCGAGCATGATGTGGACATGATCGGCTTGTCCGGCCTCATCACGCCGTCGCTGGACGAGATGGTGCACGTGGCGAAGGAAATGGAGCGTGAGGGCTTCCAACTGCCGCTCTTGATCGGCGGTGCGACGACCAGCGCCAAGCACACCGCGGTCAAGATCGCTCCCGCCTATCACGAGACGGTCATCCACGTCAAGGACGCCTCGCGCAGCGTCGGCGTGGTCGAGCGGCTGACACGAGCGGATGAAAAGCGCCGGCTCGACGAAGAGAACCGGCGGACGCAGGCGAAGGATCGCGACAGCTTCGCTCGTCGCCGTCAGCGCAAACTGGTTTCGTATGCCGATGCGTGCGCGCGCCGCTTCCGCATCGACTGGGACAAGACACCGCTCGCCGCGCCGTCGTTTTTGGGCGCCCGCCTGCTGCAAGACTTTCCGCTGACGGAGATTGTGCCGTACATCGATTGGTCGCCCTTCTTCATGTCGTGGGAACTGAACGGCAAGTATCCGCAGATCCTCTCGGATGCGAAAGTAGGATCCGAGGCGCGGAAGCTGTTCGACGAGGCGAACCGCTTGCTGGAACGCATCATCGCCGACAAAGCATTGACAGCGAACGCGGTGTACGGTTTCTGGCCCGCCAACAGCGCCGGCGACGACATCCTCGTTTTCACCGACGAGGACCGCACGCGCGAACTGCTGCGTCTACCGATGCTGCGCCAGCAGTGGGAGCGCGAGGGGCAGACGTCATTTCGCAACCTCGCCGATTACCTCGCGCCGGTCGAGAGCGGCCGGGCCGACTATCTCGGCGCCTTCGCCGTCACGGCCGGACTCGGCGCGGAGGAACTGGCGGCGCGCTTCGAGGCGGAGCAAGACCCGTACAACGCGATCATGACCAAGGCGCTGGCCGATCGTCTCGCCGAGGCGTTCGCCGAACTGCTGCACGAACGCGCTCGCCGCGATTGGGGCTTCGGCCGCGACGAGCATCTGAGGAAGGAGCAGTTGATCGCCGAGGAGTATCGCGGCATCCGCCCGGCGGCCGGCTATCCGTCGTGCCCCGATCACACGGAGAAGGCGAAGTTGTGGACGCTGCTGAACGCGGAAGAAACGGCGGGCATTCGTCTCACCGAGAGCTTCGCCATGACGCCGGCCGCGTCGGTCAGCGGCCTGTATTTCGCCCATCCGCAGGCGACGTATTTCGCCGTCGATCTGGTCACGCGCGATCAGGTCGAGAGCTACGCCGCCCGCAAGGCCATGACGCGCGCCGAGGTCGAGCGCTGGCTGGCGCCGAACCTGGCGTATGAAGTGGAGTGATGCGGCGAAAGTCCTTCGGATAGAATGGAACAGGCCAGCTGAAGGGAGAACGTCATGAGCAGCGCCGTGGTGATTCAGGGAATTGTCAAGCCGGACGGCACGCTAGAGTTGGAAGACAAAGTCATTTTGCCGGCCGGGCGGGTGCAAGTGACGGTGACGCCGCTGCCGGAACTGCCGAAGGACGATCCGTTCTGGCAGATGATGCGGACCATTTGGGACGGCCAGAAAGCGCGCGGCCACGTCCCGCGCAGCGCCGCGGAAGTCGAGGCGGAACGCAAGGCGCTGCGCGAGGAATGGGACGAACGGATGCGCGCGATCGAACAGATCCAGGACGAGGCCCGCAAGCTCCGGGAGCGGAGCGCATGATCGTCTGCCTCGATGCGAATTGCGTTATTATCTTGTGGAAGCGGATGCAACCTGGGGTCCGAAGATCACGGCCAGGCTCGCCGCTTTGAAGGCCGCCGGCCACGAAATCGCCGTCAGCGATCTCAGTCGCACGGAATGTCTGGCCGCACCGTTCGCCGCCGGAGATGCGGCCATAATCGCCGATTATCAGACATTTTTTGCCAGTCCGACGATTCGCGTTTTGCCGCTGACCGCGACGGTCTGCGAGCGGGCGGCGCGCATTCGTGCCGCTTCCCGTTTCCGTCTCAAGGCGCCCGATTGCCTTCACCTCGCCGCCGCCATCGAACATGGTTGCGGGAGCTTCCTGACCAACGACCGTCAATTGAGTCTCTGTACCGATATTCTCGTGGAGATCTTATCGTGAACGGCGTGCCCGTCGCCGCTTGTGCGCTGGCTGGCGCCGTACCTGGCGTATGAAGTGGAGTGAGCGGAAGAAGGCCGCGAGAGTTCGACTTGTCCAGAAAGATGAGCGTGTGTTAATGTTTCGCTTTCGAGTTTCTCGACGTTCAAGGAGGAACATTTGATGCACGCGCACAATCTCGGACGCTGGGCCGTGCTGGCTGCCGTCCTCACAATGGCTGCGGAGGCTCAGGCGGACGTCATCACGCCCGACTCCATTGCGCATCCGCCGGGCGCTGTCGGATCGGCGAACGGCACCCTCGTCTTCGCCAACAACCTCGTGACCGGACAATATGCGGCGTTGGGACTGAATTTCACCAGCGGAGCGGCGATCACAAACTTGAATGGCGTGAATGTCTGGGCGCCGACGGAATCGCTCCTTCAACCGCTTTTCCGCACCCTCCCCGGCGGTCCCCCGCCCTTCCCGGCGGCGCGGATCAGTTACAACGGCACCTGGGGCGGAGCGAGTTTCGTTCAGCCCGGCACGCAAACGCCGACCTCGGTTTCCTCCCTCACGCTGGAGATCCTCGGCCGGCCGGTCACGGTAGACCTTTTCAACGAACAGGGGCAGTTGATGGGTACCGCGTCCCTGGGCGGCATGGGGCTGCACGGGGGGCAGCTTTACACCTTCACCGGCTCCGGCATCAGTTCGTTTTCGGTCTTGGCTCCGGCGATCGTTCCCCCACCCGGTGCGATGGCGATCAACCCGGCCTGGGGCGTGGCCGAAGTTTCGTTTACACCCGCCCATGCCCCGGAACCATCGAGCCTCATCCTCGCCGGATTGGGAGCGCTGGGATTGGCGGCGCGCTTCGGTTGGCGGCGCGTTCGGTTGGCGGCGTGATCGGTCATCGCATTGCCAGTCCGCAGCCAGCAAGGAATCATCCCTTGCTGGCGCTGCGGGCTGGTGAGATTATCTATCGCCGGCCTTGCTCCAAGCGATCGAGCCGTTTTTCCAGACGCTCCAGACGTTCGAGAATCTGATCGAGCTTGTCGCCGCCGCCGCGCTTCTGGGCCGCATTTGGCTTCGGATGATTTGCCGGTTGCTCCTTCATGATCTTGGTTTTCAGGTCATCCAGCCGGGCCAGGGTTTTCTGCATCTCCACCTCAAGTTGTTTTTGCTCCATCTCCAGTTTTTGTCGCTGGTCTTGCAGAATCGTCAAACGTTTCTTGTACTCGTCGATGAGGTGTTTTCGCTCCGCATCCACTTTTTCCAAAGCTGGGGTCGGATCCTGCTTTCGATCCGGCGTTCGGTTCGCATCGCGCTGGCCCTGAGAGCGCTGCACCGCATTAAGCGCCTCCGCAGCCCGTCTGCGTTCGGCTTCCGCCTGCAATTCTTGGTCCTCCGCACGCTTCCGCCATTCGTTTAATTCCGCGCGGAGTCTCGCCACCTGATCCTGCAACGATTTCTCGCGCATCTGCGCCACCTCGGCGATCTGTCTCCATTTCTCCTTTTCCTGTCCCGCGTCGGTTCCCCGTTTGGGGCGATCCTGGACGACGCGCTCCCCGTTTTGCGGATCGGCCGCGCCCGCTCGCGTCTGATACAGCACTCCGCCCGTTCCCAGGCCGAGGACGGCAGCCCCGCACAACACGACCGTTGCCGTTTTGAGTTTCGCGATAAACATGGCTTTCAAAACTCCCTCCGTTAGTGTGAGTACCGTCGTCGAAACCACTCCCGCCGCCGGACCCGCCGCCATCAGCAGGGCGGCCTTCGTCGTGGTCATCGACAGGGCCGCCGGCACACTCGCCGGGGCCGTGCTCTCGGCGAACAGCGTTGCCAGCGCGGCGGCCGAGATGGCGAGTCCGTAGCGCGCCAGCCGCACGGCCAGCTTCTTGCGGGCGGTCGCCAGCCGGCTCGACAGGGTTCCTTCGGGGATCGCCAACTGCCGAGCGACCTCCTTGCGGCTGCGACCCTCCAGTTCACACAGGACGACCGGCAATCGATACTTGTCGGACAGTCGGCTTACTTCGCGATCGAGGATGGCCCGCAATTCGTGGCGGAGATCGGCCGATTCGTTGGCCGGCTGCGGCGGATCGCGCAGAGATGTTTCCCGCGCCCGCTGCCGGGTGCGGCGTTTGCGCACTTCCAGAGCGGTGCGGTAAGCGACGCCGTACAGAAAGTTGCCGACGGACTCTCTGGGCCGCACCGACGAGGCCTTGCGGACGAGGACGAGAAAGGTGGCCTGGAAGGCGTCGTCGGCGTCGTGGGCGTTGCCGAGGACGCGCAGACAGACGCCGCGCACCATCGGCCCGTGCCGCCGGAGCAGCATCTCAAACGCGGCTTCATCGCGGCGGACGATGAAGAATTCCAGCAGTTGTCCGTCGCTGCTTCGCTCTCCCGTGGGATGAAGCGCGACGCGACGGAGTTGAGCCAGCAAGCTTTCCCGATGACCCATCGACATGGCGGCGTTCCGCCCCTCCCGCGCAATTGCTCCCTTCCATATTGGCCGCAACCGGGTGAGCGCGTCGATCTTTTTTTCTGACGAAGACCGTTCGGAGTAGGTGCCGCGAGCCGAGCGGCACATCGCGGTCCGGCTCGGCTCGCCGGACCTACCGGAGAGGTGGTTACGTGGCGGGGAGGGTGAGGCCGGCCCGCCGCATTGCTTTCTCGGCCAGGAAACTTCTTGCACCTTCCTCCCATCCGGTTAGACTTGAATTTGGCCGGTGACGCGATCTCCACCGCGAGGAGAAGGGGCGAATGCCGTCACCGAACGCGCCGCCGGCAGTTGACGCCCCACTGGCTGCTCCCATCGCATCCAGTTTGGGTCGGCAAGCACCACACTCTCGTGGCGGAGGTGGAGCGATGCATGTTCAACCGCGGGTAGAGGAATTGGAGGAACGGTCGCTGCTCAACGCTGCCGATTTGGCCTCCTTTCAGCAACAACTCTTGCCGTCGCTGCAATCCCAGTTCCAGACCCTCGTCCCCCTCGTCCAATCGACCTTACAAACGGACCTGAATCGCATCCAGGGGGTGACTCCCTTGTTGCCGGCGCTGTTCCAGCCGCTGCTTGGCGCCGTCTTCGCCCAGGGGCAACAATTCGTGAACGCCTTTCCGGTCCTGGCCAACATCTCGTTCCAGCAGAGGGTAATCGACTTCGAGGAACAGCTGCTGGAGGAGCAACCGCCCGCTTCCTCTGTCGTCGTCTCGCCGTTCTTTTTATTCCCGTTTTTTCCAGGAGGGTTCTTCTTTCCCGGCGCGGGGGCGTTTGGGGGTGGAGGAGTGGCATTCACCAGCGGCTCCGGGTTCACCAGCGGCTTTGGCTTCGGCAGCAGCGGCTTTTCAGGCGGCAGCGGATCGGGGGGAAGCGGGGATCCTCCCACCATTATGGGGCGAGGAATGGGCCTTGGCCTCATGACCACGGCCGGCGCGCTGACGCTTCCTCCGATCAACCGTCCGTGAGCGAGGAGAGTTATTGTTTCCGGGATTTTTCCTTGCTGGACGCACAGCTTGGAGATCGTGCCGAATCCTGATCGTCGGTTTGAGTTGCCGTGGGCGCGGACGGACGAGATCAGTCACCCCACAGAATCCAGTAGTTCCGTCCTTCCCCCGGGCGGACGACATGGAGACGCCGGCTGACGGTGTTCTCTGGGTCCAGCAACTGCCGGTACAGGTCGTCGAAGAATTCCGGCGAATCGGTGAAAAAGTGGTGCAGGTTTCGCGTGCGATTGATGGGCGTGGCGTCCACGATGCAGGTGTCCCTTAGCCCCTTGGCCTGGAGGTCGAGCAGTTCCAGGGCCTCCTCGAACTGGTACGGTTCCGTTCGCTCCTCGGGCGGCACCGACACTTCCTGCAAGCGGCCCAGTCGCCGGCCGCCGTTCAGCCAGTGACTCATCAGAAGAGCCCGGTCGTTCGAGCTGACGTAGGCCGTCAGATGGCGCGACAGGGCCTTGATCCGGAACGCGAACTTGTCATCGAACGCGTCGGCCGAAACGTCGGGAGCGCTGAGCACGACGTGGTCGAGCTTCGGCAGTCCCGCAAACTGATCGGGTTGCGTTTCGAGCCAGGCAAAGGCGTCGCAGATCGTCTGGCACCCCAGACTGCTGCCTATCAACCAGACTTTCTCGGCGCCGGTTTCGCGGCTGACTCGGGCAAGGACTCGTCCCAGGTCCGGCGCGGACTGGTTGGCCACCTCTTGTGCGGCCCGATACCCCGACCGGCCGTCGCCTTGATTGCCGGGCCAATCGAACAGCAGCACGGGCGTGTTGATGTCGAGCACGTAGGCCGTGTACGCCGTCTTGAGCGCCGCCGACTGAAACCAGTCTCGGTAGCCCCACACGACGACCAACACCGACTTGTGCGGCGATGCCTGCACCGCTGTGCGCAGGCGCGCCAGACACTCGTCCTGCGACAGGGATGTGCGCTCCGCCCATTCCATCTGATTGGCGTCGAACCAGACATGAGGTGCGATCGACAGATAGGGCGAGATGCGCACCTCGAACGTGCCGGCCGAGACTTCGCTGCCGAGCCGGCTCCCCTGGTCCTGGAACGTGGCCGGATCGTCCGCGGCGCGGTTGGTCGCGTAAAAGAACTGGAAGCGTCGCCAGTCGCCGTCCGGCGTGCCTGGCAGCCGTCCTGCGAAAGCTGAGCGCGTGGGGATGGGACCGCTGCCAGTGAAGTGTCGGCCGTAGTAAACGGCCACGACCGCGACGCCGGCCAGCGAAGCGACGTAAAAGGCGCCGAGCAACAGGCGACGATATCCCGTCTTCATGGACCGATTTCTCCCTGCGGAGGATCGAATCGTCGCGCGCTCCTCCCAGCCGGTCAAGCGAAAACGGATGGGCAGGCCGTCTTTCCGTTATCGGCCGTGGAGCCGTTCGAGCGTCGGGTCGGGCTGCCAGAGATAGAGGAACATCGGCAGCTTGCTGCGTTCCAGGCCCGGCACGCTGAACGGCAGCAGGCTCGCGTGAAAGGGAATGTTCGGCGTGGTTGCGTACGGCGTCCGCGCCACGTCTCCCGTCCGGTGCAACAGAACGGTGGCCGCTTGCGGTTGGCCGGCCAACTCCCGCGCCGCGGCGATCGCATCCGGTAAGTATCCAATGCGATCCACCAAACCGCGCTCCAATGCTTTCGAGGCGAGGAAGACGCGGCCGTCCAGAGCGCTGTCGTCCGTCGGTGCGGCGGCGCCTCGGCGGTTGCGCACGACCTCACGGAAGCGACCGTGCAATTCGTCGGCCATCTCCTGCAATAGCTTTTCCGCCTGCGGCGGCAGAGGTTTGAGAGCGGAGCCGAGATCGATGTTCGGCCCCGCCTTGATTGATTGATCGACCAGACTGAAGGCGCCCATAGCATCGCGGAAATTGTACAGGTTCAGGACGACACCCACGCCGCCGGTCACAGTGGTGGGATGAGCGACAATCAGGTCGCTCGCCGTGGCCAGGTAGTAGGCTCCGCCGCAAGCGAGGTCCATCAAACAGGCGATCACTGGGCGTCCTGTTTTCTGACGGAACCATTGCAGCTCGCGCCACATCATGTCGGTGGCGGTCACGGAGCCGCCGGGACTGTTGATGCGCACCACCAGCGCGGTGCAGCACGGGTCGGCCATCGCCGCGTCGAGTTTTTCGCGGAACACATCGACGGGGTTGTCGCCCGACGCATACGGGCCGGTGAGGTTGGTGTTCAGGAGCAGCCCGTCCACGTCGAGGATGGCGACGTGCGGTCCCTTGCAACCTCCCCCCGCATTGTCAACCGGCATGGCCACGATCGGCCGGTCGTTGTTGTTGTGGGCCATGTCGCCGAAGATCGGACCGTCCACGCGGAGGATGGCCTTGACCGGGTGCAGACACCCTGACACTGTCAACGCCAGCAGGGCGAGCAACCGCAGTGGGTTCCTCCCCCAATTCCACTTTTTCCGTCGTTCTCTCCCCATCGCGTCGGTTCCCCCGGCGAGCGCATCATCCCAGAAACCTTATCGACCCGCTCCGGTCGGCACAATCAGCAAATTCGGTACAACCATAAAGGTTCGCCGTTCGGTAGCGAGGGTCAGTCCTCATTCCCCGGAGACGGTGAGGTCCAGCGGTAGACGGCGAGGGCGTTCAACTCGCGGACATAGAGTTCTTCGCCGCACACTGCCAGGTGCGCCCAGGTTTCCGACTCACTCACCTTACGCTGGTCGAGCAAGTCGAACTTCTCGGGGTTGGCGCGGATGAGGTAAAGGATGCCGCGCTGATCGAGTGCGAGGATGCGGTCCTTCCGCGCCACCATACTCCAATACCTGCCGAAAGTTCCCGACGTGATCCAGCACTCCTTGCCGGAGCGCAGATCCAGGCAAGTGAATCGCTGGTTCCGCAGGTGCATGTAGAGATGGTCATCTATCACGAGCGGCGAGGACATGTAGCCTTGGGCTGGCGTGTCCCAGGCGGCGCGGGCCTGCAAGGCGCTGTCCTTGGCCGTGACATCGAAGCGAAACGTCCGGCCGCCGAAGGCGCTTGTGAGGACGCTGCGATCACCGTAAAGGGTCGGCGTGATGATGTTGGTGCCCCGGAAGGACGGCACGTCGCGTTTCCAAAACACCTCGCCGGTGTCCGGATCGACGCCGGCCAGCGTCTTGCGGTTCTGCACCAGGACTTGCCGCTTGCCGGCGAGCGTGGCCATCACCGGCGAAGATACCGCCGAGGCGTAGGCCTCGCTCTTGTCCTTGTCCTCGACGCTGCGCCACAGGATCTTTCCATTCCGTTTGTCCAGTTTGACCAGGGCGGCCGAGGCCACGATATACACCGCGTCGCCGTCCACCAGGGGTGAACTCACCAGACCGAGGGTGGGCACCGCGGTTTTGAACTTGGCGGGGAAATCGACACGCCAACGCTCGCGGCCATCCTTCGCCTCCAGGCACACGAGCACGTCGCGCATCCCGCCGACGTAGACCGCCTCGCCGTCGTACGCGGGGGTCGAGCGCATCCACTCGCCGTTGACGCGAGCGTAGGCCGGCACGGTGACAGCCCCCTTCCAGTGGACCTGCCATAGCTCCTTGCCCGTCGCGCGGTCGAGGGCGCGCACGACTTCTTCCGTCTTGTCGCGCGTCTCGGTGACGAAGACCCGATCCGGCGCCACGATGGGGCCGGAGTAGCTCGGCCCCAGTTCGACGCGCCAGAGGAGTTGCAGCGCCTTGCCTTGTAGACGTTCCGGCCAGGCCGCCCCTTCGACCTTCCCGTCGCGCGACGGGCCGCGCCACTGCGGCCAGACGGAACGTGGCTCCGCCGACTCCGCCTGTGACGCAGCCAACATCACGGCAGCAGTCCACCAGCAAAAGATGATCCACCGCCGATGCCCCGTGATATGAGATGACATGAACGTTCCTCCGAGTTCAGGAGTGTTTTCAGACGATGACGCTTTCAGTCGATCTTTCGCGGATGAACGCCCCTGGAGCCTCGGCCGCGACTCCAGAGGGTGAGATTACGCATCCGAAAGAACGATTGCAACGATTCAAGACCTGATTGCGAAGCGGGGAGGAAGCACAAACCCTCCGAGGGCCTGCAGGTTCGCCGGTAGGATCGCGTGGCGCTGGCGCGGAGAAAAACCTTGAACCCACTCCCTCGTAGGGGTAAATTCAGACCTTGGCAGGCCGAACCGAGACTGCGGAGGCGGCCGGCTGGGAAAGATCGGATGGAAAGGCGTGAGCCTCCAATAACCCGATAAACATGTCACCGTGGCAATCGCCCTTTCCCTCGCTACCCCGGAGAATCCTTCAGACGAGAGCGGTATTGGGGCGCTCTCCGGAGAGATGGTGCGATGTCCGTACCTTCAACGACGGAGCAATTCCTCGAACTGGTGAGCAAGAGCGGCCTGCTCGACCCGCGGCGGTTCCAGGCGTACCTCCAGCGCCACCGCGCCGGCGGCACCCTGCCCGAGGCGCCCGGGGCGCTGGCCGAGTCCATGGTCCACGATGGACTCTTGACCCGCTTCCAGGCCGGGCAATTGCTCCTGGGGAAATGGCGGAACTTCATCCTCAGCGGGAAATACAAGGTTCTGGAGGCGCTCGGTTCCGGCGGCATGGGCCACGTCTTCCTGTGCGAGCACCAGATCATGCGCCGTCGCGTGGCCGTCAAAGTGCTCCCCTCCCGCTCCGGCGATCCCCTTTCCTTGGAGCGCTTTCACCGCGAGGCCCGGGCCGTGGCCCAGCTGAAGCACATCAACATCGTCGGCGGCTACGACATCGACCGGGACGGCCCGCGGCACTTCCTGGTTATGGAATACATCGACGGCAGCACCTTCCAAACGATCGTCAAGGAACGCGGTCCGTTGACTCCTCTCCGGGCGGCCCATTACATCCGCCAGGCCGCCTTGGGCCTGCAACACGCGCATGAGGCCGGGTTGGTCCACCGCGACATCAAGCCCTCGAACCTGCTCCTCGACCGGGCGGGCACGGTCAAGATCCTCGACCTGGGGCTGGCCCGCTTCTTCCACGACGAGTCCGACGACCTCAGCAAGCGCCACGGCAAAAGTCCGGTCGGCACGATGGGCTACATGGCGCCCGAGCAGGCGCTGGACAGCCATCAGGCCGACATCCGGGCCGACATCTACAGCCTGGGGGCGACCTTCTATTTCCTCCTCGCCGGTCATGGCCCCTTCCAGGATGGGAGGGTGCTCCAGAAATGGATCTGCCACCAGTTCGAGCGCCCCAGGCCGATTCGGGACATTCTTCCGGACTTGCCCGAGGGCTTGGCCGCGGTGCTCGACCGGATGATGGCCAAGGAGCCGGCGGAGCGCTACCAGACCCCGGCCGAGGTCGCCGAGGCCCTCGTCCCCTGGACCAAGACGCCCATCCCGCCGCCGTCGCCGGAGGAAATGCCGGAACTGATTTCGCCTGCCCGTGGCAACACGGATGCGTCGCCAGGCCCACGATCGCCTGCGTCTCCGTGCGAGCCGGCCGCCTTGCCCACGCCCTCTCCCGCACGGGATGCGGAGACGGCCCCCTCCCCCAGTTCGCAACCGCTCTCGGAACCTTCCTGGAGCATGGCCGAAGAGGGAGACTTCCGCGTGGCTCCGCTGACCGGCATGGTGCGGGAGGCTCCGACCGCGACCCAGCCCATCTCGCCCTCGCCCGCTGCGGGGCGGGAGGCGAGCGGATCGGCACACTCCACTCCCTCACCGGGAAAAGCAAGCATCTCACCTCGTCCTCCAGGCTCCGCCGCGCTTGGCCGCCGCCGAGTCTGGCCAGTCGTCGCGGTCTTGGTTCTCCTGTTTCTGGGCGCCGGCATCGTCGGCTTTGCCTTGTTCCTCAGGAACGGCGGAAAAGGTTCCCCGTCCACGGCCGGCCAGCAAGGGCCCTTGCCGCTCGTCGGCGCCGACGCCTCCCCACGGCTGAGACTGCTGGTGCCGGCCTACTTCTACCCGGCGGGCGAGAGTCTGGCGCAATGGGAGAGGCTCCTGGAGGCTCCCGACCCCGCGGCGGTCGTCATCATCGCCAACCCGGACAGCGGGCCGGGAAAAAGAAGAGATCCCAACTATGTCCGGATCATTGACCGTGCTCGGCAAAAGGGTTTCACGGTCATCGGTTATGTTCCCACGCGCTATTCCACACGGCCGCTCCAGGAGGTGAAAGACGACATCGACCGCTGGATCCTTTTTTACCCCCACGTTCGGGGCATTTTCTTCGACGAGCAGACGAGTGCGGCTGATCGGGTCAGCTACTACGCCGACCTATACAAGTACGCGCGGAAGGAGCGGAGGTTGACCCTGGTCATCGACAATCCCGGTACGATCTGCGCGGAGGAATACCTGGCACGGCCTGCCGCGGACGTGGTGTGCCTGGTCGAGTCCGGCAAGGATTTCAGCACCTTTGATCCCCCCGCGTGGGCAAGGGATTACGAGGCCGCTCGTTTCGGCGGCTCGATCTTCAACAACGACGATCCCGTAAAGATGAAGGAATACATCCGGGGCATGGTCGCCAAGAGGGTCACATACTGTTACATCACGGACGGGAAGCAGCCTAACCCCTGGAGCCAGCTGCCTCGCTATTGGGATGAGGAGGTGGAGGCGGTGCGGCAAGTTAATGGGGAATGAGCGGTGGCCGGCGCGTCGCGGCCGTTCGACAAACCCGCCTTGACTGAACCATCGGAATGGAAATGAATCAACCAGGGAGCAACGAAGGCTACGTGCTCTTGGGCGGAGATCAAGCGACGAAGCGCTTGAAGATCCTCGCTCGCGCCAAGTGGCCGACGACCAAAACGCTTCTTCGGCGTGTCGGCGTCCGCAATGGGATGCGCTGTCTGGATGTCGGCTGCGGCAACGGAGCCGTCACCCTCAAACTCGCCCTTCGCGCCGGCTCCACGGGACAGGCGGTGGGCATCGACCGGGACGAGCGCGGCCTGGAATTCGCTCGCCGGAACGCAGCCCGGCACAAGCTGCAAGCTGTCTTCCGGGCCGAGAACGTCGCGGACCTTCGAGAAGTGAATGTCTACGACCTCGTGTACAGTCGGTTTCTGCTCACCCATCTCACGACGCCGGACGAAGCCCTTGAGCGGATGGTGCGCGCGGCGCGGCGAGGCGGCTTCGTGATCGTGGAAGACATCGAGTTTGCGGCGCACTTCTGTTACCCGCCTTGTCCCGCCTTCACTCGGTATGTGGACTTGTACCAACGAGCCGTGACAAGGAAGGGCGGCTACCCGAACATCGG
Organism: Gemmataceae bacterium; assembly: GCA_036557825.1. Taxonomy (GTDB): domain Bacteria; phylum Planctomycetota; class Planctomycetia; order Gemmatales; family Gemmataceae; genus JAJPHU01. The sequence continues at coordinate 58,483 of DATBGU010000403.1, forward strand.
CCCTCGGCTGGTGAGCCTGTTCCTCGACGCCGGCCTTGACGAAGTGCATCTGGAAGTTGTGCAGCCAACCTTTCGGAGCGGACCTGGAAAGCACATCGCTTCGATCACGATGGAACACATCCAGGACGCGGTCGTCCAGGAAGGTCTTGCCTCAGCGCAGGAAGTCGAACGCATCGTGACGGAACTCGATCAATTCACCGCCGACAACCGGACGATCCTCAGTCTGCCTCGGATTTTTCAGGTATGGGGAAGGAAGGGGTAGCGTGATCCTCGATCATACCGCTAAGAGGGCGAGACCGAGGAACCCTCTCACCGAAACACGATCTCGTAATAAATGGTCTTGTCCTTCGTCCCGTCGAGGGTGAACCGGCCCTCCGTCACGGGCAGGGTGCGGCCGGTTCGGTGGCCGTCGTGGTCGAGGACGTTCACCGCCGCGATGGGCCGGCCCGCGAGGGTCAACGTCGCCTTCACCGGCTCCAGCAAGATCGGCGCCCGGCCGTTATTCAGCACCTTGTGGTCGGGCGCGAAGTACGTGAAGCCCGTGTTGCTCTGCCGCGCCAGCACGGTGAGCAACGCCCGCTTGCCGTCAGCGAGGTCCGCCCCACGCTCCAGCGCGGTGAGAAAGAGCGACGCGAACGGGCTGTCGAGCCGGACCTTCACGTTGCCCAGCGTCAACTCCTTGCCGCCCGCGAACCCGACGACCGCCTTCGTACCCGGTGTGTTCACGGTGAAAAAGCCCTGGCCCGAAGTGTCCCAGGCCAGTTGCTCGGTCGCGGAACGGATGATCGAACCGCGACGATACCGGCTCATGTCCGGCAGCTGCGATGCCTGGGATTTGTCGGTGAACTCGACGACGACCCGCCCCGCGGCGAGGGCTTCCGGAGGCACGCTGCCGGCGAACGATTTCACATCGCCGCGCTGCTCCACCTTGTCGGAGAAGGAGAAGCGTCCCTCGGCCAGGTCCGCCGGGCTGACGCGACGCACCGAGATCACGTCTCCCTCCTTGACATCGCCGCGGAAGATCATGCGGGCCAGGGCCGGGTACTGACCCAGCGACGTGGGAACGTCCGCCTCCCAGACGCCCCAGGGAAATTGACCGGCGATGTCGCCGAAGACCCGGCGCGTCGCCTGGGACTGGAACTGGTACGAGGCATCCCAACCTTGCAGCCCCAAGCCGTAGGCCGCCAGAATGGCCGGCCCTTCCGCGCCGTAGACGTTCGGGTAAACGTGAATCCACTCGGACAGGGCGAACGGCCGGTCGATCACCTGCTGCAATCCGCTGCTGAAATAGCCGCTGCCCGGCCGGGTGAGCATGGAGGCAAACATGCCGGGGCCTTGCGCCTCGAAATAGTTGTGCCGGTCGATGTAGCCGACCTTGTAGTCGGAGTACAGATTGTAGTAGTGCGGCACCATGCTCGGCGCCTGCCAGGGGGAGCCGTTGAGGGGGCCGCGGTAGCCGGCGTCGCGGATCGCCTTGACGAACCGGCTGTAGAAGCGGTCCTGGACATGATGCAGGAAGTTGGCCGTGTCCAGCAATCTCTGCCGCGCTCCACCCTTCTGGCCGGGAAGGTGATCGTCGCCGAAAAACCACGGGTTCAGCTGGGGCACGATGCTGCCGTTTTCCAGCGTCTCGTCGGCCTTCAGCGCTCCCTGCCAGGACGCCTGGAGTTTTTCCTGCGAGCCATACCGCTCCTTCAACCAGGACGCGAACCGCTCCAGGAATCGTTTCTTGTAGGTCGGACAGGCGTTGAATGCCTTCTCGGAGGTGTAGAAGAAGATGTCGTCCTCGTTCTGCAATTCGATGAAGCACAGGGCCGGCTCGTCGGCATAGGTCCGGCCGGTGTAGGGGTTCTTGTGCTTGAGCAGGTTGACGACCATCTCGATCATCAGATCCTGCACGTCCTCGGCGAAGTGGATGAAGGCGTAGGTGTTGCCCTTGAGGTTCTTGGCGATCTCGTCGTAAGCCACGAGCCGCTTGCGGTCGCCGGGCACGACGTGGAAGCCGAAGGTGTGCGACCAACCGAAGTACACGCCGTGCTCCTTCAGGCGGGAGGCGAAGTAATCGAGCCGATCGAGTCCCTGCGCATCCATGCGTGTCGAGTCGTTGAGATCGCCGATGCCCATCTGGTCCTTGGGGTAGGAAAACTTGTGCATGCGCACGGCGTTGATGCCGTACTTGGCGAAGCGGGCGGCGGTGAAGTCCGCCGTCTCCCGGTCCGGCGCGCTGGCGGTGTAAGACAGATTCACGCCCCAGAACTTGACGGGCGTACCGTCGGTGAAGGCGAACCGGTCCTTAACCATGCGGACGCCGCCGTGCTTGCCGGCGGGGCGCTCAAGCCAGCCATTCATGTCCAGGACGCCCTCGGTAACCTCCTTCGAGGGACGGAACGCGAACCAGTCCGAACCGGCCAGCGTCCGGGTGAAGCGATCGAGGTCGGCTTGCCTGGCGTAGAAGGCCACCTTTTCCGGAAAGGTAAGCGTCAGCGTCACCCGGCGCGTGCCCTTTTTGAACAAGTCGGACGCCAGCACCACGCGCATACCGTTGTCGAAGCTGATCGGGCACGGGGGATCGAGCCGCATCGTGACCGTGCCGCCCTTCTCGAAGGCGAACGACGCCTCCGATGTGGCCGGGGCGGCGCGGATGCCGCGCACGGGCAGCCCAAGTTTGGTCTGCTTGTTATCGGCGTGGTTCAGAGTGAGCGTGCCCTTGCTGGTGCGGGACTCGAAGTTGATACCGGCCATCAGCAGCGTGAGGGGTACGTCGCGGGCCGTGTCCAGGTCGTAGCGAAAGGCGACCTGCCGAACGCCCGGCTGCCATGCCTCGAACCGAACGTCGATCATCTCGCCCTTGTCCTTGTTGACGACGAAGGGCACGCGAACCGAGAGCCGTTCTCCCTCGGCCTTCTTCTGAGCGTGCAGCCCCACCCAGGACCAGTGCGGACCCCAGCCGCCGAGTCCTACGCGGAAGACGGACTGTTCGCCGCGGCGGATGCTGAATGCCAGCGAGTTATCTGGATCAATCAGTGCGCTCCACGGCTCGTCCGCACGCGCGGCCGGTCCCAGGATCACCAGGACGGCCAGCGCCGCCCACCAAGGTCGCCCGATGACGCGGAACTGCGGTTGTGCTTTCTTGTCCATATGGATCTCTCGAAAAATGCCTTCGCGAGGTTCCCAACTGCCCCGCTGTTAGATCGATCTACTTCACTCCTTCACTCGGAAGGACAGGGCGAACGGCGCTTCCTGCTCGAGGGCCGTCAACGCCCAAGGCTCCTTGGCGTGGGCAAGACAGTCAAGGATGGCCCGCCCCCGCACCACCCGCAGACGGTGTTTCAAAAGCTCTCGTGCCGTATCCGTCCGAGGACTCGCTGCCAACAGCGCCTGGGCCGCTTGCTCGAACTGCGGGGGACCAATCTTGCGGGCCTCCTCGTCGTCGAGGGCCAGATAATCGCGACACAGCTTCGCTGCGGCTCTACTCGGATGCCGTGCCAGTGCCGGAAAGATCACCATCTTCACGCGAAAGTCGGTCCAGGACCGTGGGTTCTTCCATCGCGGATCCTGGACCGGCTCCAGAGCGGGATCGTCGCGCCACAGGGCGAAGCGGGCCGTCTCGACGGCGTTGGGCGCATCGAGCAGGATCAAGGAACGCAGCGCCATCGCGCCGTCGAAACCGTGATACATCCATTCCTTGTGCAGGCTCCGCTTGCGGACCCGCTCTTCCAGGGCTGCGAGGGCTTCTTTCGAGGACGCCTTGACGGCCAGCAACTGCTCCGCCACCGTGGCGCGGGCGCGGATGCGCCGGCCCGAGGCCGACCTGTCCGCCGTCGTCTCGGCCACGCGGTCCCAGTCCTCGGCCTTGCGAAGGACCGCGATCAACTCCGCCTCGCTGGGCGGCTTCGCGACCCCCTTGGGTGGCTCTACCCTCTTCGGAGACACGGGCCGCTCGGACAGCCGGCCGAGCTTGTGGCCCAGGCCGACGACCACGCCGCGCGGATCATCGACGATCACGCCGTCGCCGGGTTTCTTCAGTATCGAAGCGATGACGTCCGGGAAGACCTCGCTGCGGTCGGCGTACAAACCGGGAGCCTTGTAGCGGCAAAGTTTCAATCGAGGGTCGCGCACGATTGTGCCGGCGTTTTCGCCGTTACAGTAGGCGACGTGGTCCCAAAGATCCATGCCGGTGAGAAGTTGAGCGATACTTCGGTCGATCCCGCTCACCTTGATGTCCAGGTGTATCAGCCCACCATACTTGCGGTGCAAGTCGAAGACTTCGACCAGTGTGGGGATGCGGCACTGCGGGCCGAACCGTCCAGGGTTGCGGAATCGGAAGCGTTGCAGTTCCGCCCAGGTGTAATCGCTCACGTCGCCGTAGGCCTCCAGCAATCGGTCGAGCATGTCATCGTGGAAGACGACCAGTACGCCGTCCTTGGTAACGCGGATGTCAAACTCGTTGCCGTCCGCGCCTAGCTCGAAGGTGGCTCGGAACGCCTCCAGAGTGTTCTCGTGGGCGTGCTCCGACGAGCCACGGTGACAGATGACATGGACTTCCGCGCGGCGCTCGGCGACGCGTTCGTGGCGGCGTTTCGCTTGAGCGGACGTCTCGGTGGGGAGAGTTGGTTGATCGGCGGACGCGCCGAATGAGCCAGCGCACGCGAAGCTCAAGAAGATGAACAACGGTAGCGCGGGGATACGAAGGAGGATCCTCTCGATCGGCACGGCATCCCGCAACCTCTCCCGACCCTTCGGACGGTGGTTCATCAGAAAGCATCTATATTTAAGCATGTGCCTCTCCAGAGTGACATGGCCGAGAGACTCTCCAAGGAATGAGGATAGACGGCGGATGAGGAGTCCCTTCCCCCAGCATACGGGCATCCGGGCTCATCAACAACCGACTCGGTTCCCACAAAAACGCACTCCGTTGTGGCCGATTTCGAGTTGACCTAAACCACGAACGCCGGCTCTGTAAGAAAAGGGCCACGGCCATCGACAAGAATAGAGACGGGACTATCGTCACAAGGAGTCCTCGCGGTGGTGGATTGGTCACAAATCGTGCAACAGCACGGCCCACTGGTCTGGACGACCGTGTATCGGCTGCTGCGCCACGACGCCGACGCGGCCGACTGCTTTCAACGGACGTTCCTCTCGGCGCTCGTGCTGTCGCGCACCCAGACGGTCCGTAACTGGCCGGGACTCCTGCAACGAGTGGGAACGGCGCGGGCGCTGGAATCGCTCCGGCAACGTCTACGGCAGGCGCAGCGGCTGCGGCCGCTGCTCGCGGAAGTCGCGGTGTCGTCCAGCACGCCGGAGCCGGATCAGGCCGCGGTCGTCAGTGAGTTGAGCGACCATTTGCGCGAGGCGCTCGCCCAGCTGGATGCGCGTCAGGCACAGGTCTTTTGCCTGATCTGTCTCGATGGTCTCAGTTACGCGGAGACCGCCGACCAACTCGGACTGACCGTCAGCCACGTGGGTGTGCTGCTCAATCGGGCGCGACTTGATTTACGCGAACGGCTGCGGAGTCATGAGCCGGCCGACGCGCGCCGGTCCGAAGAGGTAAAGCCATGACAGAACCCAACAGCCGACAACCCGCCGACCCGCTCGACCAAGCCGTGGCGGCGTTGCGTACCGCGCCGATACCTGCCGGGCCTTCCGCCGAACTCGTTGTTGCCACGACCCAGGCTCTCCAGCAGGCCGGCGGCGCGGTGGAGCAGGGCCGGCAACCGTCAAGGAGAAACCCCATGTTTCGCAGGGCACGTCTCTATTCGATCGCCGCAGTGGCCGCGGTGCTGCTGGCCTTGGGAGTTTTTTTCCCCTTTTCCACTAAGAAAGCTTCCGCCGAGGTGGAAGTGGACGGCACCTCCTACCATGTCCGGGGGCCGTTTACTCACAAGGATCTCACGGTGTTCCTGCTCTGTACCAACCGCCAGGATGGACACGATTTCCTCACACTCGATGAAGGCCTAAAGGAAGGGCTGGTGACCATCACCGAGCAGGAACACGAACGGGTCGGCGCTCTTCAGATCGAGAACCAGAGCGACCGCCCCCTCTATTTGCAGGAGGGCGAACGCTTGATCGGCGGCAAGCAGGACCGAACGATCATTTCGAGCCTGGTGATTCCGCCCAAAAGCGGCAAGACCTCGGTGCCGACGTTCTGCGTCGAACACAACCGTTGGGTGGAGGGCAAGAAGGGGAAGGCGTTCGGCTTCAGCGTCAACCCGGCGCTGGCGCCCAAGGGGGTGCGCGGCGCCGCCAAGGTGGAGGGCAGCCAGGCGCGTGTGTGGGGTTGCGTCGCGGCGCAGAAAGTCAGCGCGCACAAAACACTGCAATGCCCCAACACCAATTCCAGCGTCAACGAGATGCTCGACGCGCCGCAAGTGCAAACCATTTCCGAGGAGTACGCCGCCGCCCTGGGACGCGCCCTCGACCGGGCCGAGAACAGCGACGCCGTCGGGATGGTCATCGTGTTCAACGGCCAGATCGAAGAGGTCAACCTCTATCCCAACCGCGCCCTGTTCCGCAAGCTGTTCCCGCGCCTGATCCGGGCCTACGCCGTCCAGGCCGCGCTGCTGAAGGACCAGGCCAAAGGCGGGGAACCGATGACGTCCGTCGCCGTTGCCCGCTTCCTTCAGGAAAGGGACGCCAAGTCGCAAAAGAAGAACGCCCTCGACGCGAACAACGATGTCGAGGTGAACGAACTCGGCGACAGTCGGTTTCAGTGTACGACCCGCTACAACGGCAAGTCGATTCACTGGCAGCTTATGGCGAAGAACCGAGAGGGCGGCACGGCCGGCGCGGACGTTCTCGGCTCGGACTGGTGACCCCCCTGCCTCGGCCGGCGCGCGTTTCCGCCGACGAGCGGATCGGCGGTATCGGCTTTCCTCCACCTCCCGTCAAGGAAGTTCCCAGTTGGAGTCGCGCCCGTGCCGCGTGCTTGTTCTGTTGGGCTGTCCTTTCACGGACTCCGCAGTAATCCAGTTTGCCCTTGATCGTCTTGGCCCAATAGCTGGCGGCGTGAGGGAAGAGAGAGGTCTGGATAAGGCTTGGCGGGCTTGTCGGAGGGAGCGGACGTGGTAGAATCACTCTCAAACATGGCAACGTCTCTGAAATCGTGTTGCTGTGAATCCGGTCAACCCAACCACAACGGGTTGACCACGGACTTCATGCTCTCCATCGGGTGATGTGGTGGAAAGTGTAACAGCGGGTGTTGTCTGAATTACACCTCGCCGCCAAAGATCGCCACAAGGTCTTTGGAAAGGAAGTCCTTGGAGAGGTGGCTGAGTGGCCGATAGCGCCGGTTTGCTAAGGCGTTAGGGCATAAAGACTTAGGATTAGACAACGGTGGTCAGCAATCGCAAGTAATTGACAGTATAGGACGAAACGAAAAAGGCCAGCATCAAGCTGGCCCTTTGCGTTTGTCACCCTTCGCCACAGTTCGCCATCGAAAGACTCAGGCGAGTACAGCCACGAGTACAGCCAAAATCAGCCGGTTTTGGTCTGATTGTCGGGACGTTGGCTACGCGGGTCGGGCAGTTGAGCAACCACGTTGGCCTTGTCGTGAAGCCGTGTCTTGGCATACCGCTTGAGGGTCAATCGCGGGTCGCCGTGCCGGGCCGTCTCCACCAGCGCCTTGATAGGGGCGTCCGTTCGGCAGATGGCTGAGATGAAACTGTGCCGGGTCGAATGGAAGTCGGCGTAGAGCGGGCCGTCCGGTCCCTGGACAACGTAGGGGATGCCGGCCGCGTTCAAGTCAGCCTTTAGCATTCGGGCCGTGTGTTGAGTGAGGTTAGGCCAAAGTGGTCTGCCTGCCGCAAACCATTGCCGCAGTCGTTCGACCAGTCCCGGAGGCAACGGCTGAACGTCTTGGCGTCGATGCTTGGAGTAGGCAGCACCAATGGTCACGGTCCCGGCGTTCAGGTCGAAAGATTCCCGCGTCAGACTTCTTAACTCGCCCCGCCTGAACCCGGTGGCAAACGCAAGGTCATAGAGCATGGCCCGACTTGGCCCGTCCAGCTTGTAGCGAATCACGTGGCTGGCCTCAGTTACGGCAATCAGTTTCCCCTGTTCTTCGGGCGACAGTTCGCGGCGGTCATGGCGGCGGTCGGTGTTGACGTTCCCACCCTTGAGCTTTGCCAATGGGTTGAACGGGAGCCGGTCGGGAACGCACCAGCGAACGAATTGCTTGACGTGCTGAATGTAGTGGTTCCGCGTCTGCACGCCGACTCTCAGCTTAACAGTACAGCGCGGCTTTAGATGACGCATCTACGCCGCCGTTTCTTGTGGGATTTTGTTGCTTGCTCGTTCCGCCGCTGGTGGTAGCCAATGACCTCGCTGACATGCCGCACCTGCGGAACCCTCCGACGACGAC
>DATBGU010000404.1:0-8409 GCA_036557825.1 Gemmataceae bacterium
CTCTCAGCGTAGCCGAGCTTCTTTCCACAAATCAAGAGGCGGATGCCGGCGCATTGCCGGCCTTCGTAGAATGAAGCAGAATCGCCCGCGCACCTTCACGAGAGCCGGCATCATGGAACACGCTCCTCATGATCCTCCGCGGCCGACCGGACTCGGCTTGCCGCTCGCCCCGTCTCCCAGTCCTGGCGCGCTCGATCCCGTTTGCGGCATGACCGTGGACCCCGCCTCGGCCGCCGCCTCGATCGAACACGAGGGTAAAAAATACCACTTCTGTAGTCCGCATTGCGCGCATAAGTTTCAGGCCGAGCCGAGCCGCTACCTTCCGAGTGGGGAGCGTCAATCCCACGATCATTCGCACGTACACGGGACGTTGAAGCCCGCCGCTCCGGCGGCGCCTCCCGGCGGCAAGGTCGAGTACATCTGCCCGATGCATCCGGAAATCGTCCGTGATCGTCCGGGCAGTTGCCCGAAGTGCGGCATGGCGCTGGAGCCGCGCGTCGCCAGCGCCGACGAGGGACCGAACCCCGAACTCGTGGACATGCGGCGGCGTTTCTGGGTCGGCGTGGTGCTGACCGTGCCGCTCCTCGTGCTTATGCTGCCGGGCATGCCGCATCTCGGTTGGCTGGAACTGCTGCTGGCGACTCCCGTCGTGTTGTGGTGCGGCCTGCCCTTCTTCGAGCGCGCCGCCCTGTCCGTCGTTCGCCTCAGTCCCAATATGTTCACCCTCATCGCCCTGGGTGTCGGCGCGTCCTACGCCTATAGCATCGCCGCCCTGTTTCTGCCCGGAATCCTCGGCGAGGGGCTGTACTTCGAGACGGCGGCGGCGATCATCGTTTTGGTGCTGCTCGGCCAAGTGCTGGAACTGCGCGCCCGCGGCGCGACGACGCAGGCCATCCGCCGGCTGCTCGGCCTGGCGCCGAAGACGGCCCGCCTGGTTCGCCCCGATGGCGGCGAGGAAGACGTGCCGCTGGAACTCGTGCAGGTCGGCGACGTACTGCGCGTGCGCCCCGGCGAAAAGGTGCCTGTCGATGGCGTCGTCACCGAGGGCCGCAGTTCCGTCGATGAGTCGATGATCTCCGGCGAGCCGCTGCCGGTCGAGAAGGAAACGGGCGGCAAGGTCGTCGGCGGCACCGTCAACGGCACCGGCAGCCTGCTCATCCGCGCCGAGCGCGTCGGCTCCGACACGCTGCTCGCCCACATCGTGCGGATGGTCGGCGAGGCGCAGCGCAGCCGCGCGCCGGTGCAGCGCCTCGTCGATCAGGTGTCGCGCTGGTTCGTGCCCGCCGTCGTCGTCATCAGTCTGCTGACGTTCTTCCTGTGGTGGCGTTTCGATCCGCGTCCCGACCTGGCGCTGACGCACGCCATCATGCGGGCAGTGGCGGTGCTGGTCATCGCGTGCCCGTGCGCGCTGGGACTGGCGACGCCGATGGCGATCATGGTCGGCACCGGACGCGGCGCCGAGTCCGGCGTCCTCATCCGCGATGCCGAGGCGCTGGAAGTGCTGCACCAGGCCGATACGCTGGTGGTGGACAAGACCGGCACGCTGACCGAGGGCAAGCCGCGACTCGTCGTCGTCGAGCCGGCCGGTGGTTTCGACGAACGCGAGTTGCTGCGCTTGGCGGCGAGCCTGGAGCGCGGCAGCGAGCATCCGCTGGCCGCGGCGGTGGTCGGCGGCGCGACCGAGCGCGGCATCGAGCTGACGCGCGTCGAGGAGTTTCAGTCATTCACCGGGCGCGGCGTGATCGGTCGCGTTGAAGGGCGGACGGTGCTGCTGGGCAACGCCAGTCTGCTGGGCGAACACGGCGTCGCGGCCGAGTCGCTGGCCGGCCGCGCCGAGGAACTGCGGCGCGAGGGGCACACGGTATTGCTGGCCGCGGTCGATGGCCGGCTGGCGGGCCTGCTCGGCGTCGCCGACCCGGTCCGCGCCTCGACGCCGGAGGCGATCCGCTTGCTGCACGACGACGGTCTGCGTCTCATCATGCTGACCGGCGACACCCGCACCACGGCCGAGGCGGTCGCGCGCCGTCTGGGCATCGACGAGGTGATCGCGGAAGTGCTGCCGGCGCAGAAAAGCGAGGTCGTGGCGCGCTTGCAGTCGGAAGGACACATCGTCGCCATGGCCGGCGACGGCATCAACGACGCCCCGGCCCTGGCCCGCGCGCAGGTCGGCATCGCGATGGGCAGCGGCACCGACGTGGCGATGGAGAGCGCCGGCGTAACGCTGGTGCGCGGCGACCTGCGCGCCATCGCGCGGGCGCGTCATCTCAGCCGCTTCACCTTGGCTGCGATCCGGCAAAATCTGTTTCTGGCGTTCGTCTACAACACCGTGAGCATCCCGCTGGCGGCGGCGACCATCTACTTCTCACCGATCCTCGCGGGGGCGGCGATGAGTTTGTCGTCGGTGTCGGTGATTGCCAATTCCCTGCGCCTGCGACAGAAGGCGCTGTAGCCGCGATGCGAGCGCGGAATGGCTGGCGAGCTCGGTACGGAGCCATCGCGTTGCTGTGGTGTTCTTGATGTTTCCGAACCAGAGGTCAATCAACCACCGTTCGCGTTCGCTCGGAGGTGTGCCATGCCACCTTTTCGCTGTCCCCACTGCCAGGCACACCTTACGGCAAATGACCAACAACGGGGCAGCACGGTGGCCTGCGCGAATTGCAAATGCCCCATCCTCGTGCCGGCCGCCATCACTACTTCCGTTAATCCAGCCGGTTGCGTGCTTGGATTGCTCCTCTTGGTTGGCATGACCTTGCTTGCCCTCCCCCTTATGTGGTTGGCAAGGTGGCGCTGGTGGGAATCTCATCCGGAGCGCATGCTGGGTGCAGCTGGGGTTTGCCTTGCCGTGGCTATTTCGGAGATCCTCGTGGCGTTGGTCCTTAGCAAAATGATCAAACGTCTCATCCTGGCCGCCATGTCTAAGAACTGGGAGGTCGTACCCGCGCAGGTGGCCAGCTTCCCAGACGTGGACACCAGCACCTTGGAGGCTTATACCGCCACGTTTACCGGACTGGGATTTCACCCGCTCATGGATTATACGTTGGTGTACGACTACCCCTCCGACCTCATGGACATCCGGGTTGTCATCGATGGAAGCGTCGATAAGGGCGTCTCGACGCACGTCGTCGATGTCGGGGGGCAGGAGCCGAAAGAAGTCCTGGCGATGCTCATGCGGATGTTCCCCGGCGACATCAAGGCGAGGGGGCCTTCCATCGAGATCCAGCCGGATCGCAGCGGCGTCATCGTCCGCGCCACGGCGGACCAGATGAAGGAGATCGCCGACGCCATCGATTGCACCGTGCGCGCCGAAAACCGCATGGCCAATCCTGGCTTTGCCCGTGTCCTCGTCAACGACCTGAACCATTGTTTTGTCGAAATGAACCAAATCTTCCCAACCGTGGGCCGGGTTAGCAGCACGATGAGCCAGCTCTTCCCGGCCGTGGGCCGGGCCGGCCCCATGCGCTGCGTGATCAGCAGCCTTCTGGAAGATGGATGGACCGTCTCGACCAGTGACCGTGAGCCTAGCAATTGGTCTTACATCATGCGCCGGCCCAAAGCCGTATGGACCAGCAAACCCGGCAAGGGCCCCCAAGAACTCTTGCAGGAACACCTGGAACTTCGGGAGCAAACGACGCGCGACCTCCGGGTCCAGGTCCGAACCGAAGACACCGCCGAGGCTTACTTCGAGCAAGAGAAAAAAGCCGCCGACCAGCGGAAAAAGGTCGTGCAGCGCCGGTTCGCCTTGGCCATTGTCCTGGACCTCTGTCTCTTCGACAAAAACCCCAAATATCAGTGGCAGGGTCGAAGAGGTCTTTCCTTCCGATGGAGGCGTCAAGCGGGTATTCAAGATAAGTGAGGCTAACTGCGCGCCATCGCGCGGGCGCGCCGCCTCAGCCGTTTTACACTGTCGGCCATCCGGCAAAACCTGTTTCTGGCTTTCGTCTACAACATCGTCTGCATCCCGCTGGCGGCAGTCCTCCCTCTCTCCCATCCTGGCAGGGGCGACGATGAGCCTCTCGTCGGTGTCGGTGATCGCCAATTTGCTGCGGTTGCGGTAAAAGAAGCTGTCACGGCGAGACGGACGAGGAATCGCGGATGCGCTGGCGACGGTGCGGTTCCTTGCCGCTGGAATGTAGCTGAACTCGTAAGAGTTCAGACGGTTGAACTCTCACGAGTTCAGCTACGAAACGCTTCCGGCTGAACTCTCACGAGTTCAGCTACGAAACAAACCAATGGCGTTCACGGGCGGGACTTGCCTGTTTCCGGCGCGATGGCCTGGCCGTCCAAAAACCGGCGCAGATCCGCGGCCAACTCCCCAGCACGAGCGTAACGCTCGTGCGGCTGCTTCTCCAGGCACTTGAGGCAGATCCTCTCCAGGCCGCGCGGCAGGCCGGGGCGAAGCCGGTGCGGCGGCACCGGGTTGTCCTCGGACACTTGCCGGAGAACGTCCAGGGAGTCCGCGCCGCGGAAGGGCGGCCAACCGGCGAGCAGTTCGTACAGGACCGCGCCCAGGGCATAAACGTCGGTGTGCGGTCCGATCTTCTGGAGTCGGCCGGCTGCCTGTTCGGGAGCCATGTACGCCGGCGTGCCCAGGACCGTACCGTACTTGGTAGGCGGCGTATGGGCCTTCAGCAGCTTGGCCAGTCCGAAGTCCGTGAGCCGGGGCGTGAAGGGCAGACCGTCCACCGTCGGACTCGGGAGCGGCTGCAACAAGATATTGCTCGGCTTGATGTCGCGGTGCCAGATCTTGTGCTCGTGGATGTATCGCACGGCCTCGGCGAGCGCGACGATCAGGGCCGCCGCCTGGCGCGGTGAAACGGGATCGGTTCGGGCGCTGAGCCACTGAGCCAGGTTGCCGCCCGGACAGTAGGCCGTGGCGATGTAACAGACGGCACCGGCCTCCCCCGCCGCGTAGATGGGAACGATGCCGGGATGGTTCAGTCCGGCGGCGACGCGCGCTTCATGCAAGAAGCGCCGGCGCAGCTCGGGAATCAGGAACGCTTCCAGACGAGGCACCTTCAAGGCCACTTCGCGGCGCATCCAGCTGTCCCAGGCGAGGAAGACGATGCCGAAGCCGCCGCGCCCCAGTTCGCGCCGCAACTCGAAACGACCCAGCCGGATCTCGCCGGCCAGGGGCAAGGGTGGCGAACTCGGAGGAGGAGAGGAGGAGCTAGGCCGATCTTGCTTCAGCCGTTGCAGGCAGGCCCACGCCCGCCGCAGCCGATCGCGCAACGGCGGAGGCACCAACGCTTCGGGAGTCGGGGTGTCGGCGCGGCCGTCCGCCAACGCCTCGTCGTAGGCGGCGAGGAGGTTGGCGAACTGCTCTTCGAGCGAGACGGCATCATTCGCGTTCATGGGACGACTCAAGGGTTTTGGCCAGTTCGTCCACGGCCCGCGTCCACAATTTACGGGCGGCTTCCGCCGAGCGGCCGAGCCGCTGCCCGATCTCCTCGAACGAAAGGCGCTCCCAACTCCGCCAGCGGATGACCTGCCGGTGGTCCTCGGTGAGCCGCCCCAGCGCCTGGCGCACTTCGTTGGCCTCTTCCTGGGCGATCAACTCCGAGCCGGGCGAGGGAGCGGGATCGACCGCCCTGTTCGCCAGGGCGTCGTCGGTATCCTTGGCGCCAAGCCCGACCTCGCGGCCGACTTGCCGCTTGTCGGTGCCGGCGTAAAAGCGGACGGCGTTGAGAAGGTCGTTGAAAAGGATGCGCCGCAGCCAGGAGAGCAGTTCCTCTTCCGTTCCGCCCTGAAAGCGCTCGAAGTTCTGCTGGGCCTTGAGGAACGTCTCCTGGACGAGGTCGGACGGTCCAACCTTGCGTTGAACGTCCGGCTGTAGCTGCTGATTGGCGACGAGCAGCAGATAGGGCCGGCAGGCTTCCAACAAGCGTCCGAGCGCCTCCGCCGAACCGTGGCGTGCTTCCCGGAACCATTGCTCTATCTGCTGGGATCGCAGCGTACCGTCGTCGGATGAACTCATCATATTCATCCTCCCAAGCCCGTAGCCCGGCCTATCCTGGATAGCATACCGGGAACGGGAGGGGGAAGATAATACATTCCGGACGGGGGTGAGGGATCAGACATCTCTTCATTCCGTCTACGAGCTGGGATTGCCGTCGAGCGTGGAGAGGAGCGCGATCTCGTCCGCCGGCGCGGCGGGATTGGCGAAAGGATTGGCCGGATTGGCCGGGGCCGCGGGACTGGCGAAAGGATTGGCCGGACTCGCCGGGGCCGCGGGGGACTGCGCCGGGGCACCGGCCGGATTGGCCGGCGCCGTGGGGGATTGCAGCTGCCCCAGCGCAGCGGCCCCGTACTCGAAGCTGCCGTTAAGCTGGAGGTACTCGTAAGCGGCGAGTGCGTGGTCGGCATCGCCCAGAGCCATGAAGACGGCTTGGTTCAGGGCTTGGGCGTCGGTAGTAAGCGGGACGCTGAGGGCGCCGAGCGAATGGGCATCGCGACCAAGCGCGTTGAGGTCCGTAACCCCACGCTGCACGAGAAGGTTGGAAGCCGGCGAAAAGACGGCCGGGTTGGCGATGGTTTGTCCAACCGGGGCGACCGGGCAGGCGACGGTGTTCACCGGGGCGACCGGGCAGGCGACCGTGTTCAACGTGGTGAGCGGTTGCTGCATTGCCTGGACGCCTTGCTCGATTACCGGAGCAGTCAGGAGGACAGGAGCGCCCACCCCGCTGGGCAAGTCGCGCCCTTCAAGAGACTCAAGCTGCGGCTTGAACGAAGTGAATGCGGTTCTCATGGCAACATTTCCCTTTGCATAGAAAGTGACAAGAACTTTTGACCGGCGGTCTCCGCGATGTTCCGCTGGACCGGGGTGTGAGGAACAATTCCTCTATGCCCCTAAACACGGAGGGGCCGCCAACCGGACGAAAAAACGGAAAATCTTCTCCAGATTGACCTTGCGGAAAAGTAAGATTTCTCACGGAGGAATAAGAAGGAGTGACAATGTCGTTGTCATCAACGAGTGAAACGGTCGTTGTCATCTCGACAACATCCGATACGCTGATACGCAACCCGCCCTCTTCATCCCGGAGTCCCACCATGCGATCCCTTTGCGTCATCACCCTGCTGATACCGTTGCTTCCTCTTCCCGCCGGCGGCGCCGAGCCGAAGACCATCAAAGTCGAGGAGAGTGACACAGACATTGCGATCGACACCGACGTTCTGCAAGCGCGCATCCGCAAGAAGGGCTACGTCAGCGGCGTCGCCCAGGGCAGCCTCCTCGATAAGAAGACGGGGGCGCGCGACATCGGCTTCGGACTGCATATCATGGATTTTCTCATGGCGCCCGGCTGGCGCGACGACGGCTATCCGCGCGATCGGCAGGTACACGGCGACCTGCCGAAACACTACGTCGAAGGGCCGCAGATATGCACGCAGGCCAAGGAACTGAAACCGGAGATCCTCAAGGGCGAGGACTTCGTTGCCGTTCGTCTGCGCTACACCTTCCGCGAACCGGGCAAGGGCTACAAGGCCGGCTCGACCTGGGAGCAGACGCTCCTGTTCCAGCCCGGCGTGCGCTGGTTTCTCTCCTGCGAGAGAATCACTAGTGTCAACGACGTGGACGATCTTTTTTATCGCATCGACATGCCGGGTCACATTCGCCACAAGGTCGGCGACAACTTCGCGCAAATCTACCTCAGCTATGTCGGCAAGCCGATTCCCGCCTCGGCGTTCGCGGACAATTTCGCACCCGATGCGAAGTACCTGTATCAGCGGAAAGAGGGCGCGGTCCCCGAACGCATGATCCGCGCCTATCAGGTGAAGCTCGACGGCAAGCCGGGTCCGTGGCTGGCGGGCATAACGCTCGACCCGGCCGCCGTTTCGGAGGCGTGGTGCCATCAGCGCGGTTACGTCTGTTTCATCGAAGAGCTGCACCGCAAGAAGGTGAAGGCCGGCGAATCCTTCGGGGCGGCGTACATCGTCGGCTGGTTCGACGACCTCGCGGCGATGCAGAAGGTGTACGATCGCCATAAGGACAAGCGCGGCATCGTCGTCGAGAAAGGCAAGTTCCGGCTGAAGTGAGGCCCTCCCCTGTGGCCCGCAATAGCGGTGACAAGGCGTTGTCACTTCACCGCTCGTCGCTGCGGCCGAAGGGAGGGCGGCGAACGTTACACGCTGGGAGCATAGCGCCCGATCGGCCCAAGCGACGTTCGCTTGTGCCGCGTCGGAGGGCAAAACCGCCCCGCGAGTCGTCTTGGCTTTTTCGTCGTCCCTACGGCCTTCCTGGACGCTTTGGGGGGCTAACGGGACGATCAAGGTAGCCCGGTGTTGCCGCCCAGGTCGTTGAACCCGCCGACGATATTGTCGGGGGTGTTCTCAAGGAACGTGCTGGTGCCGACGTTCACCGTACCGGCGTTGTTGTCGATGGCGCCGCCGTCGATCAAGGCGGAGTTGCCGGAC
>DATBGU010000405.1:0-6712 GCA_036557825.1 Gemmataceae bacterium
GGAAACATGGTTGAGCATCCCGTACAGGGCGACGAGGTCGTCTCGCATCAGCGAATCTTCACACAACAGCAGCAAACAGCGCTTGGCGAAGGCGCTGTCGCCGCGGATGCGGTCGATCAGATCGTTCTTCACCGTGTCATCGTCGATCTTCTTCTTGGCGTAGCACGCCTCGACCTCTTCCTTGGTCCGATTCAGGTACGGCTCCTTGTAGGCCAGTTCGTCCTCGAACAGGGTGTTCTGGCTGACCCATTCCCAATCGACGCGCTGGAGCCAGATCCGTTCGTCGCGATAGACAGAATTGATGTTGAGGGTGCAATCGTCGGTGACGAAAAAGCGCGTCCACGGATCGTCGTACATGGCGCCGTCCACGGCGTTGGGCAGCGTGACGTGATTGCCGGAGAGCGTGCGGATGTTGGCGAAGGCGTTCGATGTGGTACGATACGCCAGAGATATTTTAAGATAAAGCCCCTCTTTGGTGTACTTGTCCTTGCGCGGCAGAAGGTCCTTGAAGCACAGGGCCGGGCCGGCGTCCCAGATTTCGATGAGATCCTGAAACGTGTCGTGATACCAGTTGGATCCGTAGATGGTGGCCGACGCGGCGCGCACCGAGCCGCTTTGGCCGAGCACGTCGGTTTCCACTCGGACCACGGGGCGCGGCACCACGGTCTTGCGGACGCGCGGGAAAAACTCGCGGCGAACCTCCGTCATGTGCTTGTCTCCAATCATTGCCGGCCAGCCCGCAGCGCCAGCAAGGGTTGCCGGCGCTGCGGGCTGGTCGTTCGCTCTGTTGTTTTTTTACAGAATTCCGCGGTCGAAGTTGGCCGCGTGTCCCCCGGGCACCGGCCGGCCGCCGCGGACCAATCGCCAGCGCCGACGTACCTCGATGGGGTCGTAATTGCGATAAATGAAGTCGGCCCGCAGCGAAATCGCTCCGGCGCGGCGCAGATCGTCGAGCCGCGTCGAGAGGCAGAATGGGCCTTGATTGAGCACGATGGTACGGCAATGGTAATCGAGGGCCGTCACCTTCTCGCCGTGGCTGGAAACCATTTCCATGCTCTCGAAGTTGCAGTTCGCCTTGCCGGGACAACCGCCGATCAGATTGGCATAGGCGCACGACTCCGCCAGGAACAGGGGCGTGTCCTGATGCACCACCAGCACGGCTCGCGAGCCGAACTCCGCCAGCAGCGAGCGCACGTTGTCCAGGCCGTCTTCGGGGGACAAGGTGAAGCGATTCACTCCCATGCCCTGTAGCGCCTGCGCCGCCAGGCGGTTGATGACGTAGACAGACCAATCGGTGGACAGATCGAGTGATTCGGTTCGCGGACGCAGCGGATCGAGTCCCAGGTAGTGCCACGCCGAGAGGTTGGCCGCCTCCCACTTCGCCCAGCCAGCCGCGCGCAGTGCATCGATCTTGTGGCGCAGGCCGCGATCTTCCCAGTTGCGCGTCAGGGCCGGCAACGCCAGGCGGATGCGTTCGCGCCCCACGCGCCTGGCCCAGTGATCGAGTTTCTCGGCCAAGAGCGTCGGGTGATCGCGGGCGATGTCCACGACGATCTCCTCGACCGCGGCGAAGTCGTCATCCTCGAAAGCATCCAGAAATCCGATGCGGTCCACCTTGATCGACCAGCGGAAGGCCGTCTTTTCGCGGGCCTGCGTCTTCGGGGGTGTCACGACCGATTGAAGGCGAGCGATCCGCTCGGCGCGATCGCGCCGCAGAGCGTCTTCCAGCCCGGCGACGAGATCGCGGCGAAGTTGATTCAGACGCGATACCGGCACGAAAAGATTGTCGTCGTTGCGGCAGGTGAACGATTCGAGTATCAGCGGTGTATCGCCGAGTTTCTCGAAAGCGCTGCGCGCCGCCGGCTCGAACGCGGTCCGATCGCGCGCCGGCGCGAACGGTCCCGCCAACGTCCGGCGAACTTCCACGGCCGGCGGTGGACCAGCCAGACGCCCTACGGCACAAAGTTCCTCGCGCGTCAGGACCAACTCGACGGCGACGGAACGGCGCGTGCGGTGCTGGCCCGGCTTGGGCCGTGCGTGGCGATACTTCTGCTTGACCGCCTGCGAGGAAGAACAGTACACCGGAGCGCCGGCGGGGATGTCGGGATGCTCGCGGGGCAGGCTGACTTCGACCAGGCTGCCGGCCGGCGCCTCGAAGACTTCCTGATGGTTGCCGCGCCGCCCCGGCGTCACGATCCACAGCCGTTCCACGGCGAAGCCGAACGGCTTGCCCAGGACGGGCAGATCCACTTGCAAGCCGTCGTGCCGTTCGAGCGCCCGTCGGGTATGAAAGCGCAGTCGCGGTTCGGCGCCGCCGCTCGTCCCTTCGACGCGGCCGATGGGGGTGCCGCGATGACCGACGGTGTCGCGGTCGGCCACCTCCTTGTCCTTGTGCGACTGCACGAACAGGTGCGTCCACGGCCGGCTGAAAACGCTCTGCATCTCCGCTTCCAGTTCCGGCCGTTCGTCCGGCGCGAGGGTGCCGTCGATCAGTTTGCGGTAGTAGTTCGTCGTCGTGGCCACGTACAGCGGACTCTTTTTGCGTCCCTCGACCTTGAAGCACGACACGCCCGCCGCGCGCAGGGCCGGCACATGGTCCGGCAGGGCCAGATCCTTCATCGAAAAGGGAAAGCCCTGGCGCGGATCGCGGCGGACGGCGCTGCCGTCGCGCAGGGTGAGCGGCGCGTCGGCCACTTCATAGGAATCGCGGCACGAGTAGGCGCACTTGCCGCGATTGCCGCTCCGGCCCAGCGTCTGCGCCGAGAATAGGCACAGACCGCTGTACGAATAACACAGCGCTCCGTGGATAAAGACCTCGGTCTCGATGCCGGATGTCGCCGTGATGTCGCGCACTTCCTCGAAGGTCAGCTCGCGCGCCAGGACGACCCGCCGAAAACCCAGGCGATGAAGAACGTCCGCCCCGGCGCGGTTGTGGACGCTCAGCTGCGTGCTGGCGTGCAACTCCATCTGGGGGATGTGCTCGCGAACGAGGTGATAAACGCCGAGATCCTGCACGATGAGAGCGTCCACGCCAATATCGTCCAGGGCCGCGATCGCCTCGACGAGTTCGACCAGCTCCTCCTGACGGATCAGCGTGTTGATGGTCACGAAGACACGGCGGCGCGGCGTCAGACTGTGGGCGTAGGCGGTGATCTCGTCCAGTTCTTCGAGGGTGAAGTTCTCGGCCTCGGCGCGAGCGGAGAATTTTTTGAGGCCCAGGTAAATCGCATCAGCTCCGAAGTGAAAGGCGGCGAGGGCCGCCTCCGGCCCGCCCGCGGGAGCGAGCAGCTCGACCGGACCTTGGGGCAAGACGGCTGGCGCTTCGGACAACCAGCCGAGCGGTTCGGCCGCCGGATCGCCGTAGGCGCCTTGCGGCAGCGTCGGCTCTGGAGCGTCGCGCAGCGAGGTCAACGGCGTCCAGCCGTGCCAGTTCGGAGCAGCCGTATCGTCCTCGCGCCCCGCATCCAGGGGGAGCAGGGGCAGGGCCATCCGGTTGTCTGTTTCGGTCGATGTATCGCTCATACGTCCTCTCGCCGCGGTTGGCCGCCGGTCGTATCAGAGAATTGTATCAGCGCGGCGAGCAGTTGGTCCGTAGTAGGTCCGGCGAGCCGAGCCGGACTGGAAGTGCCGCTCGGCGCGCGGCACCTACTACGGACTACGGACTTTCTCCATAGAAAAGACGTGACGGCAGGGCGGCGTTTCGGGTAAGTTGAGGCGCCGTGAACGAAGTCGTTTTGGAGAGCCGACGGATGCGTTTCAGTTTGATCCCGCGCGAGATGAAGTTTTTCGACATGCTCGACGAGGCGTCCGCCGTGCTCAACCGGGCGGCGGACAAGTTCCTCGCCATGGTCACGCAGTTCGACCGCCTCGTGGAGCGGAGCAACGAAATCAAACAAGAAGAACACGCCTGCGATCAGGTCGTCGAGCGCATCATCAAGGCGCTGGACCGCACCTTCATCACGCCGCTGGACCGCGAGGACATTCACACCCTGGCGACGCGGCTGGATGACATCCTCGACAACATGGAAGAAACGGCCCATCGCTTCGTGACCTTCCGCATCGAGAAGCCGACGCCCGCCGCCGAGTCGATGGCGCGCATCATCCACGAGTGTTGCGGCCATCTCGTCGAGGCGCTGCGTCTGTGCCGCGACATGAAAGACATTGAGGGCATCCAGACGCGGCTGCGCGAAATCAGCCGGTTGGAGAACGAGGCCGACGGCATCTACCGCGAGAGCGACGGCGCTCTGTTCGCCAACCCGCCGGACATTCTGCTGCTCATCAAGTGGCGCGAGCTGTACGGCTGGCTGGAAGAAACGGTCGATGCCTGCAAAGATCTGGCGATGGTGGTGTCGGAAGTCGTCATCAAGGGGAGCTGACATGCACTTCTGGCAGACCGCCGCCGAGAACTTCGGGACGGTGCCCTGGGGCCAGCTTTCCGTCACTGTCTGGCTGCTGATCGCACTGGCGCTGTTGTTCGATTTTCTCAACGGTTTTCACGATGCGGCCAACTCGGTGGCCACCGTGGTGTCCACGCGCGTACTGTCGCCGCAGACGGCCGTGATCTGGGCGGCCTTCTTCAATTTCGTCGCTTTCCTGCTGTTCCATCTCAAGGTGGCAGCGACGATGGGCAAGGACATCATCGACCCGGCCATCGTCGATAATCGGGTGATCGCGGCCACGCTGTTAGCCGCGTGTTTCTGGGACATCCTCACCTGGTACTGGGGGCTGCCGACTAGCTCGTCGCACGCCCTGATCGGCGGCCTGGTCGGCGCCGGCCTGGTCCACACCGGCGTCAGCGCCCTGCGCTGGGAAGGCATCGGCAAGACGTTGGCCTTCATCGTGCTGGCTCCGCTGATCGGCATGATAACCGGGCTGTTCATCGCCGTGTTGGTGTCGTGGCTGTTCTACAAGACGTCGCCGCGCCGCGTGGACAAGGTGTTTCGCCGCGGCCAACTGCTGTCGGCGTCGCTGTACAGTCTCGGTCACGGCGGCAACGACGCCCAGAAGACGATGGGCATCATCTTCGTGCTGCTGATCGCCGCCAGCCAAGGCGGCAACGCATTCAGCTCGCCGAACGAGGTGCCGACGGAAGTGGTGCTGGCCTGCCACACCGCGATGGGTTTCGGCACGTTGTTCGGGGGTTGGCGCATCGTCAAGACGATGGGGCAGCGCATCATCCGTCTGCGTCCGGTGGACGGTTTCTGCGCCGAGACGGGGGCGGCCGCGACGCTGGCCCTGACGATCTTCGGCGGCATCCCGGTCAGCACGACACACACCATCACCGGCGCGATCCTCGGCGTCGGTTCGCTGAAGCGCCTCAGCGCGGTGCGCTGGGGAGTGGCCGGCCGTGTCGTGTGGGCATGGATATTAACCATCCCCGGCACGGCGATCGTGTCAATGATTTGCTGGTGGCTGCTGTCATTGCTGCCCTGAGCGAGTTCCTCACCAGCCCGGAGCGCCAGCGACAGGAGCTTTCATCTGTCCTGGGTTCGCACCTGGGGATTGGCGAAACGCTTAATCAACGGTGTCCGCATCGTGAAAAACAAGGACTTACGTCCGAAATGCAAAAGGTTCCGGCGCTCCGGGCTTGTAAGGAGTTAGTGTTTCTCACCAGCGCATCGGCTTCTGCCACGCATCCTTCAAGTCCGCCAGCTGCGCCCAGATGATCCATTCACCGCTCGCCCCAGCGATGCGCAGACGCGGCTCCTTGCACGTCTGCCCCAGTTGTGTCAACGGAATGTCACTTCCCATGCACGCCTGAAATGCGGACGCCTTGTCTGGCCGAATCTCGACGACGAAGCGTGTCGTCGATTCGCTGAACAGCAGCACTTCGTCCGGCAGAGCGGCATCACCGAGACGCGTCACATCGACGCCGATGCCGCCGGCGAACGCCATCTCCGCCACGGCGGCGGCCAAACCGCCCTCGCTGAGATCGTGACACGAACGTACCAGGCCGGACGCGATCGTCTCGTGCAGTTTACGGAAGATGCGCGGCGCCAAATTCAGATCGGGGCACGGCACGGTCCCTCCCTCGCCGCCATGCACGAGATGATAATGCGAGCCGCCCATCTCGTCCTTCGTCGCGCCGACGAGGAACAGCACGTTGCCCGCTTCCTTCAGGTCCATCGTCACGCAGCGGCGCACGTCAGGCACGCGGCCCAGGGCACTGATGAGCAGCGTCGGCGGAATGACGATGTTCTCGCCGCCGGCGTGATACTCGTTGTTGAGACTGTCCTTGCCGCTGATGAACGGCATGTTGTAGGCAAGGGCGACATCGCGGCACGCCTCGGCGGCGCGCACCAGCGAGCCGAGCACTTCCGGCCGGTCCGTGTTGCCCCAGCAGAAATTGTCGAGCAGAGCGATCCGTGCGGGATCGGCGCCGACGGCGACGACGTTGCGCACGGCCTCGTCGATGGCGGCGGCAGCCATCGCGTAGGGATCGAGATCGCCGTAACGCGGATTGAGGCCGCAGCCGATCGCCAGCCCGGCCCATTCGCCTAGCACCGGCATCACCACGGCCGCGTCGCCGGGACCGTCCTCGTGGATGCCGACCAGCGGCTTGACCACGCTGCCGCCCTGGACCTCGTGATCGTATTGGCGGATGATCCATTCCTTGCTGCATACGTTCGGCGCGGCGAGGATCTTCAGCAGCGCATCGTTGTGGTTTTCGGGGCGAGCGGGGGGCGTAAGCCC
The DNA here is from genome assembly GCA_036557825.1 of Gemmataceae bacterium. GTDB lineage: Bacteria > Planctomycetota > Planctomycetia > Gemmatales > Gemmataceae > JAJPHU01. The sequence goes on from DATBGU010000405.1 coordinate 6,694, forward strand.
CCTGTTGCGGACAACAGGG
>DATBGU010000406.1:0-5403 GCA_036557825.1 Gemmataceae bacterium
CGAAGCCATGTAACGCGCCCGCGTTATTACTAGAATAGGCTCACGATTCCCGTCATCAGTTCCATAGGGAGGTGTCCCGTGTCGCCGTCGCATCGCCGCGAATTCCTCCAGGAAGTCGGCGGAGGCATGCTGGCCGTGCTGGTCGGCTCCGGCCTCGCCGCCGAACTCGGCCTCGCCGCCGAAGATCGCCAGGACGGTGGGGCCAAAACCCCAGCCCGTCTCGCACGCCTGTCCCAGATCATCCAGCAAACCCCCACCAAGGATTTGCTCCCCGCCCTCGTCCGGCAGCTGAACGACGGCACCCCGCTGAGGGAGCTGATCGCCGCCGGCGCCCTGGCCAACGCGCGGGCCTTCGGAGGCCAGGACTACAACGGCTACCACAGCTTCATGGCCCTGTGCCCCTCGTACGCCATGGCGATGGCCCTGCCCGAGAAGGAACGCCCGCTGCCGATCCTCAAGGTTCTCTACCGCACCAGCACGCACATCCACGACGCCCGCTGCGCCCACGAAGACCACCTGGCCAAGGTCGAACCTCTCAAGCTCGACGACAAGGCGTCCCCCGGCGAACAGATGCGCGAGGCCACCCGCGCCCGGAAGCTGGCCCAGGCCGAGCAGATCTTCGCCGCGCTGCCGGGCACGCCGGAACAGACTTACGACGACGTGCAGCTGATGATCCAGGACGACCTGAACGTGCATCGCGTGGTGCTGGCGTGGCGGGCCTGGGAAGTGCTGGACTTCATCGGCAAGGACCACGCCCGCGACATGCTTCGCCAGACCGTACGCTTCTGCTCCGACCCCCGGCACACCAACCCCGGCGTCCACCCCATCCGGGCCGTGCTGCCCCGGCTGCTCGAGGCGCACAAGCTGCTCGCGGCCAAGCCGGGGTCCAAGAAGGTCGAGGACAGCTGGGTCGAGAAGCTGGCGAAGACGGTCTACGCCGACAGGCAGGAGAGGGCCGCGGAAGCCGTGGCCGCGGCGCTGGCGGACGGAGTCGATCCCGACGCGGTCAGCGAGGCGATCGCGCTGGCGGGGACGATGCTGGTGCTGGGCGATCCCGGCCGGAAGAAGGAGTGGTCGTCGCCGAACAAGCCGGAAGGCAGCGTCCACGGCGACTCGGTGGGCGTGCATGCCAGCGACGCGGCCAACGGCTGGCGGCACATCGCCAAGGTGGCCAGCGCGCGGAACACGTTTGCCAGCCTGATCGCCGCCGCGTACCACACGGCGGGGCAGGCCGGCCGGCAGATACCCAAGCCGTACCCTCTGGCCGAGGACGTGGAGAAGGTCGAGCCGAAGGACGGTGCGAAGTTGCTGGCGGCGCTGGACGAGGCGTTGCATGGCAAGGACCAGAGGCGGGCGGCGGCGGTGGCGTCGCGCTACGGTGAGCTGGGCCACGACGCGCAGGCGATCTTCGCCAAGCTGCGGCAATACGCCATCAGCGAAGACGGCGCGTTGCACGCGGAGAAGTATTTCAACACGGTCAGCGAGGAGTACGGAAGGAGCCGGGCGAAGTTCCGCTGGCGGCATGTGGTCGCGCTGGCGCGGGTGACGGCCAGCGCGGGCGGGCAGCCGGCGCCGGGCGTGGCGGAGGCGCGGAAGATGCTGGGGTTGTGACGTGATCGAGCATTCACGAGCAACTCAGGCGGAATGCCGTCGGCGCCGACCACCCCGAGCAGAAGGAGCCCATCCCATGAGCACGACACGGAGACGGTTCCTTCAGACGGTGGCCGGCGCCGCCTCGCTGGGCCTGCCCAACCTGCCACTCCTGGGCGAACTGGCCGCCTTCGGCGCCGAACCGCCTCCCGCCACGATGCGGTTCGGCGCCGACCTCGAGCCAGTCGTGCGGCTCATCGAAGAAACGCCGCGGGACAAGTGCGTCGCCGTTTTCATCGACCAGTTGCGGCGCGGCCTGCCCTACCGGCGGTTCCTGGCGGCCGTCTTCTTCGCCGGCGTCCGCCGACAGCGCTCGCACCACGACGTGTACAAGATCCATTCCGTCCACCAGGTGAGCCTGGACGCGCGTCCGGAGGAGCGGCTCCTGCCCTTGTTCTGGGCGCTGCACGGTTACAAGAAACACCAGGAGGATTTTCCCAGGCCGCTGTTGACGGAACTGAAAGGGGCGTTGCCGGCACCCGAGAAGGCCGGTGCCGAACTCGCGGATGCGATGGAGCGATCCGACGCCGACCTGGCGGAGCGGGCGTTGGTGGCGCTGGCTCGCAACCAGGGCGCCCGCCAGACCCTGGAACAGCTCTGGGTCTACGGCCTGCGTAACCTGGGCGCGGGCGGCCACGCGGCTATCCTGGTCGCCAATTGCTTCCGGGCCCTGGAAACCGTCGGCTGGCAAGAGGCCGAACCGGCACTGCGCTTCGTGGTGCAGGACCTCTATTTGCTCCATGCCGAAAAACCGGATCTGTATTGGCAGCCGAATACGGAGCGCGCGGACCGGCACCTGGACAAGTTGCCCCCGACCTGGGGGGCGGGCAAGGCGGACGCGGCCGCCACCCGTGACTTGTTCGCGCTGCTCCGAGAAGGGAAAGCCGAGCCGGCATGCGACCTGACCGTCAAGCAGCTGCTCCGCGGCGTCGGCGGGCAAGCCCTGTGGGATGCCGTCCACCTAGCGACTGCGGAATTGATGGTTCGCCACAAGTCCGGCTGGGGGCTGGCGTCTCGGCCGCTCCACGCGAACACCTCGACCAACGCCCTGCACTACGCCTTCCGGACATGCACCACCCCCCGCACGCGCCTGCTGGCGCTGCTGCAAGCCGTCGCCTGGGCGGCCGGCCGAACGAGGGGCGACCTAACCGACTTGCGCGACGTCAAGATCGCCGAACTGTCTGCCGCCAAGCTGCCGGCCAAGGCGGAGGATGCCGTGGCGGAGGTCTTCGCGCTGTTGCCCTCCCGCACCTATCGCTGGGACGCGGAAGGCAAGAAGGCTGTGCTTGGTTACGGCAAGCGCGAGGAGGCGGATGAGGCCTGCCGCAAGGTGTTCGTCCTGGCCAGGCAGCGCCCGGAGGTCGTGCCGCTGTTCCTGCAAGCGGCGCACAGCTGGCTGTGCCGCAAGGCGAATGACGACGCCCACGAGTACAAGTTTCTGGCCGCGATTCTCGAGGACGCGGCGTGTGTGAGTCCGGCGTGGCAGCCGCACCTGCTGGCCGCCTCGGTCCACTACTTCCACGGCAAGCAGACGCCCGATAACCCGGTCATGCAGCACGTGCGAGAGGCGTTGCAGCACAAGGGGTGAGACGGAGTTGGTTCCGACTGGTGAAAGCCTTCGTGAACTGCACGCACCCGCCTATGGTCCCGTAGATTCTCTCGATCGGAGGATACTCCCATGAGTCGCATGGTAGGGGGCATCTTGGTTCTTGTCCTCAGTCTGTCGATGGCGGCGGCCCAGGACAAGCCGGTCGCGCCCGCGGAACAGTACCGAGCGCTTCTCAAGGAATTCGGGGAAGCCGCGCACGCGAATTGGAAGGCCGCGACGGACAAGGAGCGAAAACAGGCCGCTGCGCGCGTGGAACCACTCCCGCTAAAGCTCTTGGAACTGGCCGAGAAGCACCCCAAGGAACCGTGGACACTGGATGCTCTCACTCATGTCATCACCCAGGAATACTGGTTGGACAACTACAGTTCGCACCCAGGCTGGGGAAAGGACAGCAGGCAAGCCAGGGCCATCGCGATCTTGCTGCGCGACCACGTTCGCAGCGACAAGCTCGGCGAGACTTGCAAGCGGGTCCAGTTTGGCTTTCGCAAAGAATGCGAAACCTTCCTGCGCACGGTGCTCGAGAAAAACCCGCACCGGGATGTCCGGGGCCAGGCCTGCCTGAGCCTGGCCCTGTTCCTGAACGGCCGTTTGAATAGGCTCGACTTGCTCAAGGATCAGCCGGTTGTCAACAGGCGCTACGAGGGCCTGTATGGCCAGGACTACCTCGACACCTTACGGCGGCAAGACCGCGCCAAGGCCGTCGCGGAGGTCGAGGCTGTCTTTGAACAGGCCGCCGACAAATACGGCGACGTCAAGCTCCCCTTCGGCGGCACTGTCGGCGACAACGCCAAAATGGAGCTGTTCGCGATTCGCCACCTCGCCGTCGGCAAGGAGGCAGCCGACATCGAAGGCCCGGATCAGAACGGCGTTCGCTTCAAGTTGAGCGACTACCGCGGCAAGGTCGTGCTCCTCTATTTCTGGCAACAGGTCTGACTGACCTGACGGGCCAGTTGGCCCGACGAGCGGTCGCTCGTAACGAAGTTGAAAGACCGACCATTCGCCTTGATCGGCGTCAACGTCAACGAATCCGAGTCCAAGAACCTCAAGGAAAGAATGGACAAGGAGAAAATGAACTGGCGGTCGTTCGCGCCTCAGGAGGCGATCAACGCCAAATGGAACCCCAGCACGCCGTGCTACTACGTCCTCGATCCCAAGGGCGTGATCCGGTACAAATGGGTCGGCGCCCCCGGCGAAAAAGCCATCGACACGGCTCTGGAGAAACTGATCAACGAGGCGGAGGTGAGCAGAAAAAAGTCGCCTTAGTGACACCCGGGGTCGCGGATTCGGGGAGAATGTGACCTTGTCGAGAGGAGCGGTTCTCCTCATTAACTGAAAAAGACCTGGAGCAGCTTGCCATCGCCGGCACGCACGGGACGGCCGCTCCGGTCGTACAGCTGCAGACCGGGCCGAAGGCCGAGCAGATGCAGGAGGGTGGCGATCAGGTCGGCGGGCGTAACGGGTTTATCCGCGGGTTGAGCGCCCATGCGGTCGGAATGCCGGTCGAACCATTGCACCATCTCGTCCGTCGTTTAAGGCTACTGCTGGTGCCCAGGTATCACCGCCTGTCGAAGGCCGAAGGGGCGTCGAACTGCATGTACTCGAAGACCGCATCATCCTTCAGGACGAAAACAGCCCGTAAGCCTTCCATCGCTCGGAACGGACCCAGCAGGATCTGTTGGCCTTCGATTTCGGCCTCCAGATCATCAACCGCGAAGGCCACATGAGGTTGCTGGCGCACGGGGCCGGCCACGGGGCTGTCCGGCTCAAAGCGCAGATACTCTACCCGGTAAGGATGGTGGGCCGGGTTGGTCACATGGACCTTCGTCTGGGCCACGTAGATTTCCCCCGGCTGCTGCTCGTCGGTGATGATGCCGACATGATGGAATCGCCGCATATCCAGCTCCTCCATTTTGGCGACCGATTCCGGCGCATCGGCCCTCCGGGGGGCCCATTCAGTCATACAAAATGATGGTCCAACCTCCAAGGGAGGGCGTGCTGGCAAGAGGAACAGGTCGTCCAATCCGCGTTACCCAAACAACCCCGCCACCGGATCGCCGCTCGCCACGCGATGCGGCCGGTTGGTCAGGTCGGTGAAATGCGTATCCGCGGGGATGCCCAGCGCGTGAAAGAGCGTGGCGGAGAGG
>DATBGU010000407.1:0-59662 GCA_036557825.1 Gemmataceae bacterium
GGTTCGCTCATGCTGCTGCGCGTGAACGGCTCGGCGGCGGCCTTGAAATCGCCCATTTGCAGCATGTCCGCCTTGACGCCGATCTTCTCGAACAGATCCTTGTAGAACGACACCTCGGCGCGGACGCCGGTCAGCATCAACCAACCCGATTCGGGCAGACAAACCTCGTCGCAGGCCAGGGCGAGCAGGTAATCCTTGGTGCTGCCCGCTTCGAGATAGGCGAACGCCTTCTTGCCGCTCTTGCGGAAATCGGCGATGGCCCAGCTCAATTCGTCGAGTTTGGCCCAGCCGACGCTCAGTCCGTCGAGTTGCAGATACAGCGCCTTGATGTCCTTGTCCGCCTTGGCCTTCTTGATGCGATCGAGCTTGGTCTTGAAGTTCTCGCCGCTGCCGCCGAACAGCGGGTCGGCCGCCGGCGGCGATTCGTCGAGCGCGCCGGACAGCTTGATGTGGGCCAGGCTGGCGGTTGTCTTGTCGTCCTCGGCGCGGCCCGGCCGCGCCGCGAGGGCCACGCCGAGCACGGCGAACATAATCCACAGTCCTTGACGATGGAAACGCATGCGGTCCTCCGTAATGACGTTTAGCCGCGACGCGCGGCGGAGCAGGTTTCGCGCTCCGCCGCGCGTCGCGGCTAAACGGGGAATGGTCCCTACCTATCGGTCCTTGTTTCAGGCCATGCCGACGTCTTTCTTGACCCGATTGTACCAATTGCTGAACATGCCTGTCTTGACCTTGAAGCTGTTTTCCTCGATCACTTCGAGGACCATGCGCTTGACCTGCACGTCGTTCTTCTTGCCTTGCGTGCGTTTCTTGCACTGGGCGACGGCGTCGTTGAACTCCTTTTCGTCGATCTTGCCGTCGTTGCTGGCAAAGGTGTCGATGAGATCCTTGATCTCGCTGAGGACGCGGCTTTCGAGGACGTAGCCGTTGCCCTCGCAGACCTGAGCCAGGGCGGCGCGGGCGGAATCCACGGTGACGCCCTGTTGCAGGGCGATTTGCAGGATCTCGCGCTCCTCGTTCTTGTCGATGTACTTGTCGTCGTAGGCCCGCAGCTTGACTTCTTCCACGAACCGTTTTTTCACTTCGTCCAGAGACATGAGAAAACTCCTTCCGCAAAGGGAGGCTGGGTGACGTGTGGTTGCCCATCCTCGATGGCGCTTCTCGCGAAACCGCCGCCCACGGTGGCAACGGATTGTTCTTCGAGAAGGTAGTTCGCCGAAGATCCGCCGGGATTTAGAGGAAACTGGTGCGATTATACCTTACGCCCCTCCCCGGTCAACCACGGCAGCGGAACACGCCAACGGTTAACCACACGCTCTCCCAACGGCTGGCCTTAGCCGACTGGCGAGACAGACCAGCCGGCTGACCCCGGACGTTCACCATCCCTTCGAGCCAGCCGAGAAAACTCCGGCCGTTTGCCGGAATTTTTGAATTTCCAGGGGTTTACACCACGAAGGCGAAGTTTTATCCGCTGGCTCTACGACAAATCCGTGCCCAGTGTGTAAGGTTTTCGGCCTCCCTCGACAATAACCCTTTGGAGAGATGCACCCACGTTGGACACTCCCCCAAGTACCTGTCGCCCGTTTCTTGGAATTGCCATGTGTCGTAACTCGCTTCAGGCGGCGGCTTGTTGTTTCTTTCTGGCCGTCGCGGCCGGTTGCCAACCGAACGCCGCAGCCCGCAAAGCCGCGACCGAGATCCAGGCGGTACCGGTTAGCAATCCGGTAGAGCGGGAAGTCACCGATTACGTGGACTTCACCGGCCGAACCGACTCGGTGGCGTCCGTCGATGTCCGCGCCCGCGTCACCGGCTATCTGGTCCGCAGGCCGTTCAAGGATGGCTCGGACGTCAAGAAGGGAGATCTGCTGTTCGAGATCGACCCTGCTCCGTACCAGGCTCAGCTGAACCAGGCCACGAGCCAGGTCAAGCTCAATGAGGCCTCCCTCAAGTTGATGCGGACGACGTATGATCGCGACAAGGCCATCTCGTTGGTGCAGCCGGGCGCCGTCGCCAAGCAACAACTCGACCAGGACCGGGCGGCGGTGGATGAGGCCATCGCCCGCGTCGAGGCCGCCAAGGCCAGCACGGAGGTCTACAAACTCAACGTCGGTTTCACCAAGATCTACTCGCCGATCGACGGCCAGATCAGTCGCTCTTACATGACGCCCGGCAACCTGGTCATCCAGGACCAGACGCTGCTGACTACCATCGTGTCGATGGACCCGGCCTTCGTCTACTTCGATCTGGATGAGCCGACGCTGATCCGTCTTCGCAAGTTGGTCAACGAAGGAAAACTGAAACGACTGCGCGACGGCTCCATGCCGGTGGTCATGGGACTGCAAGGCGAGGAGGGCCATCCGCACAAGGGCACGATCAATTTCGTCAACAACCAGGTCAACCCCACCACCGGCAGCATCACCATGCGCGGCGAATTCCCCAACCCCAAACCGTCGGGCGGCGAACAGCTGCTCTCGCCAGGAATGTTTGTGCGCATTCGCCTGCCGATCGGTGAGCCCTACTCGACCTTGGTGGTCATCGACCGGGCCATCGGCTCCGATCAGGGTTTGAAGTATGTCTATGTCCTCGATGCCGACAACAAGGTCCAGTCTCGCCGCGTCAAGACCGGGGCCTTGCAGCCGGACGGACTGCGCGTCATCACGGAGGGGCTGAAAGCGGACGATTGGGTCGTGGTCGGCGCGCTTCCCCAAATTCGTGCACGTATGGAAGTACGGCCGGATCGGACCGCGATGCCGTCGCTTGTCGCCCCGTCGGGAGGAGGCGCGACGCCGCCACCCGATCCTTCCAAGAAGCCGGAAGAGGCGAAAGGTCGCTAACGCCGGCCGTTCGCCCCTCCTGAGGAGTCCGGGCCATTATCTCGACGTTCTTCATCGACCGACCAATCTTCGCGACGGTGCTGTCCGTCGTCATCACGCTGATTGGCGGGCTGGCGCTGACGACGCTGCCGCTGGCGCAGTATCCGCGCATCACGCCGCCGGGCGTGTCGATCTCCATTCAGTATCCCGGGGCCAACTCGCAGGTGTTGGCGGACACCATCGCGGCTCCGATTGAGCAGCAGGTCAACGGCGTGCCGGGCATGCTGTACATGTCGTCGCAGTGCGGCAACGACGGTACCTACACGCTGACCGTCACCTTCGACATCGGCACCGACCTGAAAACGGCCCTGGTCATGGTGCAGAACCGCGTTACCCTAGCCATGCCGCAGCTGCCGATCGAAGCACAGAATCAGGGCATCTCCATACGCAAGCGCACCCCCGACCTGCTGATGATCGTCAACCTATTCTCGCCGGACAAGAGCCGCGACAATCTTTATCTCAGCAACTACGCCACCATCAACCTCAAAGACGAGTTGCTGCGCGTGGAGGGCGTCTCCGACATCACTTACCTCGGCCAGCGCGATTACAGCATTCGCGCCTGGCTGGACGCAGACAAAATGGCGGCGCTCAACCTGACTGCCCCCGACGTCGCCCAGGCCATCCGCAATCAGAGCCTGGACGCGCCCGCCGGGCAGACCGGCCGACCGCCCGCTTCGGACGAGCAGTCCTTTCAACTGCCGATCATCACCCGCGGCCGGCTCAGCGAGCCGGAGGAGTTCGGCGACCTCATCGTCAAGGTCGGTCAGACGCGCACCGCCTCGCCGTCCGTGCCGCGGATGGCCCGCGCCCGCGGCGCGAGAAACGCGCCGGGCTCCGCGGGCGGCGCGACCTCGCAAAGTACCCTGGCGCGGGCAGTCCTGGGCGGAACCGCGATGGGCGGGATCACGACAACCGACACGACCACCACGACAACCACCACGGACGCGATGACAAACGTCGCCATCAGCAGCGGCACCGCGACGAGCACCGCGCCCTTGGCCGGCGGCGGTACGACTGGCGGCGCGGCCACGACCAGCGACGGGACGACCGGCGCCGGCAGCACCGGCGGCGGCACGACCGGCGGCGGCGCCATGGCCGGCAGCAGCATGACCAGCAGCGCGTCAGGGGGCATCATCCCCGGCCTGTCGATCAACAGCGGCACGTCCAGCAGCCTGGCCGCCAACGGTGTGCTCGGGGGCGAGACGATGGGTCGCGGCCCCGGCCGGCCGGACGCCGCCATCGTCCGCCTCAAGGACGTCGCCCGGATCGAGCTGGGTGCCCAGAATTACAACATGACTTGCTTCTTCAACGGCAAGCCAACCGTCGGACTGGGACTCTACCAGCTCCCCGGCACCAACGCGCTCGACGTTGCCGAGTCCGTTCGCAAGAAAATGGACGAGTTGAAGACGCGCTTTCCCGACGGCGTGGACTACGCCGTCGGCTACGACACCACGCCCTACATTCGCGAATCGATCCGCGGCGTCCTGGAGACGCTGGTGGAGGCCGTCCTGCTGGTCGGCTTGGTGGTGCTGGTTTTCTTGCAAGACTGGCGGGCCATGATCCTCCCGATGATCGATATACCCGTATCCATCATCGGCACGTTCGCCGTCATGGCCCTGATGGACTTCAGCCTCAACAACATCTCGCTGTTCGGCCTGGTGCTGGCCATCGGCATCGTCGTGGACGACGCCATCGTGGTGCTGGAAAACATCGAGCGCATGATTGCCCGCGGATACGAGCCGCGCACCGCCACCATCAAGGCCATGGAAGAAGTGACAGGCCCCATCGTTGCCGTCGGTCTGGTGTTGTGTGCCGTGTTCGTGCCCTGCGCGTTCCTCGGCGGGATCACCGGCCAGTTCTTCCGCCAGTTCGCCCTGACCATCTCGGTTTCGACCGTCATTTCAGCTGTCAATGCCATCACCATGACGCCGTCGCGGGCCGTGCTGATGTTCAAGAATGACCCCAGCGGCAAGGGACACAGCCATCGCCGCGAGGCGTTGCCGTGGTGGATCTTCGGCGTGGCCGGCGGAGTTGCCACCGCGTGGTGGGGTCCGGACGCGCTGCATGGCCGCTTCGATCTATACGCCTTGCTCGGCGCTCCCAACCACCGCGAGGCGTCCCGCTGGCTGACGGCGACGGTCCTCACCATTTACTTTGTGCCGGGCGCCGTGGCCGGCGGGTTGCTCGGCCGGCTGGTGATAAGGCCGGTCAACGCCGTGCTCGGCGGGCTGTTCCGCGGCTTCAATTGCCTCTTCGACGGCCTGACGGCCATATACGGTTGGACGGTCGGCCGAATGCTGCGCCTCAGTGTCGTCGTGCTGGCGGTCTACGGGGGACTGATCGCCTTGACGTATTGGGAATTTCGCCAGGCGCCGGCCGGCTTCTTCCCGCAACAGGACCAGGGCCGACTCATCGTCAACGTCCAGTTGGCCGATTCCACCTCGCTGCAGCGCACCAAGGAAGTGCTGCAGGAAGTCGTGAAGGTCGCTCACGAGACACCGGGCGTCCAGAACACCGTCGCCTTCGCCGGCATGTCGTTCCTGCTGCAAGCCAATAGCTCCAACTTCGGCTCGATGTTTGTCATCCTGAAACCGTTTGACGAGCGGCGAAGTCCCGACCTGCGCGACACGGCCATCATGGCCCGGCTGCGGCGTGAGTGGAAGCGGAAAGTCCCAGACGCCCAGGTGACGGTGTTCGGCGGATCGCCCATACCGGGCCTGGGCACCGCCGGTGGGTTCAAGCTCATGATCGAGGACCGCGGCGACCTCGGCGTCGCCGCTCTGCACCACCAGACCGATGAGCTGGTCCGCAAGCTGCAACAACTCAAACGACCGGGTTCCGACCAACCGGCTCTGACCGGCGTCAGCACGCAGATCCGCTCCAACATGCCTCAACTTTTCCTTGAGGTGGACCGGGCCAAGGTTGCCTCCCTGGGCGTAGCGCTCAACGATGTCAACCAAACGCTCGACATGTACATGGGTTCGTTGTACGTCGCCAGTTACAGCAACTTCGGCCGCCACTGGCAGGTCACCATCCAGGCGGACGGCCATTATCGCAATCAGATTGACGACCTCAACCGCTTCAAGGTCCGCAACAAGTCGGGCGAGATGGTCCCGCTGGGCACGATGGTCAACGTGCGCGAGATCGGCGGCCCCATCGCCGTCACGCGCTACAACCTCTACGGCGCCGCCAACATTCGCGGCGTCGTGCTTCCAGGCTTCAGCGACGGCGAGGCCATCAAGGAAATCGACCGCATCGCCCAGGAAACGCTGCCGATCTCCATGAAACCCGACTGGACCGAGCTGATGTTCCTCCAGAAGCGCGTGGGCAACAGCGCCATGTATATTTTCCTGCTATCGATCGTCTGCGTATTCCTGGCCCTGTCGGCGCTGTACGAGAGCTGGGCGCTGCCCCTGACCGTCATCCTTGTGGTGCCGTTGTGCCTGCTGGGTTCGGTGGTCGGTATACGCTGGCCTCAGATATGCGCGGAACTCGGTCAGCTGTTCGCGAAACTTGGCTTGGAAAGGCTGGGCGAGCTGTGCGCTAACCTCGGCTTAGTAAGCTCGACTCAGCGGGACATCAATATCTTCGTGCAGATCGGCCTGGTGGTACTGGTCGGCCTGGCGTGCAAGAACGCGATCCTCGTCGTCGAGTACGCCCGCCAGCTGCACGAGGAGGGCCAATCGTGCTTCGAGGCGACGCTGACGGCGGCACGTCTGCGTCTGCGACCGATCTTGATGACATCGTTCGCCTTTATTCTCGGCGTGGTGCCGCTGGCGGTCGCCGTCGGTGCCGGGGCGGAGATGCGCCGCTCACTGGGCATCGCCGTGTTCAGTGGGATGCTGGGCGTGACGATGTTCGGCATCTTCCTGACGCCGGTGTTCTTCTACGTCATCCAGCGAATGAGCGAGGCGCCGGTGTTCCGCCAGACCGCCGTGAAGTGGGTCGGGTCCACCATTCTAGGCGCTCTCTTGGGCGCCTTTAGCGGTTTCCTCCTGGGCAAGCTGGAGGTGGCCCCGCTGTGGTGGGCGGTGCCGGTCGGCGCCTGCGTCGGCGCGCTGAACGTGCTGGCCGTCCTCGCCGTTCACAAGAGAATCAAGGCGCAGCAATTGCTCGGCCCAGCAGGCCTCTATCACGTGGTGCGACACTTGTCATCGCGCTGGCGCTCCTCCGATACCGATGGAGATGATTCCCCGTGATTTCACGCTTCTTCATCGACCGTCCGATTTTCGCCACCGTCATCTCCGTCGTCTTTGTGCTGGCGGGGGGCGTGGCTGTGTTCACGCTGCCGGTGGCGCAGTATCCAGAGGTGACGCCGCCGACGGTGCAGGTGACGGCACTTTATCCGGGGGCCAGCGCCCAGACCGTGCGCGACACCGTGGCGGCGCCGATCGAAGAGCAGGTCAGCGGCGTCGAAGGCATGGTGTACATGTCGTCGCAATGCACCAACGACGGCCGATACGCGCTGACCGTGACGTTCAAGCTCGGCACCGATTCGGACATGGCGCAGGTGCTGGTGCAGAACCGCGTGTCGCTGGCCCTGCCGGTCATTCCCGCCCTGGTGCAGAACGAAGGCATCAATGTCAAGAAGATGTTGCCCAACACGCTGATGATCGTGAATCTGATCTCGCCGGACGGCAGCTTCACCGACATCGGCCTGAGCAACTACGCCACCATCAACGTCAAGGACGAACTGGGCCGGCTGCCTGGCGTGGCCGGCATCACCTACCTCGGCCAGCGCGATTACAGCCTGCGCGCCTGGCTGAATCCGGAAAAACTGGCGGCGATGAACCTCAGCGCGATGGACGTGGTGACGGCCATCGCCCAGCAGAACATCCAGGTGGCTCCCGGACAGATCGGCCAGGAGCCGGTGCCCAAGGGCCAGCAGTTCCAGCTGACCATCAACACCACCGGCCGGCTCAAAACGCCGGACGAGTTCGCCAACATCATCCTCAAGGCCACGCCGGGCAGACCGCTGGTCCAATCGTCCTCGGGCAGCAGTTCCTCATCCTCCGACCAGGGCACTTCGGACAGTCAGGACGCGCAGGGGTCGCAGAGCAGTGCCACCATCCAGGAAAACACAACGCTGGGATCCACCGGCATCGTCCGCCTGCGCGACGTGGCCAGCGTCGAGCGCGGCTCGCAGCAATACGATCAATCCTGCACCCTGGACGGCAAACCGTCCGTGGCCCTGTCCATCTACCAGTTGCCCGGCACCAATGCCCTGGAAACAGCCGCCGGCGTCAAAGCGAAGATGAAGGAGCTGAAAGCGCGCTTCCCCGAAGGCGTGGATTACAAGATCGTTTACGACACCACGCCGTTCATCCGTCAATCTGTTCACGAGGTCTTCTCCACCCTGCGCGACGCGGTGATTCTGGTCGCCATCGTCGTGCTGCTGTTTTTGCAGGACTGGCGGGCCATGATTCTGCCGATGATCGACGTACCCGTCTCGCTGATCGGCACCTTCGCCATCATGGCGGCGATGGGGTTCACGCTCAACAACCTGACGCTATTCGGCCTGGTCTTGGCCATCGGCATCGTCGTCGATGACGCCATCGTCGTGCTGGAGAACATCGAGCGCCTGATGGCCACCGGCCTGGAGCCGCGCGCCGCCACCATCAAGGCGATGGAAGAAATCACAGGCCCGGTCCTGGCCATCACGCTCGTCCTCTCGTCGGTGTTTCTGCCGTGCTGCTTCCTCGGCGGGGTCAGCGGCCAATTCTTCCGCCAGTTCGCCGTGACGATCGCCGTCTCGACAATCATCTCGGCCATCAACGCCCTCACCATGACGCCGTCGCGGGCCGTGCTGATCTTCAAGGCCGATCCGGGCGGCGTGGAGCACTCGCGGAGCGAAGGCGCTCCGAGTCGCGGAGCGACTCGGCCACACACGCCTCATCGCGAGGCGCTGCCGTGGTGGATCTTCGGCTTGGCTGGGGGAATCGCCACCGCCTGGCTGGCTCCGGACATGTTGCACGGCCGCTTCGATCTGTACGCCTTGCTCGGCGCCGCCAACCACGACGAGGCGCCGACCTGGGTGACGTGGTCGGTCGGCACCGTCTATTTCCTGCCGGGCGCCCTGGTCGGCTTGCTGTTCGGCTGGTTGTTCATCCGGCCGATCAACGCCGTGCTCGGCGGCTTGTTCCGCGCTTTCAACCGTCTTTTCGACCGCGTTACTGGCTTGTACGGCTGGACGGTCGGCCGGGTGCTGCGTTTTAGCCTCGTCGTGCTGGTGATTTACGGCGGGCTGCTGGCGATGACCTACTGGCAGTTCACCCGCGCCCCCAGCGGCTTCATCCCGCAGCAGGACAAGGGTTATCTGATCCTCAACGTGCAGTTGCCGGACTCGGCCTCCGTGGGGCGCACGCAACGCCTGATGGCCCGCATCGAGTCGCTGGCCCTTGAAACGCCCGGTGTCGCGCACACCGTCGGCGTCTCCGGCCAGTCTTTCATCCTCAACGCCAACGCACCCAATCTCGGTTCGCTGTACGTGCTGCTCAAGCCGTTCGACCAGCGGCATGGCGGCGAGCTGAGCGCCGACGCCATCACCGCGTCGCTACAGGAGCGCTGCCGTGCCGTGCGCGGCGCCCACGTGTCCGTATTCGGCGCGCCGCCCATCGACGGACTAGGCAACACGGGAGGCTTCAAACTGATTGTCGAGGACCGCGGCAACCTCGGCTCGGAGCAGCTGCGACAGGTCGGTGAGAAGCTCGTTTCGCGCGGCGCGGACACGCCGGAGGTCCAGGGATTGTTCAACAGCGCCGGCACCGACACACCCTCGCTGTACCTGGACATCGACCGCACCAAGTGCCTGGCCCTGGGCGTGCAGGTCAGCGACGTCTTCAACACGTTGCAGGTCTACTTCGGCTCATACTACGTCAACAACTTCAACGAGTTCGGCCGGACCTGGCAGGTCAACGTGCAGGCTGCTCCGCGCTTCCGCCGCGACGTCGCCGACATCCGGCAGCTCCAGGTGCGGAACAACCAGGGACAGATGATTCGCCTGGGCACCCTGCTGGACGTGCGCGACACCAGCGGGCCGGTCGTGGTGCAGCGCTACAACATGTACTCGGCCATCGCCATCACCGGCGATGCCGCCCCCGGCGTCAGTTCGGGACAGGCGGTTGCCCAGATGCAGCAGATCGCCGAGGAGGTCTTGCCGCGCTCGATGGTTCCAGAGTGGACGGAGTTGGCCTACCTGCAATTGCAGGCCGGCGACACCGCCATGTACTTCTTCGCTCTGGCGGTCGTGTTTGTCTTTCTGGTGTTGGCGGCGCAGTACGAGAGTTGGAAGCTCCCCTTGGCGGTCATCCTGGTCGTGCCCATGTGCCTGTTCTGCTCTCTGCTCGGCGTCCAAATCGCCCGCATGGAAGTGACTATCTTCACGCAGATCGGCTTCGTGGTGCTGGTCGGTTTGGCCAGTAAGAACGCCATCCTGATTGTCGAATTCGCCAAGCAGCAGCAAGAATCCGGCGTGCCGGCGTGGCAGGCGACCGTGGAAGCGTGCAAGCTGCGTCTGCGGCCGATCATCATGACCTCGTTCGCGTTCATCCTTGGCGTGGTCCCGCTGGTTGTCGCCGAGGGCGCCGGGGCCGAGATGCGGCGATCGCTGGGCGTTGCCGTGTTCGCCGGCATGTTGGGCGTGACGCTGTTCGGCATCTTCCTGACACCGGTGTTCTTCTACGTTATCCAATGGTTCGGCGGCCGCGAAACCACCCGCAAGGCTCTTGTCCCAGCGACCGATGTCGTTCCCTCGATCCTCACCACGAACACCCAGCGGATCGATCCGGTGAAGCGCATCGAAATCGCCTTGGAGGCGCTGCGGCATGCTCCCGAAGACGGCAAGGCGCGCCATCGTGTCGTCTCGGTTTTGAAGAGCGCCTTGCGGGAGTTGCAGCAGGACTCGGCAATGGATCGGGAGGAAAAGGAAGGAACTTCGACGGAAGAACCTCGCGCCTTCTGACGAACAGATGCCTTGCGATCATTTCGCCACGCGCAGCAGCACCGATTTTGCGGCGTGCTCGGTGTTCTTGCCCTCGCGGCGAGCCAGTACCACGAGCGGATGCGTCATCTCCGTTACCCACGGCTCCGCATAAAGGACGATGGTTCGGCTCGATTCCTCGGGCGTGACCAGAATGCCGTTGAGTCCGATGTCGAGTACGTGGATGCCGTGCGGCAGTCCCTTAACCTCAAGGGGAATGCGTCCCTTGAAACCGTTGCGGCGTTCGACCTTCACGGTCAGGCGCGTTTCGCGGCCGGGTTTGACCGTCACCTCGGATTGCTCCGTCGTCGTGATGATGTCGCCCGGCTCCAGGGCTTTCGGCAGTCCGCCCGTCGCCTCGCGCACGATTTCCTTGCCGTCGATCGTCGTCCGCGCGACGAGTTTGAGCGGCGGCGACTTGGCCGGTACGCTCGCGTCCGTGTCGGCGAAGAGCGCGACAGTGGTATTGTTTTCGTGGGCGGGGATGGTCGTGGAGGGGGCGCTGAATCCCGGTGGAAGGTTCTCCAACCGGACCTCGATTGGGCCGTCAAAATCGTCGCGGCGGTCCGCGTTGATGATGAGGGACAGGGCGCTTCCTTTGCTGACGGCCGGCGTCGTGGGGTTGAAGTTGACGCTGAAGTCCGGCCGCGGTGGACGAACGGTCAACTGATAGGCGTGTCGCGAGCTACCCTGGCCGCGGGCGTCGCCGATGCGCACCTGATAGTCGCCGTCGGCGGGCGGGTCGAAGACGAGGCGCGAGTCCTTGCCGAACGCCCCGCCGCCGTCGTCATTGCGATAATACAGAGTGACAATGGGCAAACCATTGGGTGGGAAGGTCGTGCCGGGCGGATGGATCGACACCTTGTACATCGGTTGGCCCATCGGATGAAACATCGGCGTCGTGCCGAGGTAACCGCGCCGCTGACCGCCGAGGCTCCAGAACTGGCAATCGTCGTCGGGGTTCTTCGGCAAGGCCCAGATGCGCAGTAGTTCGCTGCCCACGAGGATGTAATCGTCCATCGCCAACTCGCTCCACGCTTCGATGCGGATGCCGGTCGAGGCCGAATCGTGATCGCGGAAAATGACATACGTTTTGGCCATCGAGCGGAGCGTGGCGCGCGGCAGCGGCTGGCCCTTGGCGTCGAGGATTTCCAGGATGGAATCGAGCGGCGAGCCGGCCCGGCGAGCGTTGACTTCCAGCAAGAGACGCTGCCCCTTCTTGGCTTGGAAGCGCCAGGTCTGCGTCGCGCCGGCCTGCTCGATGCGGCCGTTGGCCGTGCCGGGCACGGGGACCGTCGCGCCCGCCGGAACGAAGGCGGCCTGCGGGTATTCATCCACGAGAACTGTCGGATTCCCCAGGGCCTTCACCGCGAGCGGCACCGGCAGACGCGAGCCGATCGCCGCATCCGCCGCCGCCTTGACGCGCACGGTGCGAACGGGGCCGAGGTTGACGCCTTCCAGGTGAATCTCCGACTCCGTGCCGCGTTGGAGGCCGAGCGGAAAAACGCTCGTCACAACGGGCAGATCGCCGAGGGTCAAACGATACTTCAGTCCGGGATCGCCGCCATACTCGCGATCGCGGAGGCCGAGGGCGTACAGCCCCGCCTTCGGACAGATGTAGCCGAGCAACCCGTTCCTGCTCTCGGTGAGCAAATGACCATCGGCGTCGATCAATTGCAGGACCACATCGAGCTTGGCCTTGGTGCTCGGTTGGATCTGCACGCCGACTTCCTGACCGGCCTTCGCCTCGAAGCGATAGTAATCCACATCACCGGCCCGGCCAATACTACCCTCGATCGTGGCGGGCAGTTTGATGCTTTGGCCCGTGCGCGGCGAATCGTTCGGTTCGATCTCGACGACGGGCGGCTTCGGTTTGATCGGCAGCGGTTCGGATTGCGGCTTGCCGGTGGCCGTGTCGAGCAGGACGAGGACGCCGTCGTAGCGGCCTAGCGCCATCTGTTTGCCGTCGGGGCGGATGGCGAGACGAAGGGCCGTTTCGGATTGGCGGTCGTACACCTTGCGTTCGACCATGCGCTCCGCGTCCCACGCCTTGACGCTGCGATCCTCGCTGAGCGAATAGAGCGTTTTGCCATCCGCTGTGTAGCCCAAGCGAAGGACAGGTCCTTCGTGAGCGAAGACGGAATGGACGACCTTGCCGCCGTCGGCGGAAACCTGCCAGACGCGGATGCTTTTGTCCACGCCGGCCGCCGCGAGATGCCGCCCATCGGGACTCCAGGCGACCGCGTACACCCAATCGGTCGATTCGCTCAGCGTGTACAGCCGCGTTCCGGTCGCCGTGTCCCACACCTTGACGGCCCGGTCCGCCGCCGCCGAGGCAAGCAGTTTGCCGTCGGGGCTGAAGGCGATGCCGTACACGGAATCGCTGTGGTCCTTCAGAATGCGCAACTCCTTCTTCGCTCCCACGTCCCAAAGTTTGATGAGGCGATCGTAGCCGCAGCTCGCCAGGACCGTCCCGTCGGGACTGAAGGCGAGATCGTGAATGACATCCTGATGCGTGGTGACGACCGACGTGCTCCCGGCCTTCACCCCAGCTTCAGGGCCGACATCGTACAGCCGCACTTCATGCGTTTCGCCCGTCGCGCTGCTGGCGACGGCGAGTTGCTTGCCGTCGCGGGAGAATGCCAGGGCAGTGACGCGCGGATGCAATCCATCGAGCTTGCTCTGCAAATCGCCCGTGGCCGCATCGAACAGGTACACCACGCCGCGCCCGGCGGCGGCGAGCGTCTGTCCGCCGGGATGGTACGCCAGCGCGGCGACGGGAGGCGCAAGCGGCGCTTTCGGTCGAATGTCCGGAACGGTGACGCCGACGGCGCCGTCGTCCTTCGCCCCGGCGTCAATCCACGCGCGCAAGAGCGCGATCTCGTCAGGCCGCGGCTGCTTCGTCTTTTTCGGCGGCATGAACGGCTTGTCCTTGTGCTCCACGAGCCGGACGATACGGCTGGCCTCGGCCTTGCCGGATGTCAGCACCGCTCCTTTCTCGCCGCCTTCGCGCAGCGATTTGTACGTCTCCAGATTCAGGCCGCCCTTGGCTTCCTCGCTATTGTGGCATTCGAGACAATAGCGAGTGAAAAAAGGCCTTATCTGAGTGGCGTAGCTGGTTGGCGCGGCGACGAGGGGAGCCGAGGCGAACCCCAGAAGCACGACGGGGAAAAAAAGGACTCGAAAGTGCGTCATAAAGGTTATCTCGCCTCGATCACACAATTGAAAAGACTAGCCCGGAGCGCCGGTGACGGGTGCCCTTCACCCGTCCTCCTCGGCGCATCGGGGAACATCAAAATGGGTCGAGTTTCCCTGATTTCTTCGGAGGCAGTGGGTTCCCCGGCACATCTTCCGATGGTCGTCTCCAATGGTAAGTGGGATTTGACTGGTCCGCAGAAGAACCTCCTGGGTCAAGTTTGGAGGCGTCCGCCTTGTCTTTGTTGCTCGGCGTGGGAGCGCCGCAACCCGCCAGGGAAAGGACAACACATCCCAGCATCGTCAAACGCAGCCAATTCATTGAAGGTTCCTTGGTCGAGCTTGGCTTCTCTTGCGATTCGAGCGCCGCCAAATCGACGATCTCAACGATTGAACATGAATTCCTTCGACGCCAGCACGGACCAGAACAGATCCTCCAGCGCCTCGCGGCGCGTCGCCTTCGGATCGGCGGAGGCATCGGCGAGCAGCGCCTGGAATTTCTTGCGTTCCGTATCTGTCGGCTCGCGGCACAGGGCGAGCACGAACAAGCGGCGCACCGCTTCTTCATCCGCGACCTTGTCGCGCAACCACGAATCGAGGCGCGAGTTTTTCGCCCGAATCTTGTCGTTGAGCGTCTTACCGTTATTGAGGTGCAGCGCCTGACCGACGCTGGAATCCTGCTGCCGTTCGCACGAACAGGTCTGCGAGCGCTCGGGCCGGCCGAAAGCGTCGAGGAAGCGCGACGCCACCAGCGAATCGGGCAGTTGCAGCGCCCGCGTGCCGAGCGGATAGCCCTTGTAGTCATTCACGGAATCTCCGGCCGCCGAGTTCAACTGCGTGAACGGCGTCGGCACCCCCGTCACCTGCGAATAGGCGTCGAGAATGACCTCGGCGGATAGACGGCGAATGAGGTAGCGCGAATAAAAGCGGTCGTCCCCGGCGTTGCCCGGCAGCGGTCGCGACGAACGCTGGTAGCTCGCCGAGTTCATGACGGTGCGAATCAGATTTTTAACATCGTATTTGTGGGCGACGACATCTTTCGCCAACGCATCGAGCAGTTCGGGGTTGGTCGGCGGGTTGGTCGCGCGCAGGTCGTCCTCGGCCTCGACGAGTCCGCGACCCATGAAGTTGCGCCAGACGCGATTGACCAGCGCCTTGGCGAAATACGGATTGTCCGCCGCCGTCAGCCAATCGACGAAATAGGTCCGGCGGTCGGCCGTGCCATCGAGTGCCAACGGCTTGCCGTCGAGCGGCGTCGGCGGCATCGGCACGCCGCGGCGCAGGTGCGGCACGTCGCCGGACGGCAACGCCTGCACGTTGACATCGCCGGCCCGTTCGCCGTTCTTGAGCGCCACACGCGAGAACAGGTTGGCCATGCTCCAGTATTGATCCTGCGTCCACTTCTCCAGCGGATGATTGTGGCAGCGGCAACAGGTGATCGACATGCCCATGAACGTCACCGAGGTTGATTCGGTCAGGTCGGTGATGTCCTTATGCAGCACGAAATAGTTGGCGGCACCGTTGTCGAGGCTGCCGCCGCTGGCCGTGAGGATGTCGCGCGCGAAGCGGTCCCACGGCTTGTTGTCGGCCACGCTTTGGCGGACGAACTGGTAGAACGACCATACGGCCGGTTGCGGTAGACGGCGCGTGGTGATGAGCAGCATGTCCGACCATTTGTAGGCCCAGTAATCGACGAACTCCGGCCGCTCCAGCAAGGCGTCGATCAGCTTCGCACGCTTGTCCGATGACTTGTCGGCGAGGAACTTCGCCAACTCTTCCGGCTTGGGAAGGATGCCGGCCGCGTCGAGATACGCCCGCCGCATGAACTCGGCATCGGTACACAACGGGGAGGGCGGAATGCGCAGCGCCTCCAGCTTCTTGAGTACCAGGCCGTCGATGAAATTATGCTTTTCTGCCGATGTGAACACTTTTGGATGGATGGCGTTGGGCAGCGGCGCGGCGATGCGGTTGGCGGCGACGAGGTTCGAGTACCAAACCGTGATGGCCGCCTCGCCGTGACCAGCGACCTTGACCGCGCCGGCGGCGTTGACCGTGGCGACGAGATCCTCGCTGCTGTTGAACTTGGCCCAGCGCGTCACATCCTCCGAATGGCCGTCGGAGTACCAGGCGCGAACGACGATTTGAACCGCGTCCTTCGGTTTCAAGATCGCCGCGGCGGGGAGCACTTCCAAGCGCTGGATGCGCGGTTCGTCGGCTCGCGGACCCGGAGCGCCGGCGGCGATCCAGTCGGCGAGGACATGGTAATCCGTCGAGCCAGGTTCGATTTTCTGTCCGCCGCCGTGCTTGACCGCCCGCGTCGGCTTGAGCAGGACGAGACTGCGCGCCGGCTCGCTGCGATCGATGCGCCGTCCCAGCGCTTGCCGAGTCAGCACGAAATGATCGCTGTCGGGATCGTAGCCGCGCAGCGACAATTTGAGTCCGCCCTTGCCGGCAAGAGCACCGTGACACGCCCCGGAGTTGCAGCCGGCCCGCGTCATCATGGGAATGACGTGATTGCGAAAACTCCACCCGGACGGCTCCTTCGTCTTGCGGACGATCACTTTCACCGTAGTTTGCTTGCCGTCCACCGTGGCTGTGATGACCGCTTCGCCGTCGCCGACCGCGCGCACGACGCCGGCCGAATCCACGGTCGCGATGCTCGGATGCGACGAGGAGAACTTCGCCTGCGGCGTCTGATCGCCGGCGATCTGGCCGTTGTCCTCGGCGACGACGAGCAAGCGCTGGCTGGCCTGCGGTCCGGTCAGCGTCACGTCGGCGGGGAGGATTTTCAGGTCGGCGGCCGTAGCGGGGCTGCGGCACAGAGCGAAGCCAAGACTGAGGGTCGCAAAAAGAATCGTCGCTCGTCTCATGGATGTATTCTCAAGCCGGACTTTCATGCTTCCTTCCCTTACTATCGGGCTTCGTACTCCTCTTCTCGCCGCTTCTCTTCCAGGCATTCGATGAAATCGTTCCGCACGGAGGGATGCAGGCGATCCGCGAAGGATTCGTCGAGTTGATGGACGCGAATCAGCGAGACGACATCGGCGAAATCCTGATAACGGCGAGCCGCAAGTTTCAACTGCACAAGATTCAGCAAATCCAGCACCTGCGCGTCGTCGATCGTTTCTCGAACGGCTGCCGGATCAGGATAGGAGATCGGTCCCGGTTTTCCGCTGCCGGGGAACAATCCCGTGACCAGGAAATCGATAGTCACTTGATTGGTGCGATCCGTGAATCGGCGCGGAAGTCGAGGATGCGGATCGTACTGTCTTGGAACAAATCGCTTGCGGAACTCGGCCAGCCCTTCGGGGGTCAGAAGGACGTCCAGATCGTCGGTTGTTCGGTGATGCCCGTGCGCGTTCACCGCCATTCCCCCCACGATGGCATAGGGGATCTGGGCTTTTTCCAGGCGCTTCACGATCCGCCGCATCGACTTGTGAACCGGATCGTTTTTCTGGAAAAACATGTCGATCTCCTTCAATCGCTTCCAGAAATTGAAAGGAGCCGTTTTCATCGCTGTCGCCTCCCTCTCTCGATCCCGCGTATCCTAGAACAACTCCTTAAGCGGAGACGCATCGTAATCGGCCAGCGGCAGCGGACGGTTCTGCGGTCCGGGCAATTCGCGGTGCGGATCGAGTCCGAGACCCTTGTAAATCGTCGCCGCCACCATCGCCGGCGTGACCGGCCGCGTCTTCGGCGCGTAACCCAACTCGTCGGACTCGCCGACGACGCGGCCGCCCTGGATCGGACCGCCGCCCATCACGATTGTCCACACGCCGGGATGATGATCGCGGCCGCCGGCCGGATTGATCTTCGGAGTGCGGCCGAACTCGCCCATCGCCGTGACGATGGTTGATTTCAGCAGGCCTCGGTCGTGCAGATCTTCCAGCAGGGTGCTGTAGGCGCGATCGAAGTCCGGGGCGACCAGCCGCGACATCTCGGCGATGTCGGTGAACGGCTTCGAGCCGTGAATGTCCCAGGTGATCTCGTCGAAAACGGTTTCGTACATATTGACCGTGACGAAGCGCACGCCGCGCTCGATGAGGCGACGGGCCAGGAGACAGCTTTGGCCGAAGCGGGTGCGACCATAGCGATCGCGCGTGGCGGCGGGTTCCTTGTCCAGCGCGAACGCCTCGCGGGCCTGCCGGCTGGACATCAAGCGATAAGCAAGATTGAAATTGTCGTCTAGCTGCTTCGCTTGCGGGTTCTTCTCGAAGGTATCGAGGGCGCCTTCCACGGCGTCGCGCATCTTCTGGCGCCGGCCGGCGCGGACGGCGGAGATGTAATCGGGCGGCAGCAGATCGGGCACCTTGAAGTCCTTGGCCGACGGGTCGGCGTTGAGGACGAAGGGATCGTACTGCTTGCCGAGATAGCCGGCGTTTTGGCCGTGCGGCATGTTGCCGCCGGTGCGGCCCATCGGCCGCGGCAGCAGCACGTGCGCCGGCACTTCGCCGCGTTGACCCTTCAAATAACCCAGCACGCAGCCGAGGTGCGGATGCTCGATGCCGCCGCTGAACAGCCGGCCCGTCTGCATCATCTGATGGCCGGTGTCGTGGACGGCGGCGGCCGTATGGTAGACGCTGCGGATGAGCGAAAACTTGTCGCCGTGCTTCGCCATCCGGGGAAAGATTTCGCTGATCTGCATGCCCTCCGCCTTGGTGGCGATGGGTTTGAAGGGGCCGCGAATCTCCGCCGGCGCTTTGGGCTTCGGATCCCAGGTGTCGATGTGACTGGGAGCGCCGAGCAAAAACAGCATGATACAGTTGACGTCCGTATCCGGCGTCGCGGCTGCGGCGCGGCGGGCGAGGAACCCCGGCAGCGTCAAACCGAGCAGGGACAGAGCGCCGGCGTGCAGGAAATCGCGTCGAGAGAGGCCATCGCAGACGGACACGCCACGGTCGGCGTCGAGGCGCAACATCGGGGATTCTCCACAGGAAACGGTGGGCAAACAGCGCGATACAGGCAGTTTATTTAACCTACCGCGTAGAGGACAACGAGGCAATGAAAATGGGAGCCCCACGGAAGTCCATCACTTGCCGCGCGACGGTTCGATCGTACCGCCAACCGGATCGAAATCGCGGCCCAGCAGCGAATACCACGCCTTCAGTCCCGACAACTCCGCCTTCGCGCGGTCGCTGGCGTCCGGCAGCGCCACCGGCCGCGGCGCGACGAGAGCGGCCAGCTGCTTGACATCCAACGCTTCGAGCAATCCGAAACAAAACATCTCCGGCATTTGATCGACCGAGCGATTTTGCTCCAGGATCTCCTTCAAACTTCCCAGCGCTCCCTGCAATTCCAGCCGGCCGATCGCTTTCTCCTCCAACCCGGCGGCGACCAGAGAAACCACGCTCAGGCGCGGCCCGACGGCGACGACGGAGAGCGGACCATTCTTGTGTTCGCCGAGTGACCAGCGGGCGACGGCGGCCAACTCGCTCGCCTGGACGCCCAGCGGACGATCGCCCAGGCACGCCAACAACAGGGCAAACAGAAAATCCTTCTGCGCCACCTTCGCCTCACCGAAGTAGAACAAATCGACAGTCAGAACGCGCTGACCGGCTTTCAGCAAGCTCTCGACGTTGACGAAGTCGGCGCGGCGACCGGCGTCGTTGAGGAGAATGGTCGTGCCCTTCGGCTCGCCGCGCATCAGTTCGACGACCGGCACAGTCCAGGCGTCGCCGAGGCGGAGCTTCCAGAAGGTCGCTTTCAGACCGTCCTTCTCGGTATCGCCGATGCGCGTCGCTTGCACTTTGAAGTCAAGCGCATGGACCACGGAACGCAGTTTGTCGCGCTGGCTCTGCTGCCATTTCCGGGCGGCTTCGCGATCGGACGGCATCGCCGGCGTATGCGGCAGCTTCTTCGCCAGTTCCAGGGCGAGCGTGTTGAAGTCGGCGTTCTTCTCCGGCAGATCCACGTCCAGGTCCGGGCGCGTTTTGATCTCCTTGTTGGAGGGAATCTCGTCGGCGCTGTATTTCTTGTCGTCGGGATAGAAGAAATCGCCGAGCATACGGTAGAACGCCTGCCGGTTGTCCTTCTCGTAGTTGTGCGTGCCGGGATCGTCGTTGACGTGCGAGCGGAGGGCGTTTTCCTTGCCGTGGAGGTCGAAAATGGGGCGTCCGGCGTTCAGAAGCGGCGGAAGGGCGTAGCCGGCCTCGAAGCAACAGTTGTCTTTCGAGTTATACGTCAAGAGCGTCGGTCGCGGAGCGCGCAGGGCGGTCAGGTGAGTGTAATCAGCGATGGTCCCCAGATCGCACGGCGCTTGCTCGGAGTCGCCGAGATCCTTGAAATGATCGCGGAGCTTGACGCGGAAACCGGAATAGCCGGCCACGGGGTTTGCCAGCTTGACGCGCAAATCGAGCGAACTGACGAAGATGGTTTGCCAACCGCCGCCGGACAGGCCGCTGACGGCGACGCGCTCGGGGTCGGCGCCCGGCAGTGACAACAGCACATCAATCCCGCGCGTCATCGCCAAATAGAACGGAGCGACGCCGCTCGTGCCGCACAGATCGAGCTGGTTCATGCGATAGTGCTGATAGCCGGTCTTCTTTAGCTGGCCCATGCCGAGCCACTCGACGTTGAGGACAAGCATGCCGCGCTTGGCGAGATTGATGCAGCGAATTTGTTTGTAACCCGCCGCCTTGCCGTTGCCGTCGTGACCGTTGACGGCCAGCATCACCGGCGCCTTCTCCGCGAGCTTCTCAGGTTCGTACAGAAGCGCCGGTATCCACAGACCGGGAACCGCCTCGTAGCGCAACTTCTTGATGCGATAGCCGGGACCGCCGGGAATGGTGTCGAACCATTTCACCTGTCCCTTCGCCTCGCGCCAGGAGGCGGCCGCGCCGCGAAAGACGACACGCTCCAGCAGCTCGCGGCGGATGCGCTCGGCGTGCTTGTCCCACTCAGCGACCGATTTCACCTCCGGCATCCGTGGGATGCGTCCTTCGATGCGGTCCTGCACGTCGAGCAGCGCCTGGCGTGGACCGATGATCTCGTGGGAGAGAGCTTGTTGTACAGGGGTGGGATCGGCACCGCGAAGGCCGGCAGGGAGGAGGGCGAGCAACAGGGCGGCGAGCGATGCATGGCGGTACATGGAGGTTCTCCGGCGGGTTGAGGCATGGGAAACGGCGAGGTCGATTCGGCAGCGATCATAACGCGGCAGCGGGCGAACCGCAACGGTACCGCAGTTCGTATTGATTCACCCGGCCACGCCATCCAGAATAACCAGCGGACTGAGGAGACGGGCTGCAGCGTCGCGCGCCCGGATCGGCTTTTACGACAATAGAGAGGCGAAAAGATGCCGCAAGGCCCGAAATACATCGTCGGCGTTCCCAACGAGATCAAGACGCATGAATCGCGCGTCGCCCTCATTCCCGTCGGCGTCGAGGAGTTGACCCGCGCGGGACACAAGGTGCTGATCCAATCGGGGGCCGGACAGGGCAGCGGTATCAGCGACGAGCATTATCAGAACAACGGCGCCGAGATCGTCCCCAGCGCGGCCGATGTGTGGAAGCGCGCCGACCTGATCGTCAAGGTCAAGGAACCGTTGGCGGTCGAGTGGCCGCTGATGCGTGCGGGGCAAATCGTTTTCACTTATTTCCACTTCGCCGCCGACGAATCGCTGACCCGTGCCGTCATGAAGTCGGGCATCACCGCCATTGCCTACGAAACCATTCGCGACGCCAAGGGAACGCTCCCTCTCTTGACACCGATGAGCGAGGTCGCCGGGCGAATGAGCATTCAGGAGGGGGCGAAGTTTCTCGAACGACCGTTCGAGGGCCGCGGCATTCTTCTGGGCGGCGTGCCGGGCGTGCTGCCGGCCAACGTGGTCATCCTCGGCGGCGGCATCGTCGGCGCCAACGCCGCCAAGGTCGCCGCCGGACTCGGCGCCAACGTCACCATTCTCGACATCAATCTCGATCGCCTGCGCTACCTCGACGACGTGATGCCGCGCAACGTGACCACGCTGTACAGCGATCGCCACAACATCCTCGACAGCCTGGCGCGGACGGATCTGCTCATCGGCGCGGTGCTGATCCCCGGCGCGCGGGCGCCTCATCTGGTGCGGCGCGAGGATCTGAAGCGCATGCCGCCGCGCGCCGTCATCATCGACGTGGCCATCGATCAAGGCGGCTGCGTTGAAACGTCGCGGCCGACCACGCACAGCCAGCCGACGTTTCTCGTCGATGACGTGCTGCATTACTGCGTCACCAACATGCCGGGAGCCGTCGGCCGGACCAGCACCTACGCGCTGACGAACGTGACGTTGCCGTATGTGCTGGAACTGGCCCGCAAGGGGTTCGAGCGCGCCATCGACGAAAACGCGGCCCTTCGGCAAGGCGTCAATGTCCACGACGGGAAGGTGACGAATCCCGCCGTGGCCGCCACGTTCGGTCTGGAGTGCGCCGCGATTTGAAGAAGAGGCTAACCACAGAGTCACAGAGAGCACAGAGAAAACACAGAGGAGACAAGAAATCCAAACTGGTTTCTTGACTCTTTGCTCTTTTCTTGTTTTTTTCTTCTTTCTGTGTCTTTCTCTGTGTTCTCTGTGACTCTGTGGTTGGCCCCTTTTCAAGACTGACAGAGCCAATAGAGGATCGTTTTCATCTCGAATGGTTTCAGGTTCGGCCGCAGCGACAAGATGCGGGCAGCAATACCGGCGAGGTGCGGGGCGGCCCAACTGGTAGCCGGCTCGGTCGCGAACGGGCCGAGATAACCGCGGCCGTGCGCCTGAAACTCGATCGGCTCGCTGAGGTGATAGGCGAACTCCAGCGGATCCGTGAAGTGGGCCTTGTCCACCGACAAGAGCGGTGGAGCGAAGGCCGCGGGGTAGCTGCGCGTTAGCGGATGGTCGTTGTCGGCGGCGGCGATGACCAGCACGTCCTTGTAATATGCCTCCTCAATGGTGCGCAATAACTGCTGGCGGCGCTGCACCTGTTGCAGACGCTGCTCCGGCACGCCCAGCGAGAGGTTGATGACCTTGCAATGCCATACGTCCATCGCCCAGCGCACGGCGCGAATGACAACCTCGACCTCGCAGGTTCCGCGCGGGCCGAACACGTCGGCGGAGAACAGGCGAACGCGCGGGGCCAGGGTCAGCAAAATGTCCGCGACCGTCGTGCCGTGCGGCGTGCTCTGTCGGCCGTCGTAGGGTAAGGGTTCTGGTCGGTCGGACGTGAAGACGCCGCCCTCGATGGGATGCAACGTGTGGCCGCGCTGGTGGAACTTCGTTTCGAGAAGGGCACGTTCGACGCCGCTGTCGATGATGCAGACGGAGACGCCCTCGCCGGTGGCGCGCGGATGGTGCAGCAAACGCTGCGGCGTCAGCAGAGCGAAGACGTCGGCGAAAACGTCGTCGGATGTGTTGTCGGCCGGCGGATCGGTCACGACCGCGCCTCCCCGGTCATCTCATCGAGCAGCTGGCGAACGCCCTCCACCAGCCGAATGCAGTGGGTCACGGCTGAGGGGCCGTGACGCACGGCGAGAACACGAATCGCCTCGGCCAATCGTAGCGTCGCGCCGGCGTCCACGGCATCGCCGTCGGAGTCCAACCCTTCGCGCAGCTGCTCAAGCACAGCGGCCGGGGGTGGATCCTCCGGTCGCGGCCCGGTGCCGTCGAGCGACTGCGCCATCGAATCGCTGGCTCCCAGCGCGGCCTCCACGGCGTCGAAGAGGACGCGGTGCATTTGTCGCTCGGCGAGCGCTTGTCGCAGCATCTCCGAACCGAAGTCGGCGGCGGCGGCCGCGAGTTGCCGGTCGGACTCCGTGAACGCCCCCTCGGATTGCTTGTCGAATAGTTCCAGCACGGCCTGCAATCCGGGAGCCACGCTCAGCGGCGCCGCCAACAAGGAACGTCGGCCGCGCTCGAACGGTTGTAATTCGAGGTTGCCGCTGACGGCCGCCTGATCGGGACGCCCCATGAGACAGGGCTTTTGCATGCTGGAGGCGCTCCCGGCGATCGAGCGAGCGAAGGGGGCGAGCGATACATCCAGCAGTTGTCCGGTCGTGTCGTAGGCGCGGCAAACCTCGGCGGGCTGGCGGTCGGCGTCGTAACTGCGCACGAGCAAGACGCCGTCGCGGGCACCCGTGGTGCTCAGCAGGAAGCGGAAAAGGTTGCACACGGCGGTGGGCAACGGCACCGGATCGTGCAGGGCGGCGGCCGCCTGGACGAGCGGAAGGACTTTTTCGACGGCGGAACGGAAGGCGATCAGTCCCTGGTGGAGACGGCGAGCGCGGCGGGCGGGACGGATGCGGTCGAGTTGGCGGCGGACGGCCTTGAGGAACGTGCTGCGGTCCAGATCCTGGTTCTTGTCGAGGTAGTCGCGCACGCCCATGCGCATCGCCGCCAGCGGCGTCGCTTGATGAGCGAACCCGGTTATCATGATCGCCGCCACGTCCGGGTTGAACAGCGTCAGGTCTTCGAGCAGCTGCAAGCCGTCGTTGCCGGCCCCCAGGTTCCAATCGAGGATGGTGAGGTCGATGGTGTGCTGATTGGCCTGCACCAGCGCGGACTCGGCGTCGGCGGCCGTCAGGACGCGGCAGTCGAGGTTCGCCCCGACGAGCCATTCGTGGAAGGTCTTGCGGACGGGTTCCTCGTCATCGACGATCAGAACGGTTTCGGCCGATACGTTTTCGCTCGGCATGGCAGGACATTCTCCCCACGGTTCCTCTCCTCCCCCTGTCGTTATAACACGGTGAAGCGGATGTAACCAGCGGCGAGGATCAATCGAGTTTGATTGAATGTTCGGGCGGTCAGGGACCGACCCATTCCGGGGGCTTTTCTCTTTCTCGGTCCCACACGCTGAGACTGGGAAAGAGGAAATGATGTAGAACCGGCGAAAAATGTGAAACCTTGCTTGACGGCGCGGCGCGGTTTCGGACATTGTAGACAAGGGCGTGGTAATCTTATCGCGTGGGACCATTCATGTCATCCTCTCCAAGCGTGATTCGTCAGGCGGGCGTGATCGCAGTTCGTGACAGACTGATTTGCGTGGTATCGTCGCGCAGCGGCAAGCGCTGGGTGGTCCCGAAGGGATGCCTGGAACCCGGCAAAACGGCGGCCGAGATCGCCCTGCAAGAAGCGTGGGAAGAGGCGGGCCTCGTCGGCATTCTTCAACCGGACCCGATCGGGACGTATTTCTACGAGAAGGCCGGCTTCACCTGCCACGTCACCATCTATTTGATGAACGTGACCGACACGGCCGACCGCTGGCCGGAACACGATTTCCGCGAGCGCTGTTGGCTGAGCGTCTCCCAGACGCTGCTCCGTCTGGACGATGCCGGCCTGCGCCAACTGATCCGCGAGGTTACGGCCGTCAAGGTGGTATAATTCGATAAGCCCGGAGCGCCAGCGACGGGTTCCTCCCCGTCGCTGGCGCTCCGGGCTTATCGCGCTTACCTACCCATCTTCGATTATTCCTCCGGCGAAGACGACTTGGCTGGTGCGGCGGCGCCGTCTGCCGGCAATTCCTTGCTGCCAACGATGACCAGACTGGCGTTGATGAGCACCGGCACGTGCTGGCCGTCGATCTCGAGGGTGGTGCGGCCGTTGACGTACCAGCCCAGCGAGCCGGTCGAGAACTCCTTGACTTCGGCCATCTGCGGTACGCCGGCGATGCTGACGGTGATGGGTTTGGCCTTGGCGCGAAAGTCGGCGCGGCTGATGGGGCAGGTCGTTTTCTTGGCCATGCTGGTCTCCTCTTAAGGTCGGGGCCTTTTCTTTTTTCCTGCAAGCAAGCGGTGGAATCATACCATGCCCCCGTAGGGAGGCGGCAAGCGGATTGTCGCGCCGCGACCATTTTTTCACGCTGCGCGGGATTTCGGAATCAATGACCGAAAAGTTCATCGCCCCGTTCGACAGGGAACTGATCGCGAACACGCATCCCGGCGACTGGACGAATCCGACGTCGCGGGAGCGGTACAACCTCGTTGTGGTGGGCGGCGGCACGGCTGGGTTGGTGTGCGCCGCCGGGGCGGCGGGTTTGGGGGCGCGCGTCGCCCTGATCGAAAAACATCGGCTCGGCGGCGACTGTCTGAACTACGGCTGTGTGCCCTCCAAGGCACTCTTGCGCTGCGCCCGCGCGGCCGAGGAGACGCGGCAGGCCGAGGTGTTCGGCGTGCGCGGGACGGGTTCCGTCGAGGTCGATTTCCCGGCGGTGATGCAGCGTATGCGCCGTCTGCGGGCGGGGCTAAGCGGACACGATTCGGCGGCGCGCTTCCGCGATCTGGGCGTCGATGTCTTCCTTGGGGCCGGTCGTTTCACGGGTCCGGCTACGGTCGAGGTCGGCGGACAAACGCTGCGATTCACGCGGGCGGCGATCGCCACCGGCACGCGCCCCGCGTCCCTCGATCTGCCCGGACTCGACTCCGCGACCTGTCTCACCAACGAGACGATTTTCGATCTGACCGAGTTGCCGCGTCGCCTGGTTGTGGTTGGCGGCGGTCCCATTGGCTGCGAGTTGAGCCAGGCATTTCGGCGTCTGGGCAGCGAAGTGCATCTCGTCAATCGCTCGGATCGGCTGCTGGGCAAGGACGAACCGGAGGCGGCCGCGCTGCTGCGGGATCGACTGGAGCGCGAGGGCGTGCGATTGCATCTGGGCGCGCGGGCGCTGGGGGTGGAGCGCCTGGAGGGTCAGACGTATTTCCTGATTGCCGGCGAAGGTGAGCCGGTGCGTCTGCCGGCGGATGCGATCCTCGTCGCCGTGGGCCGGCAAGCGAACGTCGAGGGGCTAGGGCTGGAACAAGTCGGTGTGGAGTACGATGGGTCCGGGGTCAAGGTGAACGATTTCTTGCAGACGACCAACCGGCGGATTTACGCGGCCGGCGACATCTGTTCGCCCTTCAAGTTCACGCACGCCGCCGACGCCATGGCGCGTCTCGTGCTGCGTAATGCCCTGTTTTTCGACCGTGTCTTTGTCGGACGCGGAAGGATGAGCCGGCTGGTGATCCCCTGGTGTACCTACACCGATCCGGAAATCGCCCACGTCGGGCTGACCGCGCGGCAGGCCGCCGAACAAGGGCTGGCGATTCAAACGTTTCGGCACGAACTGAAGGAAGTGGACCGGGCCGTTCTCGACGGGGAGACAGAGGGCATGGCGCTGGTGCACGTTCGCAAGGGGAGCGATCGAATTGTCGGGGCCACCCTCGTGGCGGCGCACGCCGGTGAGATGATCGGCGAGGTGGTTCTGGCGATGACGAAAAAAATCGGCCTGTCGGCCTTCGCGGCGACGATCCACAGTTACCCGACGCAGGCGGAAGTGCTGCGCAAGCTCGGCGACGCCTACCAGCGATCGCGACTGACACCGCGCGTGGCGGCTTTTTTTCGCACGATCCTGCGCTGGTCGCGCTGAGATCGTCAAGGCGGACGACCAGTCCGCAGCGTCAGCAAGAGCATCTCTTGCTGATGCTGCGGGCTGGTAAGGAATCACAGTCCTCAATGGCCGCCGAAACCCGAGGACGAGGTTGGTCCCGTAAACGCGCCAGCGCCCTGCGGCGCGAATCCCTGTCCGGCCGGCATGCCCGACGCGCCGCCCGGCATACCCATCGAACTCTGACTATAAGCCGAGGGACCGACCGAACCCGTCATGCCTGAAGCGCCGACGGCCGGCGGCGGTCCACTCTGGCCCCCTCCGTAGGGGGAACTGTTGCAGCAGGAATTCGATTTGCAGCCGGCAATCGCCGCCACCAGGATCGCCCCCTGCAGCCACCAGAAACGGCTGGACTTCTTCATCCTGAATCATCCTTTCCGTGTGAGCCACGAAACGGCCCGGGGAGCACTCCTGGCCCTCCGTTCCAGACCGCTCCTCGTTACTGCGGCCCCTCCACTCCCTATCATCGGCATTTCCGACAGCGCATCATCGCATCCGAAGAAGAAAAGTTGATTTTCTCGAAAGAAAGTCGGCGAGTTGGTGAAAGAAGCGGAAGAGAAGCAAGCGGCGAAAGCTCACCGCGAGGCGTGCTGGGCGCCGTAGGGGATTCCGTACTCGGTGCCAGCGAAGTTTTGCCGGCTGTGGATATAGCCGAGCATGTTCGCGGAGACGAGGAACTGGGCGAGGCACAACGCCAACAGAAGGGCGCGGCCCAGACGCGGTGCGCGCGGTTGTTGCTCCCCGGCAGTCAGGGCAAGGCGGGCGACCCAGAGAAACTCCAGCGGAAACAGCACGATCATGTAATGACGGTGGATGGAGAAACTCGACAGGGTCAGCAGCAAGCCGAAGCCCCAAAAGGCGGCATTCTGGGTGAAGGCGCTGGCCGAGTCGCGGCCGATCCAGCACTCGCGCCAACGATCGCGCCTCCGCCACAGGACCACGGCCGCGCGCGCCAACAGGGCGAGGGCGATGCCGCCGAGCAGCCAGTGCAGCAGCCCGACGAGATAGGTGGGACGGCCGGCCAACAGCGGATAATTCTGGAACTCGCGGAAATACGGACCAAAGGTATAGTCAATCCCCAGGCCAAACGATTCCGTGAACCAGCGGATCCAGAACTTCATCTCACAGGCGTGGACCCAGCGATGCGGATTGGCGGGATGCTCGTTCGGATGGGTAAGCAGGTAGAGCATCCAGGGTATCATCGGCAGCGCTCCCACGCTGCTGCCGAGAAGCCAACTCCGCCAGGCCACGCGCTCGCGCCAGGGCCGATCGAACAACAGCGCCCACAGGAAGAATCCGCCGGCGAAGAAGAAGCCGGCCATGTGGATCTGTCCCAGGCAGAGGCCGACCAAGCCCCATACGAAGGCCGGGCCACGTCGCCGCCGATACCACCAGCCGTACAGCATGGTCAGCGTCAACAGCGGCAGCACGCACGGCGGCCAGATTTTGCGATGAAACAGCACCGCCAGCGGGTTGACGGCCACCAGCGCCGCGGCCCACAGCCACGGCTCCCGCTCGCCGCGTGGAACGCACCGAACGGCGAAGCAGACCAGCAGAATCAGGGCGGCAATGTTGGTGAACTGCACGGCGCGGGCCAGCGCCGGAGGATCGGCCGCACCGGAGATGCGCTGTAGCAGCACGAACACCCACACGCTCATTCCGGGATTGGGGATGTCCACGCTCGACGGCATACCCAGCCAAGGCAGGGCCGTGTCTCGACTGTGTTGGAAGGTCCAGGCTTCGTCCGCCTTGTATTCGATGTCCTCCGGCCAGATTAGGCGCAGACCCGCACCGGCGAGGAGGGCGAGGATGATGCCGAGGATGGGCCAGGGGTGGCGCTGCGTCAACGAGCGAACAGATAGAAGAAGATTGGTCATGAGTGGTTGAGGGAGAGGAATGCTTTTGTGACAAGCCCGGAGCGCCAGCGACGGGGCACTTCGGCCCGTCGCTGGCGCTCCGGGCTTGTTAAGCCGCGCGGCGGCCCGCCGTTGTGCAGGCTTTTTGCAGCAGCACCGGCGGCGATTCCTCCGGCAGGGCCAGCACGGCCGGCGAGATGAAGTACGAATGCTCTAGCGCGAAGCGGCCGCGCAGCACGGAATGACTGCACGTATCCGTCATCGCCACCCAGACGCTTCCGGGCGGGAAGTTGTGCAAATATTTCGGCCCGCGCTCCTGAAATTCCTCGCTGGCCTTGAGGTAATCGTGGAAACGCAGCATGAACAGATCGTACTCGGAGCGACGTCCGATGCCGGGGCGGAAGAGGGCCAGCACACTTCGACCGAGCTGCTTCCACAAGTGCGCGCCGTTGCGACCCGGTAGGCCGGCGGCCTCGCCGTAACGCGCCAGCAGCTTGGCGAACGGATCCGACGTGACCCAGATACGCGGCTCGCGCGGGTTGATGTTGGCGAAGACGCGCAGGATGCGGTTGCCGCGCGACGGCCGGCCGGGAAAAGCATCGACGTGCAGCAGATCGTTGCGGGCCGTCGGACGCAACCGTCGCGTCGCCTCTTCTTGCGGTCGAAAGCTGGCGCGATCGAGTTGCCAGCCGTGGCTGTACTGCGGCAACAGTCCAGCCAGCCATTCGGTCGCGGACTTCGAGAAGCGGGCGAAGATGGACCGCAGTTGTTCGACCTGCTCGGCGGTGCGGCGGACGAAACCGTTGACCTTATCGTTGGCCGGGTTGTAACTGATGTTCTTGTGAGCGAGGGTGCCAAGTTCCTGCTCGAGCAAAAACTCCAGATCGGCGTCCTGCGGCAGAGCGAATGGAGCGGTGGGATAGAACAGAACCTCGCCGCGTTCGAGGCGCTCCGCCGAACACTCGCAGGCGACCGAAGCGACATCCTTCGCTGGCATGAACGTGCACTCCTCTGTTCAAGTATCGACGGACGCCGAGCGCGGTGCGGTCGCGGCGACCGATTCGAGTGTCGCTATACCAGCGCGACCGACGCGCGATCAAGGCGGATTTGAGCAGGAATGACTCTCGGCTTCGCCCGCATCAGTCCCTCTTTGGTGAGTTTCGTGGACTCCGCAGCGCTCACAGCCTGAGATCGCCCCAGTGGTCCGCCTCGGTTGAGTTGGCGGGTCGGTGGGACCGGCGTCCCGCCGGTCCTTGGAACCGAAGACCGGCGGGACGCCGGTCCCACCCGTCATCTCCATTGGGACGGACCACTAGACCGAAGTCCAGCAGCTTGACCACATCAGAAAGGCCGCCGTGTTTGCGGACGAGGACGTTGCTCGGCTCGATACGGCCCGTGTTCACCGTGTACAATGCCGCTTGGTCGAACGGTATCGCGGCGAACCAAAATAGTGGGGAGGTGAATCGAGCAATCGTCCTCCTCACCGGAAAGGCATTGCGGTTGCAAACATCTTTTTTCCAGTTTTCCTCAACAATTCCTTAGTTGAAAACCGCCGGCACTTGATAATTCTCGTGATGTGTGCCGAGAGAGCTTATTCGCCATGAGCACAACCACACTTGGCCTCTTTCTGCGCCACTTGGCCCTGTCCGAGGAGGTCAGTCGCCTGGGTAACACCAGCGACCGCGACCTGCTCGCCGCCTACGAGTCGGAGCGCGGTCAGGCCGCCTTCACCGAGTTGATGCGGCGACACGGGCCGATGGTGCTGCGCACCTGCCGCCGCGTCCTCGGATGCGGACCCGACGCCGAGGACGCCTTCCAGGCCACGTTCGTCCTGCTGGCCCGCCAGGCTGGACAACTCGGCCGCGAAGCGGCGGCACCGTTGTCGCTAGGCGGTTGGCTGCACCGCGTCGCCTACCGAACCGCTGTCAACGTCTTGACGGGGGCAACTCGCCGCCGGGTTCGCGAGCGACAGGCCAACCCCATGAGTCATCCCCATCCCGATCCCATCACTGAAGCTACCTGGAACGAAGTTCGGCCCATCCTCGACTCCGAACTGAATGCTCTCCCCGACGACGCGCGCCGGCTGCTGATCGCCTGCTACCTCCAGGACAAGACGCACGCCGAGGCCGCCGCGGAACTGGGATTGCCGCTCGGCTCAGTGGCCTGGCGGTTGGAGAAAGCGCGGGCGATGTTGGCGGAGCGGCTGGCGCGGCGGGGGATCCTCGTTTCGGCGAGCCTGCTGGCGTTTCTGCTGGGTGAGGCGGCGAGCGGGGCGGGAGTGCCGGCAGTTCTGCTGGTGCATACCGTCGAGGCGACGCGGAGGTTCACCGAACAGGTGGCCGGAGCGCTTTCCGACAATGTTGCTCAGTTAGTGAAAGGCGGGTTAGCGCGGATGACGAAATCCTCGATGCATTTCGGCATCTGGCTGGCGAGTTGGGTGAGTTTGGTGGCGGTGGGACTGCTGGTCTGCCAAAGCCTCAAAGCCTGGCCGGATCGAGCGCCCCAAAGCGAGCCACCCACCGCGGCGGAACGGCCAGCCCAGGAGAAGGATAAGCCCGCCCGTTCCGACCGCCATGGCGACCCACTGCCCCCCGGCGCGCTGGCGCGGCTGGGAACCGTGCGCTGGCGGAACGCGCACAACGGACGGACGGCCATACTCTTCACGCGAGACGGCAAAGGGCTGATCACGGCGAGCCGGGGCCCCGCTTTCATGTGGGAAATCGAAAGCGGCAAATTGCTCCGCCGGTTCGGCGATGTCACCCGACATCCCCTTGAAGTCGCCGCGCTGTCCCCGGACGGGCGAATTCTGGCGAGCAGAGGCGATCGCCTCCGCTTGTGGGAGATCGCCACCGGCAAGCTACTGGTGGAGGGAAACAGGGAGCAGCCAGCCGACCTCGTCGAGTGTCTGGCCTTTTCTCCCGACGGCAAAAAGATCGCCTCGGCAGGCAAGGATAACACCCTCTTGCTTTGGAACGCGGCCACCGGCCAACAAGTATGGAGTCAGTCCAGCGGCCCTATTTCCGCTCTCGCCTTTGACCCGAATAGCAAGACCCTCGCCGCCCTTGACGACCACGGCATCTCGCTCTGGGACGCGGCCACGGGCAAGAGGGAGCCGCGGCGGTGGAACACGAAACGCCGCCTTTCCCATGCCGCCTTCGCGCCGGACGGCCGCACGCTGGCGGTGGCCTGCGACCCACTTCCCCAAGCCAAGAAACGCGAAAGTGTCGTCTGTCTGGTGGACGTGGCCACGCTCAAGGAGGTACGGCAACTCGCCCCGGAGAAGGAGGGGGACAGCGCAAACGCTTTCCAGTCGTTGGCCATCGCTCCCGGCGGGAAAGTTCTGGCCGTGGCCAACAACTCCGGAGCGGTTCGTTTGTGGGACATGGACACCGGCAAGGAATTGCGTCGCTGCCAGGGGGATCGTCGGATTTTCGCCGGCGCACTGGCCTTTTCCGCCGACGGCAAAATGCTGGCGGGCCTGGATGGGGAGTTGGTCCGCGTGTGGGAAACCGCGTCCGGCAAACAGGTGTCCTCGACTGGAGAGGGACACCAGAGAGGAGTGTCCGCAGTCGCCTTCACGCGCGATGGCCGAACCTTGATCTCCAACGGTTGGGACGGCTTCGTTCGGCTGTGGAATACTTCCACGGGCGAGCAACAGCAGCAAATCGCGCCCGCCGGCGGCGACCTCCGAGAATACGAACTCGCCGGCATCGACAGCGCGATCTCCCCGGACGGCAAGACCATTACCGTGGCGGATCTCGCTTGGCCGATCAAGGGAGGAGCTTTTGGCGCGGTCATCCGTCTGTGGGACCGGGACACCGACCGAGAACGAAGCCTCTCCTTCCACAAACTGGGGGAACAGTTAGGCAATTCGCTGGTCTTGTCCCCCGACGGCAAGATGGTAGCCGGTGTGAGTAGCGATGCGCCGGGAGAAGCGCTGCTCTGGGAATCCGCGACGGGCAAACTGCTCTCCAAGATCGCGGGGAAGGATCCGGCTTCTCTGGCTTTTTCTGCGGACGGCAAACTCCTGGCCCTCGCTCGCAGCCAGCCGAACAAACCGGGTTCCATCGCCCTTTGGGAGACGGCCACAGCCAAGGAACTCTGCTCCGTCCCGGTGGCGGAGGGGCATGCCTATCGCCTGGCCTTCTCGCCGGATGGGAGGATGCTGGCCACAGTAAGCGACGCGACCGGCCGCACGGGAAACGATGCGCATACGCTTCGCCTCTGGCCGCTGCTCAAGGACGAGTCCCGTAAGTCGGGTTCGAGTTTGCATCTGGGTGCTCCCCGCGTGTTGGTCGAAAGGCTCCCTTCCTACGTGTGGACCTTGACGTTCTCTCCGGACGGCCGAACGCTGGCGCTGCCTGGCACGAACGGGACCGTGCAAGTGCTGGAGACGGCCACCGGCAAGGTACGCCTTCGCTTCGCCGGCCACGGCGGAGAGGTTCGGCCCCTTTCGTTTTCCCCGGATGGTCGGCGTCTGGCTTCGGGGAGTTTTGATACGACCATCTTGATTTGGGACGCGACCGGACGGCTCCAGGACGGCCGCCTGCGGCCAGCCCTGTTTTCCGCCGAGGAACTGGAGGGGTGTTGGGCCGACTTGGCAGCCGACGACGCCGGACGGGCCGGACGCGCCATCTGGACCTTGACCGCAGGACCGACGCAGACCGTGCCGTTCCTTGCCAAACGCTTGAGGCCGGCCACTGCCCGCGTCGCGCCGGAGGCGATCCTCAAACTGATCCGCGACCTCGACGAGGATAGCTTCACGGTTCGCGTCAAGGCGCGGAAGGAATTGGAGAAACTTGGCGCGGTCGCGGAGCCGGCTTTGCGGCAGGCTCTTCGCAAGGCGCCTTCGCTGGAGGTACGCAAACAGTTGGAAGAACTGCTGGTCATCGCGGCAGCGCAGCGGAAACGTCCTTCCGGCGATGTGCTTCGTGGCTTGCGTGCGGTCGAGACCCTGGAGCAGATCGGCAGTCCCGACGCGCGGCAGTTGCTCAAGGTATTGGCCGCGGGAGCGCCGGATGCCGCCTTGACGCAAGAGGCAGGCGCCGCGCTGGAACACCTGGAGCGCGCGGAGCGACGGTAGTGGTCCGTCTCCGTCGATGGGCAAGATTGGAGTCTCGGCTTCAGCCTACTGACCCTGCACTCCAATCCGGCACTGTAAATGAGTCGATCACCAGGGCGTTGACACGCCTCCTGTCCGGCGGTTCCTCGAATCTGTTATTCGGAGTCATCCATGTCAGGACAGAACCCTAAGGGAGCGCGAACCGGCTTCACCTTGATCGAATTGTTGGTGGTGATCGCTATCATCGCCGTCTTGATCGGTCTGCTCCTGCCGGCGATCCAGAAGG
The DNA here is from genome assembly GCA_036557825.1 of Gemmataceae bacterium. Classification (GTDB taxonomy): domain Bacteria; phylum Planctomycetota; class Planctomycetia; order Gemmatales; family Gemmataceae; genus JAJPHU01. The sequence continues at coordinate 34,612 of DATBGU010000407.1, forward strand.
TGCGCGAGGCCGGCAATCGAGCCAGATGCTTGAACAACCTCAAGCAGATCGCCTTGGCGTGCCATAATTACCACGATGTCAATCAAAGCTTCCCCCTCGTGATCGACTACAGCACCCCTCCCTCCCACGTTGGTTACAGCACCCAATTCATCCCCCTGCTGCCCTACCTGGAGCAGCAACCACTCTATCAACAACTCTATACCCAGGCCGTTGCGAACAATACGTGGATGGGCAGCGATCCTTCCGTGAGTACGCCGGGCGGGCCCGCTTCGACTCCGCTTACGATCCTGGCTTGTCCCTCCGATCAACTCCCTTCCCCGCCGACGACCTACGTAGCGACTTTCAACATTTATGCGGGGTTGACAAGCTATGTGGGCAACTGGGGAGTGGGGCCTTACTCGTATGACGCCAATCCCGACCCCAATCTTGGTCAAGACGGTATCTTCCTCACTTCACCAACACCGATATCGATATTGTCCATCACTGACGGCACCTCGAACACGCTTCTGTTCGGCGAGCGTTACAACTACGACCCACTCTGGGATACGTATGCTACCTCCCTCGGCTCGACGCCTTCGGTCCCTTTTTATGGGGTTTTTTCGTACTCGATGGCGTATTACGCCAATTTCTGGCCGGTGGCCCTCGGATCCTCTCCGCTGAACAAACTGCTTCCCACCTGTCCTTCGTCGGGCTGCCAATTCAGCGATCTGGTTGATAGAGCCTTCACATACGGGAGCGGCCACACTCAGGGGGCGAACTTCGCTTTCTGCGATGGTTCGGCGCGCTTCCTCAGCAATGGGATCAACGGCGCCGCGGTGATCCCATCGAGCAACGGCCCGGTAACTCTTCTCCAAGCCCTAAGCAGCCGAGCCGGCGGAGAGGTGTTCGATGGTTCGCAGTATTAGCCAAGGGGCGATCGCGTGCGCCCTGTTGCTCTTGGCTGTCGCCGCGGGGGGCTGCCAGCGGCGGCCAACGTGGAACCTGGCCCCCGTGGAGGGCATCGTCACCAAGGATGGAATCCCTCTGAGCGGCATTGAGGTGGTTTTCCTGGCCGATTCCGACGCCGGCACGGTGGGGCCGCGGGCCGCGGGGCGGACCGACGAGACCGGCCATTACCGCCTGCGAACCGATGAAGGCGAGGATGGGGCGGTGGTGGGTAAACACCGGGTCGTGATCCGCGACCGCGAAGCCGCCGAGAAGCAGCTGGGGCGCTCCATTCGCGTCAAACAGCGAAAAGAAGCAGCGGGGCTGTCGCCGGAGATCGCCAAGCGTTTGCAGGAGGAATTGAAGCATTCGGCGGCCGCGCCGCGGGTGCCGCCCGGCTATGGTCGCATCAACAAGACACCTCTGCGCGCGGAGGTCGGCCACGAGCCTCTGACTTTCAATATTCGCATTCCCTGAGGGTCCACCGCACCGCAAAGAGACCGTCGATGGCTCCGCCTTCCTGTTTTCGGCTCGCTTTGGTGCTTGGCGGCGTCCTGTTGACGACATTGGCCGCCTGGAGTCGCCGTTCTTCCGCGGAACGGACGAATCTGGTCTACGCTCGCGCCGACGGCGTTCCCTTGACCCTCGACCTCGACTATCCCCCGTCATCTCGACCTTCCCCCCACCCGGTCGTCTTGTTCGCCCCACCCGACGGTGAATGGCCGCGCGCGCTGAAGTACGAGCCGCGCAGCCGGCTGTTGCTCGATGAGTTGACGCGGCACGGCTACGCTGTCGCCACAATACACTACCGCCTGCCCGGAAAGCACCGCTTTCCGGCCCCCGTCGAGGACGGCAAGGCCGCCGTCCGCTGGCTGCGCGCCAACGCCGGCCGCTACCACCTGGATGCTCGGCGCATCGGGGCCGTAGGCGTGTCTTCGGGCGGCTATGGCGTTTGCATGTTGGGCACCACCGGGCCGGCGGACGGTCTGGAGGGTTCCGGCGGCAACCGTGAAGAGTCCAGCCGCGTGCAGGCCGTCGTTGCCATGGGCGCGCCCGCCGAGTTCGCCGACCGGATCTGGTCCCACCGCCTGGAGTCCCTGAACTTGCGTCCCTTCCTCGGTGGGAGCTTCGCCGACCATCCCCAGCGTTACGAGCGCGCCTCACCAGGCGCCTACGCCAGCGCCGACGACCCACCGTTTCTGCTGTTCCATTCGCGCGATGACCTCACCGTACCAGTGGAAATGGCGCGTGCCTTGGCCGACCGTCTGCGTCGAGCAGGAGTGCCGGTCACGCTGGTGGAGGACAACGGGATCGAGCATGTCTGGAGTGGCGTGAAGCTGGAGCGAGCGATCAAACAAACCCTGCACTTCCTGGACCATTATCTGCGACCGCGAGAAAGGACGCCCTCCGCCAGTCGATGATATCGCCGATGCAGTGGTTATGGTTCGAGCGTCAGGAGGCATGGCGGCCGTTGGCCGAACACGACAGCGGCAGCAGATCGGAGCCATCGCCGACCGGCGCGGCCAGGTGCGGTAAGGTGAGGACGAAGCGCGTCGGCTCGTGGCGGCGCGGCGGATCGAGGCAGACATCGCCGCCTTGCAGATGGGCCAGTCGCCAGGCGATGGGCAGACCGAGGCCGCGACCGCGCCCCGCCGTGCGACCGGAATAGAATGGATCGAACAGGTGCGAACGCTGGCTCGCCTCAGGACCGGGGCCGTTGTCCTCGACATGGACCTCGATTGGTTCGCCCTCCGCTGGGCGGCGCAGCACGAGACGCGCCCAGCCGTCGGTCGGGGCGGCCTCGACGGCGTTTCGCAGCAGACACGACAGGGACGTGCGAAGCTGGGCGGCGTCGGCGTAGACCGGCAAACGTTCCGGTTGCAGCGCCACCTCGACGCGGACGCGCCGATGAGCGGCGAATTCGCTCAAGGCAGCAGCGACCTCGCCGAGCAGGGCCGGCAGATCGACCCATCCGGGGCACGGCGGGGCCGGCTTGGCGAACTGCATCAGATCGCGCAAGATGCCGTGGACGCGCCGCGTCTGCGTGACGATGGACTCGATCGCCTTGCGTGGAGCATCCTCGGCATCCTCGACGAACCAGTCGCTTTCGTGGCTGAGCAGGTACTGCGCCTGTCCGGAGATGACGGCGAGCGGATTATTGATCTCGTGGCCGGCGCCGGCGGCGAACTCCGCCAGGGCCGCGAGCTTCCCCGACTGCAACCGCTGGCCCTCGCCGTGGACCTGCTCTTCGAGCGCGCGGTGCAGCGCGTCGATCTCGCGTTCGAGATGATCGTGTAACGGCTGTTCGCGGAGGCGGCGGTTCTCGGCGGCCGACTCCAGCAGATCGCGCAACAGCGGAACCTCGCGCGGCTCTTGCCACACGGAGACGGTCGGTGTCTCGACGCGGTGCGTCTGGAAGTCATGGCCTTCCGAGAACAGCAGGGCGGCGCGGTCCTCGGCGGCGAAGGCTCCTTTACACAAACCGAGGTCCACACCCTGCCGCCGCGCCTCCTCCACGGCGAGGCGCGTCAGGGGAAAGAGGACAGGATCGGCGCGGAACGTCTGGGCCAGAGCGCAGGGCAGATGCAAATGTTCGGCGGCGGCGGTGGCCCAGGCGGGCAAGTGCCAGCGCCGCGCCAGACGGCGCGCGACGGCGGCCTGATCGATGCCCCAGTGGCGGCGTTGGGTTTCGGCGGGGTCGGAACGCAGAGCAGGATCGTCGAGGCAGCCGGCGACCGCGTCCGGATCGACGGCGCACATGGCCAGCCATCCCAGCGGCGCCAGCAGTCCGCACGTCCACGCCGCTTCGGGATCGCAGCGGCCGGTGCGTTCGGCCAACCTATGCGCCAGCCGCGCGAAGGTCAGGCAGGCGTCGTAGATGGGTTGAACAGTGGGGCCGGTCCAGTCCACGAAGCCATCGGGCTGATCGAGCAAACGCAGAGCATCGTCGAGCAGAGCGGCCTGCTCGAAGGCGGTGCCGAAAAAGGAAGGTGGAGGGGCGGAAGAACTCCGCCCCGGCCAGGGAACTTCACTTCGACGAACCACGAGCAGCACGGCGCCGGGATCGTTGCGGATCGCGGGCCAAGTCGCGGCCGTCGGCGGCCGCCCGAGGACAGCCAGGGACGCGGCGCTGGGCGAAAGCCAGGCCAGGCGCAGCACGGACTCCGCCCGCGCCGAACTCGCCCGTTCGGCTGTCTCCCTCACGGCTCCCTCCCAGAAAGGGGACAAGGTGACAAGGGGACAAGGCGACCGGACGAGGCGGTGCGGGTGATCCACGCCGAGGAGCGATGGATCACCGAATCATCCGCGCGCCGCGCCGCCCTCTCGCCTTCAGGCCGGGGTGGAGGCCGGCTCGATCTCCAACAGCGCGCACATCTCGTCGATCAATTCCTCGACGTCGAACGGCTTGTGCAGGAACTTGTCGGCTCCGGCCAAACGCAGCTCCTGGATCTTGTCTTCCTCGATCATGCCGGAGATGCACAGGATGCGCACGTCTTCCAGCGTGTTGTCGGCGCGGACACGATGGCAAACTTCCTTGCCGTTGATGTCGGGCAGCATCACGTCCAGTACGATGATGTCCGGACGATACTCCTTGACCATCATGCCGGCGTCGAAGCCGTTGGAGGCGATGCGCACCTCGAAGCGGCCGTCCTCTTCGAGGAACTTGTTCATCACCTCGACCAGTTCGGCGTCGTCGTCCACGAGGAGGACTTTGCGCTTGCCGCTTTCCAGCGCGTCGGTGGGGATGCCGTTGTCCTTCATGAACTTGTACAGAGCCTCGCGAGGGATGCGACGGAAGCGCGAGCCGGGCACGCGAAAGCCCTTGAGCTGTCCGTTGTCGAAGCAACGGATAATGGTTTGCTGAGAGACCTTGCAAATTTTGGCGGCTTCGCCGGTCGTGAAAACAGTTTTCATGCGTTCATCCATTCCTTACTGGCGCGCGGCCAGTCGCACGAGTGTGGTCTCGGCCATCCTGTCATTGGACGATCGAGACCGGGATCGTCCCTGATCTGCCTCTTTTCCAACGTTCCTTCAGTACGGCCGCGGCCCGCAGACCGCGGAGAAGCGGTAACATCCCAGAAGCTCTCTCGTCTACCCGTCTTGTTCGTCGATGCGGGTCCGGTCCCGCGACGGCCGAAAAGTCAGCCCTGCAACCTCAACGGTGAGAGCTAAGACGGAGAGCCAACCCGCGTGCGATTGGTGCCGATCACGTGTGGAGGGGGTTTGCCAATCTTTCCAACAACCGCGATTATAACCAAGTTCCGGGGCATGTCAACGCGAATCCCTTCCGCTCCTTTGCTCTAACTCCTTGATATACCCAGACTTCCTCTGTGTACTGCAAAAATCGTACGCAGCCGGAAAAAATTCGCCGCCTCGCCATTATTCGCCCTCTCGGACATCTTCCGCATTTCGCCCCTCTCGCGGCTACGCTGTTCTCTTCGCTCTCCTTATCGGAGCGCCAGGGCCGCGCCGATTGCGTCGTCTCATCCAGATTGCCAACTCCTGCCTACTCGCCGCCGTCACGATCTCGCCGACCCGTCAATCCAGATAGATCAGCAGGACCGCCAGGTCAGCGGGACTGATGCCGCTGATACGGCTGGCCTGTCCGAGATTAACCGGACGGACGCGACTGAGTTTCTCGCGGGCCTCGGCGCGGAGCTGCGGCACGGCGGCGTAATCGAACTGAGCGGGGATCGGACGCGATTCGAGGCGATGGAAGCGCTCGATTTGCTCCGCCTGCCGGTGGATGTAACCCGAATACTTCGCCTCCAGCAGCACCTGCTCCAGCGCGTCCGGCGGGGTGTTGAGCGCTTGCACGCCGGGACTCATGGCGACGATTCGCGGCCAGTCGATTTCGGTGCGGCGCAGCCATTGCTCCAGCGTGGCGTTCTCGTGTCGATGGTTCCGCAGATACTCGGTCAGCGTGGCGATGGCGAACTCCTTGCATTGCAAGCGGTCCCAAGCCTCGTCCGTCACCAAACCGATGCGCCGGCCGATCGGCGTCAGGCGGCGGTCGGCGTTATCATGCCGCAACAGCAGCCGATACTCGGCCCGGCTTGTGAACATGCGGTACGGCTCATCGACGCCCTTGGTCACGAGGTCGTCGAGGAGGACGCCGATGTACGCCTGGCTGCGATCGAGGATGAGCGGCGGCTCGCCCTTGATTTTGAGGGCGGCGTTGATGCCGGCCAGGAGTCCCTGGGCGGCGGCCTCCTCGTAGCCGGTGGTGCCGTTGATCTGCCCGGCGAAGTACAGCCCCTCCACCGGCTTGGTTTCCAGCGTCGGATGAAGTTGTGTCGGCGGCGCGTAGTCGTACTCGACGGCGTAGCCCCAGCGCAGCACCTCGGCGTTTTCCAGGCCGGGGATGAGACGCAGCATCCCTTGCTGCACGTCCTTGGGCAGACTCGTCGAAATGCCGTTGCAGTAATATTCCCAGGTGTTGCGCCCTTCCGGTTCGAGAAAGATCTGATGCCGGTCCTTCTCGGCGAAGCGAACGACCTTGTCCTCGACAGATGGGCAGTAGCGCGGGCCGCGCCCCTGGATCTGGCCGGAGTACATCGGGGCCCGGTGCAGGTTGCCGCGGATGAGATCGTGGACGGCCTCGTTGGTGTAGGTGATGTGGCAATCCATCTGTGGCTGCGTCACGCGGTCGGTGGCGAAACTGAACGGCCGCGGGTCGGCGTCGCCGGGTTGCCGCTCCGTCTTCGCGAAGTCGATGGTGCGTCCATTCAGCCGGCAGGGCGTGCCGGTCTTGAAGCGCGCCAAGTGGAAGCCGCAGCCGGCGAGATTGTCGCTGAGCGATTCAGCGCTGCCGTCGCCGGCGCGTCCGCCGCGCGACGTGGACTCGCCGGTGTGCATGATCGCCTTGAGGAAGGTGCCGGTCGTCAGCACCACGGCCTTGGCGCGATAGAGCGTATCGCCGCGCGCAACAACGCCAGTGACGCGGCGCTGCGACTCTTTACCAGCCCGGAGCGCCAGCGACGGGTTGTTCTGCCCGTCGCTGGCGCTCCGGGCTGGTACGTGGGGCGCATTTTCCAGTACCAGTCCTTCCACCATCTCTTGCCGCAGCGTCAGGTTCGGCTGCGATTCGATCCGGTGTTTCATGGTGAACTGGTACATTTTCTTGTCCGCCTGCGCTCGCGGCGAGTGCATGGCGGGCCCCTTGGTCCGATTGAGCATGCGAAACTGAATGGCGCTGGCGTCGATCGCCTTGGCCATCTCGCCGCCGAGGGCGTCGATCTCGCGGACGATCTGTCCCTTGGCGACGCCGCCGATGGCGGGATTGCAACTCATCTGCGCCACCGCGTCGGCGTTCATGGTCAACAGGGCGGTACGCAGCCCCAGCCGCGCCGCGGCCAACGCCGCCTCGCTGCCGGCGTGCCCGGCGCCGACGACGACCACGTCAAAATCATAGGTCAACGGAAACATGGTGAGTTGGCTCGATGGTGTGGATCTGACCTCTCTCGGCAATATACCCGAAGAGGCGGCGAAGGAAAAAGACGGACTGGCGGAGGAGAGATAGAATGACGAGAATGGATCTTACCGGCCCGAATCGCCAGCGCGGGCGAGAACAGGAGATCATCCCGGAATGCACGAACCGTCGCACGCCTTCCTTCAGAAGCTCCTCGAAACTCCCAGCCCCTCCGGATACGAACGCCCCATCCAGGACGTCGTCCGCGCCTGGGCAAGCCAGTACGCCGACGAGGTCCGCACCGACCGGCACGGAAACGTGCTGGCCATCCGCCGCCCCAGCCGCGATCTCGGAGAGCATCCGCCGCGCATCATGCTGGCCGGCCACTGCGACCAGATCGGCCTGATGGTGCAGCACATCGACGACAACGGCTATCTCTACGTTCAGCCGATCGGCGGCTGGGACATGCAGATCCTCCTCGGCCAGAACCTGACCGTATGGACGCGCCAGGGTCCACTTCCCGGCGTGATCTCCCGCCGCGCGCCGCACCTGATGACCGGCGAAGAGCGCAACAAGGTGCCGACCTGGACGGACGTTTGGATCGATGTCGGCGTCAAGGACCGCAAGGAGGCCGAGGAAATGGTGACGTCCGGCGACCCCGTGACGTTCGCGCTGGGGTATCGGCCGCTGCGCAACCGCCTGGCGGCCTCGCCCGGCATGGACGACAAGGTCGGCCTGTGGACCGTGATGGAGGCGCTGCGGCTGCTGCACGGCAAGCCGCTGCACGCGGCCGTCTTCTGCGTCTCGACGGTGCAGGAGGAGATCGGTCTGCGCGGAGCGACGACGAGCAGTTACGGCATTCACCCGACCGTCGGCATCGCCGTCGATGTGACGCACGCCACCGACACGCCGGGCAACGACAAGAAGCAGCTCGGCGACGTGCGCCTGGGCAACGGCCCAGTCCTGTTTCGCGGGCCGAACATCAATCCGCGCGTGCTGGAGCGCCTGGAGGAGACGGCCAAGCAGAACGAGGTTCCCGTCCAGGTGCGCGGCGCGCCGCGGGCGACGGGCACCGACGCCAACGCCATGCAGTTGGCGCGCGAGGGCGTGGCGACGGCGCTGGTGAGCATCCCCAACCGCTACATGCACAGCCCCGTCGAGGTGGTCCATCTCGACGACCTCGACCACACCGCGCAACTGCTGGCGCAGTTCTGTTTAGGCGTCACGCCGCAGTTGGACTGGACGCCGTAAGGGACCGCCTCTTGGCGGGCGGGACGCCCGCGCTCCGGAGCGCGGGCGTCCCGCCCGCCAAGAGGGGAAGCAGGCAATCGCTCTTTACAAGGCGTCGCCGGACGGCCAAGATAATCCTTTGCTGTCCAAGGAGGGATAGCCTGCCGTCAGCGGTGTCGGCCGGTTGGAGGAGCATTCCTCGCGGCAGCACGTTGGAGACGACCCATTTAATAATCCCGACGGATTTTGAAACAGGAATGAAGGCTATGGCGAACGATCGCGTCCCGATGACGAGAGAAGGCTATGAGAAGCGCAAGGCCGAACTGGACCACATGCAGAATGTGGAGATGATCGAGATCACCAAGCGCATCGCCACTGCCCGCGAGATGGGCGATCTCAGCGAGAACGCCGAATACCACGCGGCCCGCGAGGATCAGGGCATGTTGCAAGCGCGCATCGACAAGCGCAAAGACGAATTGGCCCGCGCCTACATCGTCGATACCAGCAGCCTGCCTTCCGATACGGTCGTCTTCGGCACGCGCGTGCGCATCAAGGATCTCGACTCCGGCGAGGAAGAAGTCTACGAGTTGGTCGGTCCCGGCGACGAGGATTATGACAACAACAAGATCCTCACCACCAGTCCGCGCGGCCAGGGACTGCTGGGTAAGAAGTGCGGCGACATCGCCGTCATCAAGGTGCCGCGCGGCAACCTGCGTTACGAGATCGTGGACATCTCGTTCCCCTCGTAAGGATCTTGCCATTCGGGTGAGCCGAGATGCCCGGAATCTTCCATAAACTTTCTCCTTTTCTCCATTTTCTTGTTGACGACGGAGGAGCGAGGGCTACCATTTTATTGTGCGGAAGAGGGAACAACTTCTCACTCCTTTTCGTCCAGGCAAACAACCGTCATGGCCGACCCTCGCCTAAACAGCCTGCACCTCGAACCGGCGCGGCGACAGGAGTACCGGCGCGCTCGGGAAGTTTTATTGCGCGCGCGTGGCTCACAAACCATCTGCGCCGCCCGAGGCAACAGTTCGCACGTTTGCGGCCAAACCGTCATTCAGAAGGGGGGCGGCCAGGCGGGGTCCGACTTACCGTGCTGGCTCTCCGACGGCGAATTCATCTATCCTCTCCGCGTCGGCCTCAACACCGTCGGACGATCGAGCGAGAACGATGTGGTGTTGGAGGACGCCTACGCCTCGCGCCGTCATTGCGCCCTGCTGGTGCATTCCAACGACACTTGTGAACTGCACGACACCGCCTCGAAGAACGGCACCCTCGTCAACGGCGCCCGCATCGCCGGCCCGACCCTCCTCAAGTCCGGCGACGAGATCCGCATCTCGAATTCGCAGTTCGTCTTCCAGGCACGCGGCGAGAACGCCCAGGCCTTTCCCACGCCAACTCTGAGCGGTTGATCCAGTCACATTCTCGCACGGTCCGCTCGCTGCAAAATCCTTCCCTTCCGACTCGCCGGGATTGTGTGACTTGCTCGACTGGGGCGTGTAAAATGTCCCGCGGCGGTGGGCGAACAATTAGGGGAGGTTCCTTCTGTCGCGAGGTCATCATGGCGCAGCTCAAGCATGTTGTCGATCCTTTCGGCGAGGTGAATGTGTATCCGGGTTCGGGGGGCAAGGTCCGTGTGGTGGCAACCATCTTGATGGAGCTACACAAGGAAGGCGCTCAGACCGGCATCGCCCTGGACGGCTCCGGATCCATGGCCAAACTCTACGGCGTCGAGGACGGCAGCCGCGTCCTATCGCCGATCTTCGGCGGACCCAAGAAACTCACCAACGAGATCACCCCCATCGCGCAGAAACTGTGCGCCTACCTGGCGCGCAAGATCGACGCCGACGGCGGCACAACCTGCATTTACTGGGCGGTCGGTGAGAACGGCGGCCAGATCGAGTCCGTCGGCGACCTGCGCGCCGACGAGGCGGAACGGCACGTCTTCGGCCCGCCGCGCGACTTCGGCACCGGCACGCGCCTGCTGCCGGCCGTCCGCTATTTCGTCGAGCGTTTCCGCAGCGCCCCGTGGGGCTTCTACGTCTTCATCACCGACGGCGAACTGCACGATCTCGACGACGTGAAGCGCTACAGCGTTCAACTGGCCCGCGACATCGCGGCGCGGCGGCGCAATCCGCTCAAGTTCGTCCTCATCGGCATCGGACCCAGCGTCAACGAGACGCAGATGGAGGAACTGGACGATCTGGACAGCGGTACGTCCATCGACCTGTGGGACCACAAGTTAGCGGCGGAGATGCGCGTGTTGCAGGAGATCTTCGCCGAGGTGGTGGACAAGAACGCGCGCGTCGCCGATAACGGTCGCATCCTCGATCCGCGCGGCCGCGTCGTCAAGGACTACCGCGACAGCGGTTTGCCGGCATACCTGGAGTTCGAGATGCCGGCCGGGTCCGATTACTTCACGCTCGAAGTCAACGGTACGCGCGTGAATCAGGTGCTGTCCGATCGCGCACCGGCGCCGGTCTCCGCGAGCGCCGAGATCCCGGAGGTGCTTCCGGCGTCGGCACCGGAGGTGCTGCCGGCGTCGCCTCCGCCGGTTGCTGCCGCGACCGTCGCACCGGCCGCCGCTCAATCGGAGGAGGAAGACGATCCGAATGCGGAATGGCGCTCCATCAACCTGGAGATGTCCAAGCAAGAAGAGCCGGCGGACATCGATCTGGAGAAGCCGAAGGACGAGTGAGGCCGCCAACCAATTGCCACGCTCGGGAGATCCATCATGGCGCAGCTCAAAAAAGTCGTCGAACCTTTCGGCGAGGTGAATGTGTATCCGGGTTCGGGAGGCAAGGTCCGTGTGGTGGCAACCATCTTGATGGAGCCGCACAAGGAAGGCGCCCAGACCGGCATTGCCCTGGACGGCTCCGGATCCATGGCCAAACTCTACGGCGTCGAGGAGGGCGGCGGCGGATTTCTCGCCTCGCTGTTCGGCACGAAGAAACAAGCTCACAACGAAGTGACGCCGGTGGCGCAGAAGATCTGTTCGTACCTGGCACGCAAGATCGACGCCGACGGCGGCACGACGTGCATCTACTGGGCCGTCGGGCCGGGCGGCAGTCAGATCGAGGAAGTCGGCGACCTGCGCGCCGACGAGGCGGAACGGCACGTCTTCGGGCCGCCGAAAAACTTCGGCACCGGCACCCAGCTGCTGCCGGCCGTGAAGCACTTCGTCGAACGCTTCCGCGATGCTCCGTGGGGCTTTTACGTCTTCGTCACCGACGGCGAACTGCACGACCTCGACGACGTGAAGCGCTACAGCGTTCAACTGGCCCGCGACATCGCGGCGCGGCGGCGCAATCCGCTCAAGTTCGTCCTCATCGGCGTCGGACCCAACGTCAACGAGGACCAGATGGAAGAATTGGACGATCTCGAAACCGGCACGCCGATCGATCTGTGGGACCACAAACTCGCGTCCGAGATGCGGGTGCTGCAAGAGATTTTCGCCGAGGTGGTGGACAAGAACGCCCGCATCGCGGACAACGGCCGCATTCTCGATCCGCAGGGAGACGCGATCAAGGATTTCTCCGATACGGGCCTATCGGCCTATCTGGAGTTTGAGATGCCTGCGTCGGCGGAATACTTCACGCTGGAGGTCAACGGCAATAAGATCCATCAAGGTCTGAGCGATCACGCCCACGTTCCGCCGCCGCAGCTGGCGCAGTGAGTTGGTTTCTTTGCCGAGTCCGTCCGTGCATCCCTGCCGAAATGTTGTCACCGCGGCGAGTCTTGGTCTACTGGCCGTGCTGACCATCGGGCCGTTGCTGCTCGAATCGTGGCTGCTGCAATTCCGCCGCGCCGTCATCCTCGCGCCGTATTCCTCGACGACGGCGACAGTCTCAAGTATTGCTCTCGTCTTGCTCCTGATGGGTTTCGCCCTTGCGGTTCGCGCGCGGCTCGACCGGCCGAGCGAACCGAATGCGACGGCGAACATCATCCTATTCGCCGCCCTCGCCGGGCTGATGACGTTGCTTCACTGGCTCGAAGTGGACAGCCGGCATTCGGAATGGGAGCGCGACCTTTACGAGAGACTTCTCAATCACGAGTACGACGCGCCGCACAACTACCGGCCGCTGCCTTACGGCTTCGCGCGGCTCCTCGAATGGATCACTCACCAGTGGATGTTCTCGTGTCTGAGCTACCGCTGGTTTTTCACGTTCTGGTTTGTGTGGGCGTCCTACCGGCTGGCGCGACGTTATCTGAATCCCACCCGTGCCCTGGGGACGCTGCTGCCGCTGGTGCTCCTCTATCCCATTTCGATCTTGCACTACCAAGGGCAGTTGACCGACCCGATCAGCCATACGCTGTTCGTGCTGGCGTTCATCTATCTGCTGGAGGACCGGCCGCTGGCGTTGGCCGCGGCGCTGGCGCTGGGAGTGCTCGCCAAGGAAACGGTTGTCCTCGTGGCCCCGGCGTACTTGGCGTGTTACTGGCGGCGTGGGTGGCGGTCGTGGGTCATCGCGGCGGGACTCGGCGGCGCGTGCGTGGCGAGCTTCCTGGCAGCGCGGCTGCCGCTCGGTTGGCGGCCCGGCGGCGACAACTTGAATGGCGTCGGTCTCGTGATCGCGCCCAACCTCGGCTTCGCGCGCTCCAACGCCTTGCTGATCGTGCCCGTGTGGGAAAATCTGTTGCATCCGGTGCTGTTCGTCGGCGTTTTCCTGCCGTTCCTTGTCCGGCGCTGGCGGCACATCCCCTCGCATTTGCGCACGTTGTTCCTCGTCGTGACGCCGTTGTTATTGCTCAGCAACCTCTGTTTCGGCTGGTTGTACGAGTCGCGCAATTACATGCCTCTCGTGCCGCTTCTGGCGACGATGGCGATGCCGCCGGCAGGCCGCGCGACTCAGGCGGAAGTGGAGGAACTCCAGAGGGTCGGAACATAACCGAAGATCATGCCGGCGATCAAACCGCCCAGGTGGGCGCCGTTGGCGACACCGCTGCCGATGATGGAAGGAAAGAACGGCGTCATGCACGCCATCAGCCACACCATCAAGAGGACGGCGGTGCTCGGATCGAGCCGCAAACCGAGTTCGGGCTGAAAACGCGCCTTCATCAACATGTAGCCGAATAACCCGTAGTTTACGCCGGACATTCCGCCGAAAAAGGGCAGGTGTACCCACTTCAATTCGCGCCCATCCAGCACCGGATGGCCGAAATAATACTGGACCAGATTCGAGAGCACCGCGAGGACGAGAACGAGCGCCAGGTAGCGGAGAGGCCCACGGCGCATCTCGATCGCGCCGCCCAGGTAGTACAGCATGTACATATCAAACAGCAGGTGCCAGATGCCGAAGTGAAGGAAGATGGGCGTCACCAACCTCCAAATCTGGCCCTGCAAGGTCGGCCCCAGGCCGAAAAGCTCTACGCCCCCTTCCAGGAATCGATAGGGGGCGATCGACAGTTCCTGCACGATCCGCGGATCGTCGCCTCCCCCAGACAGTACGGAGACGAGGATGCAAATGACGATGAGGCCGAGGGTGATCGTACCTGTGCCGAGCGGGCTGCTCATGCGGCGGTTGAAGCGATTCTGACGCCGGTGATAGGCGGCGTCTTCTTGCTTCCGGCGTTGACGCAAATTGTTGGCGACGTTCTGGGAGGAGGCATAGCGCGGATCGGAGGGGTTGCGGTTGAACTCTTCGAGTTCCTGCCGCGCGCGCGGAAGTTCGTCCTCGTCGCGGACCCAGATGACCCAACCGTCCGGCTCCTGCTCCAACTTGCTGTGGATTTGCAGAGTCAGCAGGTAGTCCGTGAAAATCCGGGCCGTCTGTGCGTCAGGCAAAGTGGCGAGTTGTCGCATCGGTGCATTCCCGGTTGGCAATTCCTGTTCATGCTATGCCGGAAGGGAGGGAACTCCAAGGAGTCGTCAGAGCCCGAAGCGTCAGCGAGGGTAAGACTCTCCTTCCCTCGCTGACGCTTCGGGCTCCGTATCGCTCACTGCCGCTTGGGAAAGGATGTCGTGATGATCTCGGACGAGTCCTTGGCGGCGAGCGGCTCGATGCGAATATCGTCGAAATACACCGTGCCCAATCCCGTCAGTGCCAGGGTGACGCCGATCTTGCCCGACGCCGGCACGGTGCGATAAAGCATGAACTGCTTCCACGGTGTCGGCAGCGATTGCCGAACCGCCAACGGTTCGCCGCCGGCGCTGTCGTAGATCAGAGCGCCGTCGGGCGAGCCGACGATTGGCTCGGCCACCTTCATCCAGCCGCTGACGCGCACCACGGTTCCGGGCGTTTGACGCACCTCCGGACTGTGAATGGCGAGAAAGGCCCGTTGCAGCACCTGCGGCGGCATCACCGAGGGCTTGGCCTTCATCTGGAGCATCAGGCACTGCTTGCCCTCGCGCGGGTTGTTGGCCACGCGCTTCGCGGTGGTTTTGACCAACTCCGCCTCCTCCGGAAGCAGGATCTCCTGCATGGCCCAGCCCTTTTGCTGCTCATTGCTGGGCCACTCGAAATCGCCGTCGGGCAGGACGTTCGACCCCGGACGTTGACCGGCCACGCTATCGACGAATTGCCAGAAGCGCGGCAGCGTGTAAAAGCTGACAGCGTACGGCGAAGCCACCGGTGTCGTCAGCTTCTTGACGGCGGTGTCCCAGTGCTCGCGCATGAGGATGCGCAAGGCACGCAGCGAGAGCTGGGCGTCGGTGTAGGCTTCACTGTACTCGCCGTTGAGCCGGTGCTTGCGGCTCTTCTCCAACCATTCGCGGGCAGTATTGAGCAGATCGTCGCCGTCATTGAGTTTCTTGCCGAGCTTCTTCAGCTCTTCGTGAACCGTCGCCACCTTGACCAACTCTTCCTGCGCCTGATCGTGGGTCCACTGGGCGGCGTCTTTGCGCATGATCCGCTGTTGATTCTGGAAGCGGGCAACCAGACTGGTTGGGCCGATGACATCGGCGGTGAAGACGATGGCGGTTGTCAGATTGAAGTTCTCCAGAATGATCTCCTTGCCGCCGAGGACCGGCCGGCTGGGATAGGAGCGGAATCGGCCGGGCGAGATCTCCCAGGCGACGTAGTTCTCCGGCACCGGCACCTTGAGCTTGAGCCGGGCGGCGTGGCCCTGCGAAGGCACGTATTGGGAACCCGGCCCCATCCAGATGGGCAGAACCAGCGTTGCCTTTTCGCTGCGCAGCACGGCGGCGTTGACGGGAGGAGGGAGCGTGAGGTTGGCAGCGGGTTCGGCCTGGATCCACTGCGGGTCATTCTTCACGCCCACCAGCAGCGGCTCCAACATGCGAATTTCCTGGTTGAGCAGCGCCAGGGCCAGCAGACGATCGCGGCCCATGTGGCTGTCGGCCAGGAAGCGGTCGGACCAGAAGCCCAGACCGCGATAGCCGGCGCCGATGGCCGTGTACGCCAGCAAGCGGATCTGTTCCGGCTGCGGGCCGATCGGCTCGGTGAATCGGCCGGCGTTGCGATCGTAGGCGACGGTCATGAACCAATCGGGCAAGTGCGTCTGCACCCACGTCCAGCAGAAGGTATCCGACGGCAAAAGCAGGCGGCGCTGGATCAACCAGTTGCGATAGGCCGGCAGTTCGAGGCTGGTCAGCAGCGGCCAGCGATGGGCGCCGATCATGAGGAGTTGATCGCCGCCGTGGTAGTAGTTGAGGAAGCCGTCGCTGACGTCGGCGGCCAGCGGCCGCATCGGATCGACGGTATGGATCTGCTGGGCGGTGTTGATGACGCTGCGGCATTTCTCGATCGGTAGGTTGCCGCCGAGATCCCAGCACAGGACGGCCTGCTCGCGGAGAAAGCGCGAGACGTTCGTGGCGAACGCCTCCTTGGAGACGAGCCGGCCTGGGACGCGTCCGCCGGGCTGCTCGACAATCTCCGGCGGCCGCAGCGTCGGCACGATCCAGAAACCGAGGTTGGCCGCGTCCTCGATGAGTCCGGCGGGCGAGCTTTCATCAAGCCACACCGTGTTGAAGCCGGCGTCGCGGAGGACTTTCAGCGGCGTGCCGGTGTGGCGAATGCCCATGAGGAAGAAGCGTTCGCCGCCGATCAGCAATTGCCGGCCGCGCAGCTGGATCTCGTCGGGCCGGTGATTGACGGCGGGTCTCCCCGGCGTCATTTCGCGGCCGTTCGGTTGGCCTGCGGACGGCTGCGGCGCATCGAGGACCGGGCCGACTTCCAAATCGTCGATCCACACTTTCGTTTCGCCGGGTCCGACGTAGACGTTCAGCACGAGTTGATCGATGTAGGCGTCGGCGACGTCGATGTCGCGTTTGAGATTGCTTCCGAGCAGTTGCTGTTGCTGGCGCAGCAGCTTGACCGGAGAAACCAGCGAAAGCTGCTGCCAGTGGTTGACGAGTTGGTAACGGTCGCCGGGCAAGAGCGCGGTCAGCGGTTGATCGGGGTTTTTGGCATCGCGTTCCTTCGGGAAGACCGCCCGCGCCAGTAACTGCACGCCCGGACGATTGGCCCGCACCCACAGGCTGACGTTGAGATCGTCGGTGACGGGACCGCGACCGACGTGGTAGGTATAGTGGATGAACGTCCCGCGCTCCGCTTCGAGCTGGATCGTCTCGGAACGTTGACCGTTGTGAATTGACTCATCGGTGAGGCGGTGAGCGGTCTCGCGGAAGGCGGCATCGTGCGGCCCCTGCACCCAGACGGGATCGCGGGCCTCGAAACCGTATTGAATCATCTGTTGGCCCTGGGCGATCATGCCGATACACAGGGCCAGCACGACCGATGCGAACGCGAGGAACCCGATCGTCCTCGCGGGTGGCAATCGTTTCATGTTTCGCCGCTCCTTGCGTGTTTGCGCAATCTCCCAGCGAACCACCGGGGCGGCGGTCATACCACAAGCATCCGCGTGAACCAAGAGCAAGTAGGTTAGGCCTCTGGCGAGCGGGGGGCGTCAGCCCCCTGTTTGCGTCGAACAGGGGGCTGACGCCCCCCGCTCGCCAACCCTACCCGACTTTTTCATTTCCCCCGACGACGTGCGGCCTTACGATAGAACGCATGGGCACACTCTCCCGACTCGCAACCATTCGCCGTCCCACCCACGTGCGTTTCGGCGTGCTGGCTTTCGCGTGCAGTTTGTCGTTGCTGACCTACCTCGACCGCATCTGCATCATGCGGGCCAAGGAGAACATGCGCACCGACCTCGGCTTCGACGAAATCGAGATGGGCTGGATCTTCTCGGCCTTCACTCTCGGTTACATGCTGTTCGAGGTGCCGGGCGGCTGGATGGGCGACATCTGGGGTTCGCGGCGCGTCCTCACGCGCATCGTTTTGTGCTGGTCGTTATTCACCGCACTGACCGGCTGCGTCTGGAGTTTCTCGCTGGACGCCGGCGTGTTCGTTCTCAACAGCCTGACGGCCCTGCTGCTGGTTCGTTTTCTGTTCGGCGTGGGCGAGGCGGGGGCGTATCCCAATTTAACGCGCGTGGTCGGCAGCTGGTTCCCCTTCCAGGAGCGGGCGTTCGCCCAGGGGGCGATCTGGATGTGCGCCCGCCTCGGCGGGGCGTTCGCTCCGGTTATTATCGGCCGGTTGTCGGCGGCGCTGGGTTGGCGACAAGCCTTCTGGGTACTCGGCGCGGCGGGCGTCAGCTGGTGCGTCGTGTTCTGGATGTGGTTCCGCGACACTCCCGAGGAAATGCCGTCGTGCAACGAGGCGGAGCGCGATCTGATCCGGGCCAATTCCCATCATCACAGCGACGAACTGTCTCTGACATCCGAGTTCACGAAGGCGACTTACCCCGCGGACACGGACGCCATCCAGGTAGGTGCCGCGAGCCGAGCGGCACCCTCAGCCCCGCTCGGCTCGCGGGGCCTACCCGAATCCGGTCACGCCTGGCCACCCTGGCGCGCTCTGGTGTTCAGCCTGACGATGTGGTCGCTGTGTGCGACCTCATGTTTCGTCTGCTTTGGCTGGTACTTTTATCCCACCTGGCAGCCGCGGTACCTCAAAGACGTTTACGGCATCAGTTATGACGACTCGGAACTCCTGACTGGACTGCCGTTCCTGTGCGGCGCTCTCGGCTCGCTGCTGGGCGGTTCTCTTTCGGATATACTGGTGCGGCGGACGGGTCATCGTCGTTGGGGTCGCAGCTTGATGGGCGTCGTCGGTTTCAGCGCGGCCGGCCTGTGTGTGCTCGGCACCGGTTTCACGACCACGGCCTGGCAAGCCGTCGCCCTGTTGTGCCTGGCCTTTCTGGTCAACGATCTGGCGATCCCGGTCATCTGGGCCGTCTGCGCTGATGTCGGGGGTCGCTACGCCGGCACTGTCTCGGGCATCATGAACATGGCCGGCGGTGTCGGAGCCGTTCTCAGCCCAGTGTTGATCCCGAGCGTTCTGGCGATGCTGCCGGCCGAGTACAGTGGATCGGAGCGTTGGCGGCTCATCTTCGCGGGCCTGGCGGTTTCCTGGTTCGTGGGCGCCTTGGCATGGATCTTCATCGACGCCAGTAAACCACTCTTCTCCGAAAGCATGAAAAATGAAAGATGAATTGATTTGATTCATCCTTCATCCTTCATCCTTCATCCTTTCGATGATCCATTTCCCTCGAAGATTCGTACTACTAACTACGGACCACGGACCACGGACTGCGGACTACGGACGTGCTGGGACCCATATTTAATCGTGAATTCCTCACGGTGCCGCGACGGTCGCGTCACTATTCGACGCGCGCCGCCTACTTGGGAGCGCTGTGGATCATCGGCGTGACGGCGTGGCTGGCGACGGGCGGCTGGATGCGTTCGGCCACGCTCGGCGAGTCGGCGCGCTTCGGACCCCTGTTGTTTCAGATTTTGACGTTCGTCGAATTGGCCCTGTTTCTGTTTTTCTCCGCCCTGTCGTCCGCCAGCGCCATCGCCCAGGAGAAAGACCGCCGCACGTTCATCTTGCTGCTGTTGACCGATCTGCGCAACGAGGAGATCGTGCTGGGCAAATTGCTGGGCAGCCTGCTGCCGATCGTGTTGTTGCTGGGAGCATCGGTGCCGTTGTTGCTTCTGCTTCTGTTGCTGGGGGGCATCGATCCGCGACAGGTGCTGCAAGCGATCGTGATCGTGGCGGCGACCTCGTTGGCGGCCGGTTCGCTGGGAGGAGTGATCGCCCTGTGGCGCGATCGGACGTTTCAGTCGCTGGCGCTGACGGTGCTGTTCCTCGTGCTTTACCTGTGTTTGGTGCATGGCTTGTCCGTGCTGCCGTCGATGACCTCCCGGCTGTCCGAAGCCGACGTGCGGCGCTGGCAAGAATGGCTCGAACCCTTCCTTGCCCTGCGCTCGGTGCAGGATCCCGCCTCTCTGCTCGAACCGGGCCTATCTCCCGCGTACGGTTTCACCTTGGTCATGCTGCTTATCAGCGTCGCGCTGAACGGGTGGGGACTGCTGCGGCTGCGGATCTGGAACCCGAGCGGCGAGCCGATCATGCAGCGGGAGCAGCCCGACGAAGCGGAGGACAAGGAGCGGGCGCTGCTCGGCGATCAAAAGGGCCGGGCGAGTGTCCACGCCGCTCCCGGCGCGCTGCGGCGCGTCGGTCCCAACCCCATTTTTTGGCGCGAGGTCGCCACGCGCGCCTACGGCCGGCGTCCGCTGCTGGTCAAGACGGCCTATTTCGTGGTGCTGTCCTTCATTTGCTGGTTCGCGCTCGCTCCGCTGCTGCTGCATCAGGAACGCTGGTCTTTCGCGGCCGTTTATGGTCTTGTTCCCGTCGGCGTCCTGAGTCTGCTGTTGGTCGCGGCTCAGGCCGTAACGGCGATCACCTCGGAGCGCGACACCGGCGCGCTCGACCTGCTGCTGGTCACCGACCTGACGCCGAAGGAATTCATCTTCGGCAAGCTCGGCGGCATCGTTTACAACACGAAGGAGTATCTGCTGCCGCCGCTTCTGCTCGTTGTTGTGTACGCCGTCTACGGCTACCTGGCCACGCCGCCAGCCGGTCATCCGGAGATGCGAGGGGCGATGAATGCCGTGTCGTATCTGTGCGTGACAGGGGCCGGCTTGGTGCTGCTGGCCTTCGCGATGGTGCTGGGCATTCACGTGGCCCTGCGAACACCGAACAGCCGCGTGGCCATCCTTCACACGCTGAGCACCATTTTCTTTCTCACGGTGGGCACGGGGATTTGTGTGGCCTTGATCGTTATCAACGGTCGTTTCGAGTATCAGTGGGGCAGTTTCGTGTTCTTTTTGGTGGCGGGCGTGGGCGGGCTGTGGTGGGTATTATCGGGGGACCGTCCTTCGGCGGCGCTGACGTGGGCGAGTTGGTTTTGTCCGCTGGCGGTGCTGTACACGGTAATGACGATCCTGGTGGCGAAGCCGGGTTCGCGGGAGTCGGCCGATCCGCTGATTCCCTTCCTCGTGATCGCCGCCGCGTTCGGGTTCACGGTCGCCGCGATGCTGGTTCCCCTCGTCAGCGAGTTCGACGTTGCCATGGGCCGAACGTCGGGTGGAGCGGATTGAAACTTGGCGACTTCTTGCATGAATCCCTGCGGAATGGCGTAGTTTTTGCCCTTGCCAAGCGGTGCGGCTTCTGCCATAAATCCTGAGTGATGCGTGCGCCCCTTTAGCTCAATTGGCAGAGCAACTGACTCTTAAGAAGCTCCGACGTTGAAAACCCCTGGATTTCCGGGGGTTTTTGCATTTTCCACTACACCAGTTGCCCCCGAAAAACCCTGTCTGCGGGTGTAGTCGGGTGTAGTTTTCGGACAAGGTTTGTCCGTTATCCCGCTCGGAATCTTCTTGCGTCTGCTCTCCCACCGGGTACACTCGCCCCCGGCTCACCTTCCGCTGCCCCGCTGGTCCCGCTCCAACTCCTGCCGCTTCTGTCTCACCGCGTCCACCGTCCGCCTCGTCCGCCGTGCAACCTCATCATCGGGGAACCGGCCCAAGAGCCTGACTTCGGCCTTCGTCCAGCAGCGGCCGTGATAGCCTTTCTCCCGGAATCGCCGGATCGCTATCTCGCCCAAGACGCCGCCTTTGCGGAGTTCGCCTCCTTCGCCGCCGCCCGCTGCCTTGGAGCGATTGGACTTCGCGCTTGCCGAACGTTCGTGGTAAGAACGAATTTCGCCGGTTCCGCCCGGTACTCGCCCGAGACCCCAAGGGAACACTGGGAAAGGAGTAGTTGTGGATGAACGCGAAATGGACCTCTAGCAGTCGCCGCTTTCTCCCTCTCCTCGTGATTGGCTGCGGTTTGGCCACTTCCTCGTCCCTCGCTCAGGCCGACGTTCTGACCAGCCATTTGACGGACAAAGTGACGCCCGAACACACCGCGCTTTCGCCGCGCGTCGTTCATCGGCCCGACACGGCCGGCAGGGCGACGGCACGGATCGTTGAGCAGACCCCGCATGGAGCGCTCGGAGCGCTGGCTGCCATTATGGTAGTGCCGCCGGGAACCTTGCCGGGCGGCTTTTTCCCGCCCCCGACGCCGTCCCCACCACCACCTCCGCCTCCTCCGCCACCGCCCCCTCCGCCACCGCCCCTTCCGTCACCGTCCCCTCCTCCGCCGCCCTCTCCTCCGCCTCCAACGCCTCATAACGGGCACACGCCCGAACCGACGAGTCTGGTGTTGGCGCTGACTGGCTCAGGTACGGCGCTGTTGACCTTTCTTCGCCGCCGCCGTCGAACGAAGGCAGCGGAAGAGACGGAATAACACGCCCATCAAGATGATTCAGACCGCTGTCTGCGCGGCCGTCGATGACTTCGGGGCCGTGCCTTCTTAAACGAAGCGTGGGCAGTATACACCTACCTCCCTCGACCCGTGAACGCTTACCCGCCCTCCAGATAACTGTCCAGCATGGCCTCTCCGATCTCCAGATTAACTGTCCGGCATGTCCAGCATGGTGTAACCATGAAACCGAATCTGGAACGACTAGAGGACCGAGCAGCCCCCTCGACTGTAGCCTCCACTGTAGAGGTCGTCCCTCCGCCCATTAACAATCTGCAGGGACTAGCCGAATGGGTCAAGCTGGAGACCTTCATCGGCCAGATCGGTCTAGAGATACCATGGCACCCTGGCCAAGTGCTGCGACTAGATGTTAGCAGTGCCCAGATGGACGGCCTCACGGGGCAACACGCTGTAGCCCACCGCATTGTCCTCCCGGCTGGGGATGCCCAGGGCGAGATACCCGTCCTCCTCGTCCCTCCACTCTCGCCATCGGTCCTCGCCTTCGACCTATCATGGGAATACACTTCGCTCAATCAAGGCTGGTGGTATGCGGACTGGGACGGCTCGGCCCTCGGCAACAACCCGGCACGGATGCCGCCTGGTCCGCAGTTTGGTCAAGCCTTCCAGCCACCCAACTACCAGCTAGCCGACACCCTACTAATCAGTGGCAATCCCGCTTGGTGGTTCTACATATGATCACCGCACAGATCCCTGGTGGCCGGCAGCACCCATCCGTCACTATATCACCCATGACACGGCTATCTGCGGTGTCGAACTGCCGCTGGTATTGTCTCGCGTGGTGTCGGCAGATGCCAGAGAGAGCGCAAGAGAAGTTGCATCGCCTTGGGCGGCGCCGAGTGGACCGCTCACAGATGAGGACCGCGGCGCCGGCTCAGCTGGGCGGCCTGGCGTCTTACCCACGCCAGGAAGGGGCCGGTACGACGCCATGCTGCAAACTCCGGAGCCAGTTTCCCAAGAGCAAGCGAAGCAGGCCGCTTTTCGCCAGGAAGGGGAGAAAGCGCATCGCCAGCCTGGACGAGAAGCGATCCGACCGCAGAAAGGTCTGGGTCTGTTTCCGCTGGTGTTCCTGGATGGCGACGATCTCCAGCATCGGCTCGGCCACGACCTGCCGGGCGTCCTCGCTGCTCCGTCCCTCTGGACCACGGCTGGTCACTCTGGGGTGTAAGCGCGTTCGATGGACGCAACGGCCTGTTGGTGAGCAGGGCGGAATCAGGCGTTCGGTTTCCGGACCCCCAGGGTCTTGATACGGCTGGACAGAGTGGTGGGCTTGAGCCCGAGCAACTCGGCCGCGCCACCAGGCCCACGGATTCGTCCGCCGCTCTGCCGGAGCGCCGCCAGGATGTTCTCACGCTCCAGCCGCCGCACCTCGGCGTCGGCCAGCACCACCTTCGGCCGCGACCCCTCCTGCCCTGCCGGGGGCGCAGCGGACGGTGAGGCTCGCGGTCCTTCGCCCGTCAGGTCGAAACGGAGCCGGCCGTGCCGCCGGGCCATGATCACCGCCCGCTCGATGACGTTCTCCAGCTCGCGGATGTTCCCCGGCCAGTTGTACTGCTCCAGCTCCCGCACGTGGCCCCGCGTCAGCCGCGGCCGCCGCAGGTGCAGCCGCGCACTGGCGTGGTCGAGGAAGTGGGCGGCCAACAGCGGGATGTCCTCCCGCCGCTCGCGCAGCGGGGCCACCGTGACGGGCACGACGTGCAGGCGGTAGTAGAGATCCTCGCGGAAGCGCCCGGCGGCCATCTCCTTCTTCAGGACACGGTTGGTGGCGGCCAAGATGCGCACGTCCACGCGCCGGGGCTGTTCCTCGCCCACCCGCTCATAGGTTCCCTCCTGGAGCACCCGCAACAACTTGCTCTGCAGCAAAAGGGGGATTTCGCCCACCTCGTCCAGGTAGAGCGTGCCGCCGTCGGCCACCTCAAAGCGGCCGGCCCGGTCGCGCAGGGCTCCGGTGAAGGCTCCCCGAGCGTGGCCGAAGAACTCGCTCTCGTACAGCTCCGAGGGGATGGCGGCGCAGTTGACCTTGACCAGGGGACCGGCGGCGCGGCGGCTGCGCTTGTGGATCTCCCGGGCCACCAGCTCCTTGCCGGTGCCCGACTCGCCCTGGATCAGCACCGTGGCGTCGGTGGGGGCCACCAGGTCGATTTGCTCCAGGGTGTTGCGGATGGCGGGGCTCCGGCCGATGATGCCACCGAAGTCGCCCTCGGCGAGGATCTCCTCGCGCAGATACTCGTTGTGCAGTTCCAGCTGCTGACGGAGCCGTTCGATCTCCGCGAAGGCGCGGGCGTTGGCGATGGCCACCCCCAGGTGGTCGGCCAGAACCCGCGTGTAGGTCTCGGCGTCCGGGTCCGGCTCCGCCCGCAGCAGGACCGCGAACAGCCCGAGCACGGCCCCCCGATGCTTGATCGGCTGGTGGATAGAGCTCGAGACGTGCTCCCGCTCCGCTAGGGCGGGGTCGGCGATCCAGCCCTCGCCCTGCCCTTTGCGGCCCACGACGGTTTCGCCCCTGCTTACCGCTCGGCCGGCCGGGTAGACCCCCAGGGGGATCCGCCGGTAATCATCCTCCTGCCTGAGCCACTGCTCCGTTGCCCTGTGCAGCTCACGGCCCCCGCTGACCACGGCGTGCAGGATGTCGCCGGGCTCCAGGAGATAGACCCGGGCCAGGGCCACGCCGGGGACCGCCAATGCCGCGTCGATGGCCTTTCGCAGCACGCCCTCCAGGGACCGCTCTTGGGCCAGTTCCAGCAAGAGCCGGGCCAGCCACACGAGATCCTGTCGGGGGGCATGCGCCAGATTTTCGTTGGCTGTCTCCATGCCCCTCAGTTTACCCCCCGCTGTCTCCCTCTGCCTA
>DATBGU010000408.1:0-15043 GCA_036557825.1 Gemmataceae bacterium
CGTTATCATGGGGGCACAGTTTTCGCAAGCTGCGCTGGGTGACCGAGAAGACGCTGGAGATGCAATATGCTTTTCTCAATCTCGGCCTCAGTCTTATATGCTATCGGTTCCTGGAACAGTCATTCTGTTAGTGGCTCTAAGCGCTCGTATATGAGTTAAAGGGATGCCAAGTCTGCAAGATGGTTCCCGTCATGGTGTATGTGACCATATCGGCGCGGGCTTGGGTGGTTGCTACCATGAGGACAAGGGCGAAGGCAACGTAAAGGGATCGATGCACGGCTGGCCTCCTTGCTGGTTGGAACGGAATCGAGCGATGGTGTCTGCCCTGGATTGGGCGGGTATTCAACTTCTCATTGCGACTTGCAAGCGGCGACGCAGGCCGCGTGTGGCCAGGCCGGCAGCGCCCAGGAGGAACAGCGTGAGCGATTCCGGTTCGGGAGCGTACGCCACTGGGCCGGATATAGAGTTCACGGAGGCAGTGAAGCCGATGAGGTGTTCGACTCCTTCCGCGTTGGGGACTGGTGCTTGCCAGCTTATGGTAGAACCGGAACCCTTGCCCAACAGGAATGGTATCTTGTTGAGTTGCAGGTTTGCCAGATTCAATGATGGCAATGAGCCATTGACCGCGAGGGAAAGGGCAAGCTGACTGTTGCTGGCGATCTCGCCAGCGGAAAAGTGTCCGGCCGGGGAGTTGCTCAGAGTTATTGGCTGCACCGTTGCGACTGTCCCGAAGGAGTTAGCACTTCCATGTGCCGGATCGAATATGCCGGGAATTAAGGAAACTTGTATTTTAGCGAAAGTGGGCTGGCTGTAAGAAATCGAAGTGCTCGTGGAGCTAGTCATTGGGGAAGTGCGGTCAAGCCATAGCGCCCAGGAAAGGTGATCGCCCACGGCGTAGGCCGCACCGTCGCCGTTGAAAGGAGGGGGGCTGAGTGCGGACGTAATAGTGCCGGTCATGTTGTAAAGGACTATGTCGGCACGCGCTTCGGCGGTCCCTGCCACGAGGGCGACAGCGAGAACGAGGGTGATGTATCGCATGGCTGACCTCCTTGTCGGTTGGAGCGAAACCGTTTATGTCCGCTCCAACGCCGGTTGTTCTTGTGGTTCATATGTTAAACCACTGAGACAAAGTGAAACAACCTCAAATCGAGACCAGGCACGAATCATGACGGATTCTTCAGCTTGTTTGCGCGAACACGCCCGCGGCATCTGGCAAGCCGCTGTCACCGCCGCCGATCCGTTCGACCTGGTGCGCGCCGCCCTGACGAATCCGCCACCGGTGCTGGCGGCAGCGGAACGCATTCTCGTCGTCGGCGGCGGCAAGGCGGGCGCGGCGATGGCAGCCGGCGTCGAGGCGGCGCTGGCGAATCGGTTGGATCAAGTCGTCGGCATCGTCAATGTGCCCGCCGAGACGGTGCGGCCGATGCACGCCATCCGTCTGCATGGCGCTCGTCCCGCCGGTAGCAATCAGCCGACCGCCGAAGGCGTCGCCGGCGTGGGGGCCATGCTCGATCTCGTCGCCTCGGCGGGGCCGCACGATGTCGGCTTGTGTCTCTTGTCCGGCGGCGGGTCCGCCTTGTTGCCGGCACCGGTGGAAGGCGTCACGCTGCAAGACAAGCAACACGTTACCACACTCTTGCATGCCTGCGGCGCCACCATCAACGAGATGAACTGCGTCCGCAAACATCTTTCCGCGATCAAGGGCGGACGACTCGCCCAGGCGTTCGGTGCGCGTCCACTCTTTAGCCTCATCATTTCCGACGTGATCGGCGATCCGCTCGACGTGATCGCCTCCGGACCCACCGCCGCCGATCCGACCACCTTCGCCGACGCCCTGGCTGTTCTGGGCCGCTACGCATTACGGGAGCGTGTGCCGGCCGCCGTGGTGACGCACCTCGAACGCGGACGGGATGGACTCATCGGCGAGACGCTCAAGACGCTGCCGCCGTCGGTCCACAACATGATCCTCGGCAACAACCACCGGGCGCTCGCCGCCGCCCGGCAACGCGCGGAGGCGCTCGGCTACACCGTGCTAAACCTCGGCTCCTTCATCGAGGGCGAGACGCGGCAAGCCGCCATCGTATTGGCCGGCATCGTCCGAAGCATCCGCGCCGATGGGCAGCCCATGCGTCCGCCGATGTGTCTGCTGTCCGGTGGCGAAACGACCGTGACGCTGACACCCCAGCACGGTCGCGGCGGGCGCAATCAGGAATTCGTGCTGGCCGCGGCGCTGCATCTCGGAGCGGCCGGATTGCATCGCGTCGTGGTTCTCAGCGGAGGCACCGACGGCGAGGACGGACCCACTGACGCCGCCGGCGCCCTCGCCGACGAAGGCACCTTACGGCGAGCCTCGCAGGCCGGACTCGACCCCGCCGACTACCTCGCGCGCCACGACGCTTACTCCTTTTTTGAAGCGACCGGCGACCTCCTCAAGACGGGCTTGACGCAAACGAACGTCATGGACGTGCGCGTGCTTCTCATTGGGGCGTAAGGGCACGACAACCCATAAAGCTACGGCGACGCAGCTGGCCTTGGCTTGATGCGTTGCAGCGCTGCCTTCGCTTCGCGTGTCAGCAGGGCGCCCCGCTCTCCTTGCGCGATAGCGTCGAGGAGTTGGCGAGCCTCCGGCGTGGCCAGGCGTTCGAGCACCTGCACGGCCCGCAAGCGGCGCAGCAGTTCCGGCGATTCGAGCCGTCGCGGCCGGCGAAGGATGTTCTCAATGCGGCGGCGGACTTCGAGCGCGGGCTTTGCAGCGAGGGCTTGTTCCAAGATTGGACCCGCCTCGGCACGGCGACGTTCCAATTCCTTAGAGGCGCGTTCACGCGTCTGGAAGCGATCGCTGTTCAAATCGTCGAGAAGCTGCCGCAGTTCGGCCGTTTCCGCTTCGGTCGCCGGCCGTAGATGCTTGCGGAACAGGTCGATGCTTCGCTCGCCGGCCGCCAGGGACCAGAGGGCGCGATACGCCTTCGGACCGTCGATGCTGCCGAGATCGTTCCACAGTTGTACCAGTTCGCGCGGATCGGACGGCGCGGCACGCGGTCCCAGAGGCGCGAGATCCCAAATCAGCACGGTGGTATCCGACAGCCCCGAAGCCAGGGTCTTGCCGTCCGGCGCGAAGCGAAGGGAATGCACCGTCATGCCGTGGCCGCGCAATTGCAACACCTCTTGCCCCGTGGCCACGTCCCACAGGCGGATGGACTCGGAACCTCCCAGGGCCAACAAACGGCCATCGGAAGAGACAGCAACGCGGCCGTCCGAGGAACCCTGAACGGGAATGGTCAACAACTCCGCGCCGCTGGCCGTCTCCCACAGCCGCAGTGTCGTCTGGTTGTTCTGGAGCGTTGAGCCGGCGAGCGTTCGGTCGTCGGGAGAAAAAGCGAAAAACCATAGGCGGCCGATCGTATCCGCTATTTGCAGTCGAGCCAGTTCCCGACCGCGGATCGCGTCGCGCAACGTCCATCGTCCGCCTTCGTTCATCAGGACCATCTTGCCATCGTGGGAGACGACGGGTGGATCGCCCTCCATTCGGAAGGCGGTCTCGAAGCGGGAGATTTCTTTTCCGGTCGCCGCCTCCCAGGTTTGGAGCAGCAGAGATCGAGAAGAATCCCCCGGGTGTTTGCCGACGGAGTAGCTCGCCGTGGACAAAGAGCGACCATTCGGCGAAAACCTCACGGACTGGACCGCCCGAACTTCCTTATCCACGATCCAGCGGTGCAACTCGCGGCCGGTGCGCGAATCGCCCAGGTAGATTCGGCCACCCCAGTCTCCCCACGCGAGGCTGGCGCCGTCCGGCGCGAAGGCGAGGGAGTAACCCTGGGTCTCGTGCGTGGCTGGTCCGCTGAAGACGTACAGCGGCTTGCCGGTGCGAGCGTCCCAAAGATGTACCTTGCCATCGGAGAAGGCGCGCGTGGCGATCGAGCGTCCGTCCGGCGAAAAGGCGAGAGCATCGACGGAACCTTCGTGGCCGGGTAGCGGACGGAGACGCTTGCCGGTGACGGCGTCATACAGGCAGATCGCACCATCCCAATACCCGCACAGGGCCAAAACGCGACCGTCCGGGGAGAAGGCCGGAACACCTCCATCGGCGATCCGGTACATCTCCTTGCCGCGCGTCACGTCCCACAGGATTGTCCCCTCCTCGCCGGAGACGAGCAGTCCTTGGCCGTCCGGCGTGAACGCCTCGACGCGAACCTTGCCGGCCTGGAAATGTTGTAGCTCACTCCAGGTGCCGGCCTCATACACGCGGACAGGTTGCTTGAAGATGCTCCGCGCCACTCGTTTGCCATCGGGTGACAGCACCAGCCGATCGAGGTAAGTGCTGAACACCCCAATTTTTTTGGGGTCGGGATAGCGAAATGGCTGGAGCGGCTCCCCCGAAGCGACGTCCCACGTGGACAGATTTTGATAGTCCCACGCATAGACGGATCGGTCGTCCGGCCCGAAGCCGACGCGCTCGATCCGCCATTGTTTCGAGGGAATGCGCCGCTCTTCCTTCTTGTCGCGCCAGTCCCAGATAGAGAGCGTGATTTTCTGGTCAGCGGAGGCAAGCTTCCGTCCATCGTGCGAGAAGGCCAGACAAGTCGCGTTGGTTTCCAGCTTGTGCAACTCCTTCCCCGTGCTCGCCTCCCACAACTGGATCGCTCCTTCGCAGAGGGCGGCCAGGATCTTCCCGTCGGACGATAGCGTGAAAGGGCCAACCCCCTCACTGGACAGCTTGATCCGCCGCAGTTCCTTGCCCGTCGCGGCGTCCCAGAAGTAAATGCCCTTGAAACCTGTTGAGACGATGGCTTTGCCGCCCGGTAAGAAGGCGAGCGATTGCACCTGACCGCCGGGCCGAAAACGGATCGTTCCCAGACGCAGCAGAGCGCCGGGCGGCAAGGGATCGCCTTGGCTGTCGCGGCGTGCTTCCACCTGTTTGGCGTGGAGCGGCTGCTCGGCGCTCTTGAGCGGCGGTTTCGTCTGCGCGAACGGCGCCTCGGCGGGTGGTTTTTGGAGGACGGCCCATCCGGCGCCTCCGCTGATCACACCGAGCAACAGCGCCAGCAGCACACCGAGTTTGAGTTTGCCCAGGAACATCGTCTGCAAGGTGCTGCGGGCGCAGGTGACAGCCTGAGCGGAAACGATCTCCGCTGGCAAGCCACCCGTCGAGAATTGGACCGCTCCGCGCACCGTCGCTTGCACCAGTTCAGTCGGGACGGCCGCCGAGGACGTGCCGCCCGCCAGCGAGACAGCGAACCACGCTGCCGGCAGAGCCAGACCGCGACGCGCCAGTCGCGTCCGCAACAGCTCACGCGCGCGCGCTAGACGATCCTTGACGGTGGTGCGCGCGCAACCGAGTTGTTGCGCCGCCTGCTCGTGGGTGCGGCCCTCCCAGTAGCACAGGACGACCGCAGCCCGCCACTTCTCCGGCAGCTTGCTCACCTCGTCGTGCAGGATGCCGCGCAGCTCGCCCCAGGTCACATCATCCATCGGAACCGCTTCGCGCGGCGCCGCCTGCCGTTCGCGCTGACGCCGTTTGCCGTCGCGGACACGCGCCTTCCGTGCCAGCCGGTATGCTACCGCATACAGGAAACTGCCGACGGATTCGCCTTTACGGAGGGAAGCGGCTTTGCGAGCGAGCACGAGAAAAGCAGCCTGGAAAATGTCCTCGGCGTCGTGACCGTTGTGCAAGATCGAGCGGCACAATCCCAGCACCATCGCCGCGTGCCGATCGACCAACGCCGCGAAGGCACGCTCATCGCGCGTCAGGACGAAGAGACGCACCAGTTCGTGGTCCGGCAGCGAACTGTCGTTGCGGGTTGTGAGTTGATGAAGATGCCGGCGGATGAGTTGAGCGGTTGTTGGCGCCATGTGCGTGATCCTCCTTCCAACCGTGCGTCCACCATGATAGTGCCCGCAAGCAGTGGAAGGGGAGGATCTTTTTCTCGGCCGATTGAAGCGCTTTCATTCTCCTCCGTGGGAACGATTCTCGCGGCCCTCGCTGGCGCTTCGGGCTGCCACGCGACACGAAAACCCAAATAGTACGGCGTCGCAGCCTACCTTCGCTTCATGCGTTGCAGCGTCGCCTTCGCTTCGCGCGTCCGTTGCGCCTCGCTGACGCCGCCGGCCAACACTGCACACAGTTCGCGTGCTTCCACCGTGTTCATCATCTCCAGCGCTTCCAACGCGCGCGTCGTGCGAAGAGGTTCGGGTCCGTTCGCCTTCTCCAGCACGGACTCAATCCGACGTTTGACCTCCAGCGACGGTTTATTGACGAGCGCCTTGTGCAGTTCCGTCGCGGCGCTGTCGCCGAGTTTTTCCAGTTCGCGCATCGCTTGCTGACGGACGGCGAATTCCGCGCTGTCGAGGTCGGCCACCAGACGGGCCACGCGCTTCGGATCGGCGGCCGGGACCGGCTTCATGCGGCGATTCAAAAAGTCCACACTCCCCTTCGGATCGCTGGCGAGGCTATGGATGGCGCGATACGCTTTATCGGCATCCGCGCCGGCGAGATCCTCCCACAGCGATTCGATCCGATCAGGTCGTAGTGTTTCGCTTGCGGGGCCGCGCGCCTTCAGCCGGGTCGCGTCCCACAGCAAGACCGTCGTGTCGTTGCTCGCCGTGGCCAGCAGTTTGCCGTCCGGCGAGAAGGCCAACGAAGTGATCGCTCCCTGATGGCCTTGCAGGGAGGGAAGCTCCTCCCGCGCAGCCACGTCCCAGAGGCGAACGCGCGGGCGGTCAGGTTTGCCGACGTGGGCGACGCCGGTTGTGCCGTCCGAAGAGAGTCGCGTCGAGGTGAGGTTATTCACGGCAGCAAGCAACTTGCCGTCCGACGAATAGGCCAACGATGTGATCTCCTCGCCGTTCTTCAGCGAGAGCCGCTTCTCGCCGAACGCCGTCTCCCACAGGTGAATGGCTCGATCCATGCCGCCCGCGGCGATGGTCCGGCCGTCGGGCGCGAAGGCGAGGCAGCGGATGCCGGCCGGCTCCTTCAGACGGCGCAGCAGCTTGCCGGTGTCGGTCGCCCACAGCAGGAGGTTTTCCTTGCCGCGCCCACTGTTGCCGGCCAATGCGGGATGTTCCGCGACGCCGACGGCCAGCGTTCGGCTATCCGGCGCGAACTCCACCGCATTGACCCACTCGGCGATCGGTCCCAGGCGATGCACCTCCTTGCCGGTGGCCGCGTCCCACAGATGGACGAGGCGGTCCTCCCGGCTCCACGTCGCCAGGGTTTTGCCGTCGCCAGACCAAGCCAGGCAGGTGTTGTACGTGAGCGTCCGGAACTGCCGCACTTCCTTGCCGCTGGCGGTCTCCCAGATGCGGACCTCTGGAACGAACATGCTGGCCGAGGCCAGGAACCGGCCATCGGGCGAGAACGGCAATCCGGCCAGCCTGCTGCCGTGCGTGAAGCGGCGCATTTCTTTCCGAGTGGAGGCGTCCCACAGTTGAATGAGTCCGTCCGCCGACGCGCTGGCCAGCAGTCGGCCGTCCGGTGAGAAGCTGACGGCGCCGATCCACCATTGAGGCCCGTCCGAAGTCCGCACTTCCTTGCCGGTGGCAGCGTCCCAGAATCGCAGAGTGTGCTCCTGACCGTAGGATACCAGCGTCTTTCCGTCTGGAAGGAAGAGGTTTTTGAACATCAGCACACAGAAACCCACCTCCAGGGAACGCATCCTCTCGCCGGTCTTCACGTCCCACAGGAGGGCGCCGCCGCTTGAGCCTATCGAGGCCAGCGTCTTGCCGTCGGGCGAGAAGGTAAGCCGCCCCACCCAACCCTTGATCCCTCGCAGGGTGCGGATTTCCTTCATTTCGGCCATGTCCCACAACTTGATGACGCTGGGCTTGTTCCAGTCGTCCTCGCCGACCGTCGCGGCCAGCGTTTTGCCGTCGGGCGAAAAAGCGACCGCGACCGGGTGCGCGCCCAGGCGCGGTAAGCGGTCGCGTTCCTTTCCGGTGGCGATTTCCCATAGCCGGATCGTCCACGTCTCGCCCTCCTTCACCACACCGGCCAGAATCTTGCCGTCGGGCGATAGGTCCAGACCTCCGACCGAGCGGAAGCGACCGATTTCGTGGACTTGCTCGCCGGTGGCAGTGCTCCACAGGCGGATCGCCAGGTCAGAGCCGGTGGATACGAGTTGCCGGCCGTCGGGGGTAAACTGCAAACGCGCGACACCGCTCGGTCCACGCCAATCGCGATCTCGGCCCTTGTGGGCGTCGCAACGGCGGACCTCGCGTTGTGTCGCGGCATCGCACAGGCGTATCGTGCCGTCCTCGCATCCGGCAGCGAGGAGCTTGCCATCCGACGAACAGGCGACACACGGCACCGGAACCTCGAAGGCGAGGCGACCTCGTTCCTTGCCGGTCGCCAATTCCCAGATATGTACGAACTTCCCGGCCGCGGAAACGATGCTCTTGCCGTCCGCGCCGAGGGAGATGTCCTGGATAGGATCGCCGTGGCGGAAGCGCAGGGTGCCCAAACGCGCGACGGCGCCAGGCGGCAGCGGATCGTTAGCTCCCTCGTCGCGTTTCGGCCTCTGCTTCGCTGCGAGCGGCTGTTCGTCCAGCTTTTCGGAGGTTTTCGGCTTTGCCCCCGGCGCCTCGGTGAATGGTTTCTGAAGAATAACCCAGCCTGCTCCGCCGCCCAGCACGCCGAGCATCAGCATCAGGGCTACGGCGTATTTGAGTTTGCCGAGAAAGATCGTCTGCAAAAACCGCCTGGCGCAAACGATGGCGTCGCCGGAAACGATTTCCAAAGGCAATCCACCCATCGCGAAAACCATCGCCCCGCGTACCGTCGCTTGCAACAGTTCAGTCGGGACGGCCGACGACGACGTGCCGCCCGCTAGCGAGACAGCGAACCACGCCGCCGGCAGAGCCAGACCGCGACGCGCCAGTCGCGTCCGCAACAGCTCACGCGCGCGCTCCAGTCGATCCTTGACCGTGTCGCGCGCGCAACCGAGTTGCTGTGCCGCCTGCTCGTGGGTGCGGCCCTCCCAGTAGCACAACACGATAGCCGCCCGGCACTTCTCCGGTAGCCGGCTCACCTCTTCGTGCAGGACGCCGCGCAGCTCGCCCCAGGTCACATCGTCCATCGGCGTCGCTTCGCGCGGCGCCGCCTGCCGTTCGCGCTGACGCCGTTTGCCGTCGCGGATACGCGCTTTCCGGGCCAGCCGATAGGCGACCGCATACAGGAAACTACCGACGGATTCGCTTTTGCGGAGGGAAGCGGCTTTGCGGGCGAGCACGAGAAAAGCAGCCTGGAAAATGTCCTCGGCGTCGTGACCGTTGTGCAAGATCGAGCGGCACAATCCCAGCACCATCGCCGCGTGTCGATCGACCAACGCCGCGAAGGCACGC
Organism: Gemmataceae bacterium; assembly: GCA_036557825.1. Lineage (GTDB taxonomy): Bacteria > Planctomycetota > Planctomycetia > Gemmatales > Gemmataceae > JAJPHU01. Next base: position 9,337 of record DATBGU010000408.1, read on the forward strand.
TCATCGCGCGTCAGGACGAAGAGCCGCACCAGTTCGTGGTCCGGCAGCGAGTTAGCGTTGCCGGTCGCGAGTTGGTGGAGATGCCGGCGGATGAGTTGAGCGGTTGTTGGCGCCATGTGCGTGATCCTCCTTCCAACCGTGCGTTCATCCTGATAGTGCCCGCAAGTTGTGGAAGCGGGGGATCTTTTTCTCGGTCAACCTCGTAATGGAGCCGATCTTTCCTTAAGATGTCGCCTATTGTCACCTGGGGCCGGAGGACGGTCAATGTCCCACAAATCGCTTCTCGCGGGCCGGAAATCGCTGTACAGCGTCCATCCCGCAGTCGCGTACACCAACACGATCCTCGCCAACTTGCCGGAGAAGACCGGCAAATCGCTGGACGAATGGTTTCGACTGGTGGCGAAAACCAAGCTGGAGACCACGAAAGAGCGCGTGGCCTGGCTGAAGAAACAGCACGGCCTGGGAGACACGACCGCGCACTTGATCGCCGAGCGTGCCGGCGGCGAAGAAGAAGCCTACGATCCCGAAGCGCTCGTCGCCGCGATGTTCGCCGGACCGAAAAGCGGTCTGTATCCGCTTTACGAACGATTGCTGTTGCTCGGCCTGGAACAAGGCGAGGATGTGCGGGCCTGTCCTTGCAAGACAATTGTGCCGCTTTACCGCCGTCACGTCTTCGCGGAGATCAAGCCGACGACGCGGACACGCATCGACCTCGGCTTCGCCTTGCGCGACACCCCGGCGACCGGGCGACTCCTGGACACTGGCGGTTTCGCCAAAAAGGACCGCATCACGCATCGCATCCCGATAACAACGCCGGAGGAAATCGACGACGAGGTACGGAACTGGCTGCGGAAGGCGTACGATCTCGATTCGTGAGGGGGGTCCGCAAACGCGAAACCGTCGAGAGGATGGCGAATCCTTTCGACGGTTCGTTTTTTCGCAGTAGGGCTACCGTTTTGGATGCGGTAGGGAGAAGCCGAAATCCTCGAACACGGGATGCTCGCTAAAACAGGTTGGATCGATCTCCAGGGCTTGGCGCGCGAGTTTCCGAGCCTCGTCGAGCCGACCGGCGGAACATGCCTGATGATACTTCGTCAGGACCTTCACCAGTTTCTCCGCCATTTTTGTCACTTCGGGGTCGGTGAAGCTGCTTTGAGCTGCGCAGGGAGTGATCGCGGAGCATGAGGAACCGCCCTTGTTGCAAGCGGGCGCAGCTTTCTCTTGCTGCACGCGAGCGATCTGTATCGCCGCCCAAGGCATCGGATCATCCGGCGCCAACTCGTGCGCGCGTGAGGCGCAGGCTTCGGCTTCTCGATATTTGCCTGACCGGAAGAGTTCGTTGAACTGCTTCATCAACTCGGCGATTTGTTTCTCACAAGCGGGGCCGGCCTTGGTGGTTTCCTTGTCTTCGTGCAGAATGATTCGCGCCGTGACCATCACGAGGACGTTCTCCGTCACCTTGGCGTAGCCCACGTTTTTGAACAGGCGGTTCGCATAGGGAACCTTGCTCAGCACGGGTGGGCCAAATTCATTCCGTCCCTCGCTGACGCGCTTCCAGCCCCCGAGCAGCGCCGTGCCGCCATCGGGGATCGTTAACTCTCCCTGCATGGATAGCGTGGTAAATCGGGGTTGCTGGATGTACTGCGTCAGCGCGATCGGCTTTTTCGCATTGCCGTTGCCGCTCTCCTTGTTCACCGGCGTCACGGGCACGACGACGGGGAACAGCGCGGGCTTCTCGTCGTCCAGGCTGGTGACGGCGGTTTTCACTTTGACGGCGACCCCACGCCGGTCCTTCCGGATTGTCGGCTGAACCGTCAACGCGAAGCCTGTCGAGAACGTCTCGGTTTTGGGGCACACGGCGAGTTGTTCGCCTTGCCGGACAGCGCTGAGGCCGGTCACGAAAAACTGTTGCTTCATGCAACGAACGCTGCCCTCCTTGCCATCCGAAACGATGATTTTCGGTGCCTGGAGAATGTTGCTCCGTGCGTCTCCCTGGAGAGTCTCAAGAAGCTTTCGCATCTGGCTCTCGTCGAGGAAAATCGGCTGTTTGCCGGAACTATCGAGGAGCTTGCGCATCTCCTCACCCTTCTCCACAACGTCCACCTTCTTGCCGTCGCTGGAGAAATCGACGCCGATGCGTTCAAAGAACTCTTCGCCGATGGTGATGCATCTCACTTCCAGGGCCACGCTCCCTTGGGGGCACGTCTCGGCGACGGGACAGGGGCCGGCCAGCACCGGCGCGAGCGAGAGGACCGCTGTAAGCGAGGCGATCGCAAAGCGTATGGGCATTCGTATCTTCTCCGTTCCGAAGGGCGAGGGTAACGAGATTGGAGGACAGGACGTAGCCGAGGTGTGCGGCGTACCATAGCAGTTCGCCCGGAGCGGGCAACGGCAATCTTCGGACGGCGCACGGAGGGGCTAGAGTTCGACGGCTTTTGGAACAAAGCGTTGAAGTTCCGGGACACACCGCCACCAACTCCGCTCACGTTCCAGCATGTTCCAATGCTGACGGTTCTGTTCCGCCCATACGAGATACTCCGCCGGGGTCCACCCTCTTGGCTTCTCGAACGCCAAGAGCATCGGTGTGCTGTCGAAGAAGGCCCACTTCGCCAACCAATCAAACCCTCCCCAACCCGCTTCGGTCCGCAACACCGCGGTCGCCATCTGGCCGTGCCTATTCACTTCTCCTAGAGAAGATGGTGTCGGCACGTCGGTAGGCCATGGCCCCCGCAACCCATAGCGCCGTTTCTCGGCTGCCCGGTCACGGCAAGGTCAAGCGATGTCTCCTTGGCTCTCCTCGTCGTTACCCTTTCGACAGGTCCGTTGCCTTCGTTCCCCAGGAGGACTCGATGACGCAGCAACATCATGTCGGACCCGCGCGCAAGAAAGCCGTGGTCGCTGGGGCGCTGGGGGTGAGCGGTCGGGCGATCGTCAACTACCTGACCGGGCTGGGCGATTGGGAGGTCATCGGCCTGTCGCGTCGGACCCCCGACTATCCGACACCGGCCCGCTTCCTGGCGGTCGATTTACTCGACCGGGCGGATGTCGAGCGGCGCCTGGACGAGTTCCGCGACATCACCCACGTCTTTTATACGGCGCTACAGATGCGGCCGAGCCCCTTCGAGGAGGTAGGGCTCAACCTGGCGATGCTACAGCATACGGTGGAGGCCGTCGAGCGCTCGTCGGGCTGGCTGCGGAAGGTCGTGCTCATGGAAGGGGCGAAGTACTACGGCGCCCACCTGGGTCCCTACAAGACGCCGGCCCGGGAGCAGGATCCCCGCCACATGCCGCCGAACTTTTACTACGACCAGGAGGATTACCTCAAGGCCCACTCCGCCCGCCGGGGCTGGTCGTGGGCCGCGCTGCGCCCCTCGTGCATCTGCGGCTTCGCGGTGGGCAACCCGATGAACATGGCCACGGTCATCGCCGTTTACGCATCGCTCTGCCGCGAACTCGGCCTGCCCCTGCGCTACCCGGGTTCGGCCCGGGCGTACGGAACCCTCATGGAGATGACCGACGCCGACTTGCTGGCGAGGGCCGCTGTCTGGGCCGCGGAGACCGACCGCTGCGACGGCGAGGCCTTCAATATCACCAACGGCGACTTCCACCGCTGGGAATACCTCTGGCCGCGCCTGGCGGAGTTCTTCCGGCTCCCCCTGGCGCCGCCGCAGCGTCTGCCGCTCACCCAGTTCATGTCGGACAAGGAGCCCCTGTGGCGAAGCATGGTCCAGAAGCATAACCTCTTGGATTACTCCTTCCAGGATGCTGCGGCTTGGCCCTTCGGGGAAGCGATCTTCAACATCGAGTATGACGTGATGTCGGACACGACCAAGGCCCGGCGGTTCGGGTTCCACGAGGTCGTCGACACCGAGGAGATGCTGCTCCGGCTGATGAAGGACTTTCAGAAGCTGCGATTCATCCCGACACCATGAGCCGACGCCCTTCACAGCGGATGATCGCCGCCGTGGAGGCGGATCGCCAGCAGCGCGAGTTGCCGTCGCAAGAAGTCGAGCACCTTCATCAACGGTTGCTGACGGTCGCCCACATGGTACAGTATTTCGAGGAAGTCGGCATGACGAATCCGTGACCCACCTGGTCGATTAGACCGCCGGGCGCACCGGCAGTGGTCGATGACTTTCGGGACGGCCGCGCCGGCAGACGGGTACCTCCGGCCGCTGGATCACTGCACTCCCTCACTGGGCGCGCTGTCCAATGACCCCGGGCTCGGCGGCCGGTACTCCTGCCACCAGGCCCGCGCCCGCGCTTCCGTCCATTCGCCTGCGCACATGCAGCCGGCCAGTGCCTCGTCCAGGCTGCCGGCGTCAGGAAAACGATTCGCCGGCGCCTTGGCCAGGCAGCGGCGCAGCACCGCTTCCAGGTCGGTCGGGGCGTTTGCCAGCGGGGGCACCGGCTCCTGGACGTGAGCCAGCATCACGTCCAGGGCTGTGCCACCCTGGAACGGCGGCCGGCCGGCCAGCAGGAAGTACCCCAGTGCCCCGAGGCTGTACAGGTCGCTGCGGGCGTCGGCGGCCTCCGCCCGCCGCGCTTGCTCGGGCGCCATGTACGCCGGCGTCCCCAACACGGCCCCCCAGGCGGTCAGCCGGGTTGGGTCGTCCCCGGCGCCGGCCGCCCGTACCAGGCCGAAATCCAGCAACTTGGCCACGTCGTGAAGGCCGCCGTGCCGGCACACGAGCACATTGCCCGGTTTGATGTCGCGGTGGACCAGCCCGGCGGCGTGCGCCTCCTGCAAGGCGCCGCACAGTTGGCGGAGGAAATGGACCACTCGCGCCGGCGGCACCGGGCCGTAGCGCCTCACCAGGTCGTCAAGGTCCAACCCGGGCAGATACTCCATGACGTAGTAGAACGTGCCATCCTCGGCGTGGCCGTAATCGTAGATCTCGACTGTGTTGGGGTGCGTCAGCTGCGCGGTGGCCCGGACCTCGCGCTCGAAGCGGCGGAGCACCGCCGCGTCGCCGGCGTTCTCGGCGTGGATCAACTTGACCGCACAGGGGCGCTTGAGCAGGCGGTGCTCGGCGAGGTACACCTCGCCCATGGCGCCGGCCCCGAGGCGCTGCTTGAGCACGTACTGCCCGAGCTGCCGCGCCGCCAGCGCCTCGCCCTGCAGCGTGCTGATCTTGAACGAGCCGAAGACCGCCAGGGCCAGGGAGACCAGCAGGCCCAGGGCCGTGACGCTCAGCAGGAAGCCGAGCTGCCGGCCGACGGCGGGCTCCCCCAGCCCGGCGAGCAGCGTGATCGTGACCGGGGCCAGCGCCAGCACGGCGACCACCAGGACGCAGCGCCGCCAGGTGTTGGGGATGAACACGCCGTAGCAGATGATCGCGAAGTTCCAGAGGCTGTTGTTGATCAGCGTCATCTGCAACAGGAACATGTCGCGTTGGCCCGGCCCCTCCCAGGGCCCGTCCGCGCCGTGCGTCAGCGCCGCGTAGCGCTGCCGGGCGAACACCGCCGCGGCCACGCCGAAGAGGAGGAGCTCGATCACGCGTAGCGTGGTCAGGGAGAGGTCGCGCCGCGCCCAGACCAGGGCGGCGCAGCCCAGCGCGATCACCATGTTCGCGGCCAGCAGGCCGCCGCCGAGCCAGTCGCCGTGGTGCCGGAACACGCGGCTCGGGTCGCCCAGGAACAGGACCAGGAGCATGAAGAAGACGACGACGAGGAGCGGGCTGAACACGCGCAGGCGGCTCCGGAG
>DATBGU010000409.1:0-42785 GCA_036557825.1 Gemmataceae bacterium
CGCGCGCCAAGACGTTCAGCGGACTGAGCGATTCCAGCCGCGCCGCCCGTCCCTTGAGTTGCTCGTGCATCTGTTCGACGCGGCGCTGCATGGCGCGCTGCAAACGCTCGCTCCAATCGTCGAGGCGTTCTTCCTCTTGGCGGAGGCGTTCGAGCGGGCGGCGGAAGCACGGCCGGCGCGCCAGCTCCGCCAAGCTCGACCGCGCCGTCTCCAAACGACGCCGCAGGTCGGTGCGGAAACGCGATTCCAGTCCGGTCAGCCAATCGAGGACGGCGGCGCGGTCGGGCACAATCTTCTCGGCGGCCTCGCTGGGCGTCAACGCCCGCAAGTCGGCGACCATGTCGGCGATGGTCAAATCGTCCTCGTGGCCGATGCCGGTAACGACCGGAATGCGCGAGTGAAAGATCGCCCGCGCGACGCATTCCTCGTTGAAGGTCCACAAATCTTCGAGGCTGCCGCCGCCGCGTCCGACGATCAGCACGTCGATGGCCCTGCCCTCCGCCGCGATGCGATTGAGCGTGCCGATCGCCTCGGCGACCTCGGCGGCAGCTCCTTCGCCCTGGACGTGGACCGGACAGATCCACACTTCCGCCGCCGGCCAGCGCCGCGACAGGATTTCGAGCATGTCGCGCACCGCCGAACCGCTCTGGCTTGTCACCAGCACGATGCGGCGCGGGATGCGCGGCAGCTTTCGCTTTCGTTTCGGATCGAAATAGCCCCGCAGTGACAGCTTTTCTTTCAACTGACGAAACGCCAACTCCAGCGGCCCGATGCCCTTGGGCTGGATCTCCTCGATAAGCAGCTGATATTCGCCGCGCGGCATGTACAGCGTCAGCCGGCCGCGCGCGATGACGCGCATGCCGTCACGCAGATCGAAGCGCATGCGCAGGGCGATGGCCCGATACAGCACCGCCTTCAAGGGCGCCTCGTCGTCCTTGAGCGTCAAGTATTGATGGCCGTAGGAACTCGGCCGCGACAGGTTCGACACCTCGCCCTCGACCCAGACGTTGGCGTGCGTCTCCTCCAACATGCCCTTGAGGGCGCGCGTCAACTCGCCGATGCTCAGGACTTTGATGCCGGGAGGTGGAAAGGGGGCTGGCATGGGACACGTCCGTGTACGAACCTGGACCACAACCCAGAGAGGGTACAACAGTTCAGGTTCAGATGCAAGCGCTTCTCGATTGGATACGGTCGGATTTGGCGTCCATGCGGCGTTACAGCCGGCACAAACGGCGTTCTTCGCGTCGTGTTCCCTCTGGTTCCCAAGCTCTGCTTGGGAACGCCGTCCGCGAAGCTCCGCTTCGCGCCTTCTTCCCACGTTAGATGTCCGACGGCGAAGCAGAGCTTCGCATCCGTGCGTTCCCAAGCAGAGCTTGGGAACGAGGGTCGAACAGTGTTCTTCGCATCGTTTTCGGAACTTTGTTGTAGGATCGGCTTCCGGCGCGGGACCATATACCGTAGACCTACGCCCGGCAAAGGGAATCGACGCCATGAGCAGCGGACAACTGCCTGCGGTCCTGGAACATCTGCGCCAATGGGCCGCGCCGGAGAGCGGCAGCCTCTCCGACGCCGAGTTGCTGGCCCGGTTCGCCGCCGGCCGCGAGGAAGCCGCCTTCGCCGCTTTGATGCGGCGTCATGGCCGGATGGTGTGGGGCGTCTGCCGCCACGTCCTGCGGCACGAGCAGGACGCCGAGGACGCCTTTCAAGCGACCTTCCTCGTCCTAGCCCGCAAAGCCGGCTCCATCCGCAAGGGCACGGCAGTGGCGAGTTGGCTGCACGGCACGGCCTACCACATCGCCACGCGAGCCAGGCGGAACACGGCCGTCCGGCGCGCACGCGAGAGCAAGGGGGAGAGCATGGCTCCGGCGGAACCCGTCTGCGAGGCGGCCTGGCGCGAACTGCTGGCGGTCCTCGAGGAAGAGGTCAAGCGTTTGCCGCAAAAACAGCGGGCCGCGTTCGTGCTGTGTTCGCTGGAGGGCAAGAGCCTGGCCGAAGCCGCTCGCCAGTTGGGTTGGAAGGAAGGCACGGTGTCCGGCACGCTCAGCCGAGCGCGGGACGCGCTGCGCAAGCGCCTGGCGCGCCGAGGCGTGACGCTGTCGGCCCTCCTCGCGGGCCTGGCGCTGGACCGAGAATCGACCGCACCGGCCGCGCTGGCCGAGAGGACTCTGCACACGGCGCTCGCCTTCGCCGCCGGTCGTCCGGCGTCCGGAGTGGTTTCCGCTCCCGTCGCCTCGCTGGTGCGCCAGGCGATGCGATCTCTTATCGTGACGAAATTCCGTGTCATCGTAGTCGTGCTGATGGCGGGCGTCGCGGCCGCCGGCGTCGCGGCTTTTGCCTATCCGAAACCCATTGTCGAACCGGAACGGGCCGGCCAACACGCGGAACAACCGAAGCCGGAGAGTGGTTCACAACCTCGCGCCGATCGATTTGGTGACGTGCTGCCGCCGGGCGCCCTGGCGCGTCTGGGCACCGTGCGCTTGCGCAGTGGCGGATTTCGCGGTCCCGTCGTTTTCTCCGCCGATGGAAAAACCCTCTTCTCGGCCAGCGACAATGGCTACGTCCACGTCTGGGACGCGGCCACCGGCGCACCGCTGCGCCGCTTCCGGACTATCGCCTGGGCAGCTGGTGACATCCAGTTGTCACCGGATCGCAAACTCGTGGCCGCCTCCGCCCTGTTCGATCCGACAGCCATCGGTCTGTGGGAGACGGTCGCCGGAAAAATGGTGCGACGCCTCGAAGTGCCGGCCGGCGGTAAGGCACTCCGGCTCACCTTCTCTCCCGACGGCAAGACTCTCGTTTCCGGCGGCGGGCCGGACAACAAAGTCTGCTTCTGGGAGGTATCCACAGGGCGGCTGCTACGGCAACTCACGCTCAAGACCAATATCGCCGTCCTCGACTTCTCGCCGGACGGCAAGACACTGGTAACGAAGAGGCCCGGTTGGGTACATCTCTGGGATCCGGCGACCGGCGAGGAGCGACGTAAGTTTCAGGTAATGACCAGTAACACCCCAGATTATGCTTTTTCACCAGACGGCAAAGTCCTGGCGACGTCGCGGCTCGGCGTCCCCGGCCGAAGTCACGCCATCGAGTTATGGGACGTCTCCAGCGGCGACAAACGCGGCCAGATTGTGCCGGAACGCGACGCCGTAGCGCTTGCCTTTTCACCGGACGGCAAGAGGCTGGCTTCGGCGAGTTTCACGAGAGTTCAGTTTTGGGACGCGGTCACACGCAAGGAAATCGCGCACGCCGACTGGGAGGGACGGTATGTGATGTCGTTGCGGTTTTCGCCGGACGGCAAAACCGTGGCCGCGCGCGGCCGAAACGCCGAGATTCGCTTATGGGACGCGGCCAGCGGTAAGGAGCTTCAGCCGCGCGCCGGCCATTTCTCCGGCATTCGAGCCACCGTCTTCTCTCCCGACGGTAAGCTCGTCGCCACGTCGGCCAATGATTCCGCCGCGCGCGTGTGGCGAGCAACCACGGGGGAGCAACTGTACGCTATCCCCGCGGACCCCAAGATGGGCGCCGACGTGGTCGCTCTCGCCTTTACCCCGGACGGCAAGACATTGATCGTCGCCGATAACGGGGGCGTCCTCCGTTTCCACGATGGAAGTGACGGTAAGCAGTGGCGTCAATTATCTCTCGCGGGAGATGCGCGGCGCAAGGAAGAAGCAATTCAAGTCGCTAGCCTGGCGATTTCTTCCGACGGCAAGACGTTGACGGCGCTTGCTCGCCATTGGTATGAGGAAGCGCTTGCACCTTCCAAGCCCTCTGCCCTTACTGCCGTCTGGAACCTGGCGACCGGCGAGCGGATTACTCGGCGCGACGCTCCCACGAGCGCGAATGGTATTTGGACCCTCTCGCCGGATGGCCAACTTTGGGTGTCGCAAAATCAGGGACCGCGCGTCGGGGTCCACACCGTCGCCACCGGCAAGGAAATCCTCTCCATCGACGGCAAATGCGATGGCGTCTGGCCGGCCGTTTTCTCGCCGGACGGCAGGCTGTTGGCAGGAGTGTGTCATCACGGCCGGACCAAGGAGGGGATCGACGATTACCTGTCGAGCATCGTCCTCTGGGAGTTGGCCACCGGAGCGGAAGTCCGCCGGATCAAGTTGAAACCGGGCAGCCCGGAAATCGCCCTCGCCTTTTCGCCGAATGGCCGCATCCTCGCTTCCGGCGGCGATGGGTCTGTCGGCCTGCAATTGTGGGACGTGGCAACCGGCGAACGACTGCACCGCTACCCGGACCAGGGAGCCAAGGTCCGCTCGCTCTCCTTCGACGCGGCTGGCCGGCGCCTGGTCAGTGGCCTGGCGGACGGCACGGCGCTCGTCTGGGACGCCGCCGACTTCACCCACCGGGCCGGCCCCCCGCCGAAGGAACTCACCGCCGCCGATCTCAACCGCCTGTGGACCGAACTCGGCGCCGCCGACGCCGGCAAGGGCCACGCCGCCCTGTATGCCCTGGTGTCGGGGCGCGAGCGGACGGTCGCGTTTCTGCGCGAGCGTTTGCGGTCGGCGAAGGAAGATGTGGAGCGGATGCGTCGATTGATCGCGGATCTCGACAGTGAACAATTCGCGGTGCGCGACGCCGCCCAGCGGGCGCTGGAGCAACTCGGCTCAGAGGCCGAGCCGGCGCTGCGAAAAGCGCTCGAAACCAAACCGTCGGCCGAGCTGCGTAAGCGCGTGGAAACCCTGTTGGCCGGCCCGCAGATCGTGCGCTCGCCGGAAGTGGTGCGGCAGGTTCGGGCGGTGCAGGTGTTGGAAGCCATCGGTTCCAAGGAAGCGCGACATCATCTGCAAGCGTTGGCGGACGGAGCGCCGGCAGCCCGTCTGACGCGCGAGGCGAAGATGTCGCTCCACCGTCTGACCGGCCGGACCGCCCTCGAACCGTGAGTGTAGATGCAAGCGTTCAAGAAGTTTGGCGAGCATTCGTAAACCTTGCCGCCTGTGCCGGACATAACGCCGGCCCGCGCTGTTCCATCGGCGTGCGGTTCCCTATCCAGCTGTCTTCCCCGCGCGGACCCTTCTTACAATGGGATGGAGTATCCTCCGTCCCTTCCGGCGAGGACGTTGCTGTGCGAACGCTTTGGCGTACACGACTGGTTTGCGTGAGCGTTCTGCTCGCGGCCGGCTGCGCCAGCAGCCGTCAGCCGGTCAGCTGCGGTTGTCTCGCACCCAACGCCGATACGGTCTTCGTCGCCGACGGCTCCGGCGATTTCCGCTCGACCTCGAACGCTCTTTGTCAAGCCGTGAGTGAAACCGGCGCTCCGCTGCGCATCGAGACATTCGTGTGGTCGCACGGCTACGGCCGTATGCTCGCCGATCATCTCGACCACTGCAATCATCTCGAAGAAGGCCGCCGACTCGCCGGAGTCGTCGCCGCCTTCCATCAGAGTTGTCCGGATCGCGCCGTTTATCTCGTCGGCCACAGCAGCGGTTGCGCCGTCGTGCTGGCCGCGGCCGAGGCGGCGCCGCCCGGCTCCATCGAACGCATTGTGCTGTTGGCCCCGGCCGTCGCGCACGATTATGACTTGCGACCGGCCCTGCGCGGCAGCCGTCAAGGCATCGACGCTTTCGTGAGCCGCAGAGACATCGGAGCGTTGGGAGCGGGCATGGCGATCACCGGCACGGCGGATCGCCGCTGGGCGGCCCCATCCGGCCGCGTCGGCTTCACGCCCATTTTGACCTGTCCCGGCGACGAGGCGCTGTACGCCAAGCTGCGCTCGCATCCGTGGGATCCGGTGGTCGAGTGGACCGGCAATCGCGGCCGGCACTACGGCACCATTCAGCCGGCCTATGTGCGGGCGTATCTGATGCCTCTGCTGAGCCGCTCGCCGGGTGCTACGCCGTAAGCAGTTCCCGTGCGCCGCGCGAAAACAGCATCTCGGCAAGCTGCTGTCCGATGGACTCCGCCTCGACAGCCGCTCCGCTCGTCTCTGCCGCGACGCGCTTGGCGCCATCCGGCGAGAGTACCACGCCGCGCAGCGATAGGCGTTCGCCCTCGACGCGGGCGCTGGCGCCGATGGGAACCAGACAACCGCCGCCCAGACCGCGCAGAAACGCACGCTCGGCCAGCACCGCTTGCCGCGCCGGCGCATCGTTCAGACGATCGAGCAAACCGTGCGTGACGACGTCCTCCGTCCGGCACTCAAGCCCCAGCGCACCCTGTCCCACCGCCGGAAGCATCCATTGCGGATCGAGTAGTTCCGTTATCGCCGACGCCAGGTCGAGACGTCGTAGGCCCGCCTCGGCGAGGATGATCGCATCGAGGTTCTGCTCGTCAAGCTTGCGCAGCCGCGTCTCGACGTTGCCGCGCAGGTTGACCAGCGTCAGGTCCGGACGGCGGTGCAGCGCCTGCGAGCGACGCCGTAAGCTGCTTGTGCCGACGACTGCGCCGCGCGGCAGATCGTCGAAACGTTGGTGCTTGCGGGAGACGAACACATCGCCGGATGGGCCGCGGGCGGGCACGGCGGCGAGCGTCAGACCGGCGACGAAGGTGGTCGGCAGGTCCTTCAAACTGTGGACGGCCACATCGACGGTGCCGGCGAGGAGGGCACGCTGGATTTCCTTGGTGAAGACGCCATCGCCGCCGATCTGCGATAGAGCCGCGTCGCGGATGCGGTCGCCGGCCGTCTCGATCTCGACCAGTTCGACCGAACGCGGATCGGCCAGCGGACGCAGCAGGTCGGCGACATGATGGGCCTGCCACAGGGCCAGTGGGCTGCCGCGCGTGCCGATTCGCAGAGGAGGATTCATGCTCGGGGTGCGTCCATTTGCTGCAAGGCTTGGCGCAGGTTGGCCGCCGTCGCGGCGCGCTCCTCACGGCCGGTTTCCATCCGCCGTCGCCACGGCCCATCCCGCAACGCCCGCTCGATGGCCAACCACACCGCATGGAGCCGGTCGGGGTCGTCGAGGTAACGCGGGAACAAGTGCCAATGCAGGTGTCGCACCTGATTGCCCAGCAGCTCGTAATTGAGCTTGTGCGGCCGATAGCACGACTCGATGGCCTGGGCCACGAGACACATTTCCTCAAGATAAGCCCGCCGCACGTCCGGCGGCAGCTCGCTCAATTCGACGGCGTGGCGGCGCGATACCAAAATGCAATAGCCCTGATAGAACTGCCACGGACCCAGCAGGGCGACGCTGTGCGGAAAACGCCAAACGACCTCGGAAGCGCCGAACTCGTCCACCGTCTCCATCTTCCAGCAAAACGGACAATCGGGTACGGTCAAGGACAACTCCCTGTCAGGAACAGCAAAATGTCTGGCTGGAAAGCCTGACCTACGACACCGGCGCGTCCTCGGTTCGCTCGTCAGCCGAGTGGTCCTCCGCATGTTCGGCCGATTCGCCTTCCGGCGGAGCAGGCGGCTCCGGCTCGCACAGCGGCGCGGGCGCTCCGGACGGGCACGGATATAGCTTGTCGTAAATCCACAGCCCGGCGGGAAAGCCGAACATCGCGCCGAGCAGAGCAGGCGTCTCGCGCGTCCGTTCCGCCGTGACCTCTTCGGGGGCGTGGGCGATCCGCATCTTGAAGCGAACGATGCGAAGCACGAGCCAGAGAGCGACGCCGCCGCCGAGGATGGCGATGAGGGCGAACTCGTTCAGCACCAACATGGACGGGCCGCGCGCGACGTTGCTCTGCAGCGTGGCGCGAACCTGATCGACCAAGGCGAGCAGGGCCGCGTCGGAATCGCCCTTGGACAGGCGGAGGGCGGCGGCACTTCGCAACGTCTCGGCGTCGTGACGGTTGAACAGCGGATCGTCGCCGGGCCGAACGATGACGTGAACGTCGCGCGGCTTCCGGCAGATGACGACGTAAATGCCCTCGGCGCCCACCTCGTCGGCGATCTGGCGCGCCTGCGCGTCGAGGATACGGTTGACCTGCGGCGTGCGCAGGAACCAGAAGCGTTTGTGCTCGTGCGGCGCGACCGACTCCACCGTTCGCACAAATACATTGCGATCGAAGGCATGGCGGATGTCGTCGATCTCCTTCTCGGCGCGAGCAATGGCGTCGGCGTGGAACAAGCCGGCGTCGTCGCGGATGGCCGCCGGAGGTTCCTCGGCCCGCGCGGCGCTCGCCAGGCAGGCCAGACCAAGGACCAGGAGCAAGCGCGGAAGGGTCGGTGTCATAATAGCCGTCCTTTTTCGCCGGCAGACGCAGCCTTGCTCCCCTCTCCCCTGAAGTGGGGAGGGGGTTGGTGGCGAGAGGGCACGATTCACTCAGAAATCGCCACCACCTCCGAAGTCGCCCCCACCGAAATCGCCTCCGCCGCCAAAGTCGCCACCTCCCCCGAAATCACCGCCTCCAAAGTCACCTCCGCCGCCGAAATCGCCTCCACCGCCGAAATCGCCGCCCCCACCGTCATCGCCGCCGAAGTCGCCGCCTCCGCCGTCGTCGCCGCCGAAATCGCCGCCGCCTCCACCGTCATCGCCGCCGAAGTCGCCGCCCGCGCCGGAGTAATCGGTATCTTCGGCGCCCGCGCCGGGGTCCATGCCGCCGGTGGGCGTGCCCGCCTGCGCGGCGTTGCCCCAACCGCCGCCGCCGCCGAAGAAGTGGTTGTACATCCACATGCCGGCCGCGGCGCCGAACATGCCGCCCAGCAGCGAGCTGAAGAAGCCACCCCCGCCGCCGCCGTAACCGGGACCGTAGCCGCCGCCGTAACCGCCGCCGTAGCCGCGCCCCGCTCCGGTGAACGCCCGGATCAGACCCAGCACCAGCCACACTCCCAGCAGTATCACGACACCGATGCACACCCAGCCCAAGATGTTATTGCCCATGCGAGGACTCCCACCGCTTGGAGCGGGAGTGCCGGCCGACGTTCGCGTTCGCCGGCCCCATTCGTCTTCCGACGAATGTTTCACTCCCGCCGTTTTACCGAGGTTTTGGTTCAGCGTCGTTGCGTAGAAATCGACCGCTTCCTCCAGTCCCTCGTCATATTTCTTGACCTTGAACTTGTCGATCAGAATCTTGACCAAATCGTTGCGGTTGCGCGGCGTGAAGGCTTTCTTCTGCGTCTCTTTGCCGACCTCGACCTGCAAGTGAGCCGGGCTTTTGCAGACGAGGACGTATACGCCGTTGACCGCGTTCTCGAAGGCGCGATCGCGCGCCCACTTGTCGAAGAACTCACGCTTGTTCTCGTCCTTGTAATCCTTTTTGAGGTCCGCCGGGATCTCCGGGAACGTCTCGATAAGAAGATCCTTGTTGAAGTCCTGGGCGATCTTCTTGATCTTCTGGTTGGCCTTGGCGACGGCGTCGGCGGAGAAGAACTTGCCGTCGTCCTTGATGAGAGGCGCGACGTTGGCGCCCGACGCCGCGACGGTCAGTCCGAGCCAGCCGGCCAATAGGACCGGCATCAGCAGCCAGCGGGAGGCGGAAACCATAAGGCACTGTCTCCTCTGCAAAAGGTTCGGGCAGCCGCCATGAACACCAGGGGACGCTTCTCTTATATTATCAGGGGCAAGGGCCATTCAGAACAGCCCCCGATGTCGAGGCCGATCGCTGTCCATTTATACAGGAGGCGATTTGTCCAAGGCTCGCCGGCAGATGCCGAAGGAGATTCACGGTGCCTCGTCTGCATTCGACCACTATTTTGGCCGTGCGCCATCGCGGCGGCGTGGCGCTGGGCGGCGACGGCCAAGTGACGCTCGGCCAGTACGTCGTCAAGAGCGACGCCCGCAAGATCCGCCGGCTGTACAACGGTCTGGTGCTGACCGGATTCGCCGGCGCCTCGGCCGACGCCTTCGCGCTTCTGGAACGCTTCGAGGCCAAACTGAAGGACTTCCAGGGCAACGTGCCGCGCGCGGCGACGGAACTGGCGAAGGATTGGCGCATGGATCGCAGCCTGCGCCGCCTGGAGGCGATGCTGATCGCGGCCGACCGCGAACATTTATTGGTGGTCAGCGGCACCGGCGACGTGATCCAGCCGACCGACGGCGTGGCGGGCGTCGGCTCCGGCAGTCCTTACGCCCTCGCCGCCGCTCGCGCTTTGCTGATGCACGCCGACCTCGGCGCCGCCGCACTCGTCCGCGCCGCCCTGGAAATCGCCGCCGACCTGTGCATCTACACCAACCGCAACATCGAAGTGGAAGAGTTATAAAGAACTAACCACAGAGTCACAGAGAACACAGAGGAAGACACAGAAAAAAAGAAACGAAAACCGCAACAGATGAGATGCCAATGTTTCTTATCTTCCTTCTCGGTGTTTTTCTTCTCTGTGCTCTCTGTGACTCTGTGGTTAGTTCTGTTGGAGGTTGAACGTGGCTGATTTGACGCCTCGGCAGATCGTGCAAGAGTTGGATCGCTACATCGTCGGCCAGGACGCGGCCAAGCGCGCCGTGGCCATCGCCATTCGCAATCGCTGGCGTCGCCAGCAACTACCGCCGGAGTTGCGCAAAGACGTCACCCCCAAGAACATCATCATGATCGGGCCGACCGGAGTCGGTAAGACCGAGATCGCCCGCCGCCTCGCCCAACTCGTCGGCGCGCCGTTCCTCAAGATCGAGGCCACCAAGTACACCGAGGTCGGCTACCACGGCCGCGATGTCGAGAGCATGATCCGCGACCTCACCGAGATCGCCATCGGCATGGTCCGCCAGGAGCAGCGCCAACTCGTCGAGACGCAGGCCAAGGAGCGCGTCGGCGAACGACTGCTCGATCTGCTGCTGCCGCGCTCGGCCGGCTGGGATCCCGAAAACACCGAGGACAACGAACGCAATCAGCGCAGCCGCGAAAAGATGAAGGCCCGTCTGGAAGCCGGCGAACTGGAAGATCGCATGGTCGAACTGAACATCGAGCAGAAGACGGTGCCCATGCAGGTCTTCACCAACCTCGGCATGGAGCAGATGGACGTCGATTTCCAAAACATGTTCGAGCGCATTCTGCCGCGTCAATCGCAGCAGCGCCAGATCCCGCTGCGCGAGGCGCGCCGCCTCCTGCTCGAACAGGAGATGGAGGCCCTCATCGATCGCCAGGTCGTCGCCGAAAAGGCCGTGGAGCTGGTCGAAAATCAGGGCATGGTTTTCCTCGACGAGCTGGATAAGATTTGCGGTCCGCAATCGTCGCACGGGCCGGATGTGTCGCGTCAGGGCGTGCAGCGCGATTTGCTGCCGGTCGTCGAGGGCACGACCGTCAACACGCGCTACGGCCCAGTGCGCAGCGATCACATCCTGTTCATCGCGGCGGGCGCGTTCCACGTTTCCAAACCGTCGGACCTGATGCCGGAATTGCAGGGCCGATTTCCCATCCGCGTCGAGCTGACCGACCTCAAGCGCGAGGATTTCCTGCGCATCCTGACGGAGCCGAAGCACTCGCTGACCAAGCAATACGCCGGCCTGATGGACACCGAAGGCGTGACGCTGGAATTCACGAAAGACGGCATCGAGGCGCTGGCCGACATCGCCTATGAGGTCAACAGCACGACGCAGAACATCGGCGCGCGTCGTCTGCACACCATCCTGGAGCGTGTCGTCGAGGACATCAGCTTTGACGGACCCGATCGCGCGGACAAAAGAGTCCGCATCGATGGGGCGTACGTCCGTCAGCGCTTGCAGGACATTTTGCAGAAGGAAGATTTGACGCGGTTTATTTTGTAACTGCGGTTGGCCTGGGAGCGCGGGCGTCCCGCCCGCAGCGGCAAAGCGGGCGGGACGCCCGCGCTCCTAGGCGCTGCGGGCTGATTACTCTTCGTCGTGGATGGCCTGCATTACCCAGCGATTGATGTCGCGGAGCATGTCGCGGTGGATGCCGTGGTTGGCGGGGTAGGTGTGCATGCGGATGGATAGGCCGGCCGTGTAGAGCAGACGGAAGTCCTGGCGGGCCATCTCCAGCGGCACGATTTCGTTGGCGAGTCCGTGGCCGATCAGCACGCGCAGGTGTCGCACGTCCGGCAGACGCAGCAGCGGGCCGCCGCGCCGCGGCATGGCACCGTTGAGCGAGATGATGCCGGCGAAGCGCTCCGGACACGACAGGCCGAGCTGATACGCCAGCGTCGCGCCTTCGTGCAGCCCCGCCAGGTAGATTCGCTCGGAATGGACGTGATAGTGGCGGCGCGTTTGCTCGATGGCCCGAAAAACATATTCCTCAACGCAGGTATCGTGGTGTCCTTCCGCGTCCCAGGTGTAGGCGGGTCGGCCGTTGTCGCGGAGTCCGAGGGCGCGGGGGCCGCGAAGGCCGATACAGATGTAATTGCGCCGACTCAGTTGTGGCGCGTGGCGAAGGATCTGCTCCTCACTGCCGCCGCGGCCGTGCAGGAAGACCAACAGCGGATACGGATAGTTCGGTTCGTAGCCGGTCGGCAGGAAGGTGCGTAACGGCCAACCGCCTCCGCGGCGCTCCTGCGAGGCCGGGACTTCGGAGGTGTAAAAGCCCTCGGCCGGTCGGGATAGAAAGGCGGGTAGGTCGGTATGTGCCATAAGATACCCGAGGATTCCGATTCTAGCGATTCCGCCGATCGTAGCAATTCTAAGGCCGTGCGAGTGACCATCTTCGGGCGAATCAACCTCGTTCGCTCACGAGGACGGGCCAAGTCTACGTTTGCGTGCCGAGGGTGTCAACGCTGCTCTGAACCTAACTCCGCGAAAAACAAGGCTTTTTCGCAGATGTGCTGCCGAATGCAACGGTTAGGCGAAGTAGGTGGAGCGGCGGAAAGGAAGGCAGAATGCGGAATGCGGCATCTCCTCGGTCTCCTCGTTCCCAAACTCTGAGTTGGTGAATAGTTTCTTACTTCGCCTCGACAGCGGCATCCGCAGGCGCGAAAGGACGATCCCCATCGCGTGAAGATGGCGCAGGCCGCGCCACATTACCTCCACACCAGGTGGTCCCCGTTGAGGCCATCGGCTGTACAAGTTCCGATTCAGGGTCAGAGCAGAGCTTGGGGACGAGAGATTTTTTCTTCGTCGATTCCGGCCGCTGCCGCGTTTAGATAGGAGGAGGGCGGTGAGGAGCATCACGAGCGCGGCGGCATGGAACAAGATCGGGATTGGCGATCCGGCGGTGCGGCGGCCTTCGCGCTCTTGGTGCGCCGCTGGCAGCAGCCGGTGGCCCGCTTCCTCTTCCACCTGGTCGGCCGCGAGGAACTGGTCGCCGATCTGTGCCAGGAAGTGTTCCTGCGCGTCTACGAGCATCGTGGACGCTATCGGGAAACGGGGGTGTTCTCGGCCTGGATCTATCGCATCGCGCTGAACGTGGCCCGCGATGCCGGGCGGCGACGCCGTCCGGAACCCGTTGATCTCCGCGACGTGGAGTTGGCCGCCGCCGGACCTTCGCCGGAGACGATCTGCGAACAAGCCGAGCGCGGCCGGCTCATCGCCCGGACGGTCGCCGAGTTGCCGGAGCCGCTGCGGGTCGTTCTCGTCCTCCGCCATTATGAGGAGATGAGCTTCGAGCAGATCGCCCGCTTGCTGGGCGAGCCGGCCAGCACCGTCAAGTCGCGCTTCCGCGCTGCCTTGCAGCGTCTGCGGCAGCGCTTGAAACCGTATTGCGATGACCTCACGGAACCCCAACGATGAAATGCACTGATGCGCGAGCAGCCCTGCCGCTGCTCATCTACGGCGAATCGAGTCCGCACGAACAAGCCGCGCTGCGGGAACACCTCGCCGGCTGCGCCGCTTGCCGCCGCGAACACGAGGAGCTTCAAGGCGTTCGTCGCTTGCTGGACGCCGCCCCGGTTCCGCACGTCGAGGTGGACCTGGCGCAACTGCATCAGACGCTGACGGATCGGCAGGCGAGTCGGCTGCGTCGCTGGCGTCGCGCCGCCTTGGCCCTGGGCGCCGTCGCGGCGGGACTGCTGCTCGTCGTCGGCCTGCGCCTGGAGGTTCGCCTGGAAGCGGGGCAAATGGTGGTGCGCTGGGGCGAGCCGCCCCCCTCCGCTCCGACTCCCCTTCCACCGCAACCACTCGTACACCATGCCGACCTTCCGGCGGAAGTCGAGGGGGAATTGCGCGTGCTGCGGGAATTGATCCACGCCCTCAAGCAAGACGGCGACGACCGCGACGAGCGCTTTCAGGAACGGCTCGATCGTCTGCAAACCCACGTCCGGCTCCTCCAGGCGCAGGCGGATCGGCGCTGGAGCGCGACCGAGCAAGACGTGGCCGCCCTTTACCTTCTGACCCGCAAAGGAGAGAACCCATGAGGATTTCGCGCTGGCTTCTATTGGCTCTGTCTGTTGTCGCTCTTTCGCCGGCCCTTCTCCGCGCTCAACAGCCGATCGAACGCGCCGCCGGACCCGCTGTGGCTGTGGACCTCCGTACCGACGATTCGCGCGCCGACCCCCGGATGCATGAAGACATCGAGATATTTCGGCGCATCCTGGATCGCAAGCTGCAACCGCTGTACCCGCGAATCATGTGGTCGCAGAACACCGGCGGCATGATGGGCATGGGCGGATTCGGCGGGATGCAGGGCGGCATGATGGGCTTTCAAGGTGGCATGCCTCCGAACGTGTATAACTTTACGCCTACCTTTGTGCCCAACAATATCATCTGGCACCAGGAGATCTGTCCGACGCTGGAGGGCGTCTACTTGAAGGGCCAAGGCGTTGTCTACACCGTCACGCTGTCCTCGCTGCAACCGCCGCGCTCTTCCGGGAAGGCCGAGGTGCCCAAGCCGGTCAGCGAATGGGACAGCGTTCGCCGCGAGGTCCGCAACGAGAAGGAAAAGCCGAAACCGCCGGAACCCAGCAAGCCGCCCGCGTTGAGTGATGTGCTGCTGAAGATCCTGGCCGAGAACGGTCAACACTTTTCGCGGCTGGGCGAGAACGAAAGCCTGACCATCGTTGTCACCGTGCATGAGAAGGGCCAGCCCGCGTCCTCTCCGAAATCCGCAGGACAGCCGCCCCAACCGCGTTCGACGCCGAAGAGCGTGAAGGAATCGAAGGCGCGCGATCTGGAACTGCTGGGCGACCTGCACATGAAACAGGAACACTACGGCCAGGCGCGGGACGCCTTTCGGGAGGCCATGGAGCTGAAGCCCGGACGGCAGGAAACGGCGGCGCTGGCCCGCAAGTTGGCCCAGGCCTACCTGATGCTCTCCAAGATCGAAGAGGCACGCTCGGCGTTGGATCAGGCCATCGCACTGGCAAAAGAGGACACGGAGTCCAAGAACAAGCCGGCCGCCAAGCCGGCATCGCCCACGCTGCCCGTCAAGCTGATTATCGCCGCGCCGAAGAAACTGCTCGATCAGGTGGGAGAGAAGAAAACCTCCTTCGAGGAGTTTCGCCGCCGGGCGAGCGTGGAGACGCTGCGGTTCGAGGAGGGTCGCCGCTGAGGCCAAACCCAAGCCGCGTCGCCGATAAATGGCGCGAACTTCCGGTCACTATTTGCCGAGCAGCAGATCCAGCACCCAGCAGCCGCGCGCGTGCTCGCCGGGCCGGCGGCAGTGGTCGAGAATATCCGCGTTGTCGCAGCCGGCTTCTTCGAGAGCGTCGGCCAGTATGGGCAGGTCCGCGAAGGAGTGATCCGTGTAGATCGTGCGCGCCAGGGCGGCGACGATCCCGCCGTTGCGGCGCAGCCAGGACGGACGCAGCGGCACCGGATGCCAAAGGTGTCCGGCCTGGTCGTCCAGCACAGAGAGCAGCGAACGCTGCCGCTCGGGGGTGACTTGCACCGCCGCCGCCCGCACGACGGCCGACGCCTCGTCGAACGGCTCATACGACGGCAGCCAGGGAAGACGCGCCGCCTTGCGGGCCTTCTTCAATTCCCGCTTGGGCACCAGGCCGTCGGCGTACCGCTCCTCGGCCTCCACCGCATCCAGGTTCCGCTCATCGGCGACGACGTGCGGAAACCGGCGCAGACAGGCACAGACGAACAGCCGCCATATCCGGTCGGTGAGTTGCACGCGCAGGAGCCGCAGGCGGTTCTCCAACTCCGTGCAGAGGGACGCCGCCTGGGTTACGGCCGGATCGCCTGCCGCGCCCGCCGGCGGCGCGAAGGCCGGCACGCTGACCCTCCGATTGCGCCAGCGGGTGAGGGCCGCGAAGATGGCGGGGAAACCGTCGCGCCAGCGCCTCCCTAGATACGTCCCCTCCCACCAAGGCAGGTTCCACTGTTCGCGACGCTGGCCGTGGACGTAAACGCGGCTCCCGTAAACCTCGGGGCGCATCTGAAACACGAGATAGGCCCGCACGCTTTGCGACGCGCACAGCGACTCGACTTCCCACACCTCCGTCACGGGACCGCCGCCGGGCGGATGTTCGACTCGACAGCGTCTCCAGCCATTGCGGCCAAGGAACCGTAGCAACGAATAGTGCATGTCGTGGCGTCTACTCATAAGACTCCTCCCGCGAGGCCACCATTCGCCCAGCCGATGCTTGAACCTAGGCCGACAATCAGACTCCGCACTCCGCTCGAAGGTTCGGGGATCGCGTCGCGGAGAGGCGTCCCGTAAGATGAGGGAATCTCCGGCGAACCATGCGGGTCGGATGTCCGCCGTCCCGCGTTCGCGCTCCACGGGGTTTTTCGGTGCCTGAAGACGGTTTCCTTCTGGCGATTCGCGACGCCCCGGACGACGAGGGCGTCCGGCTGATTTACGCCGACTGGCTGGAAGAGCATGGCCAGCTGTCGCGGGCCGACTTCCTTCGTCTGGAATGCGATCTCCGGCGACGGAACAGCGGGGAGCCGGGATACGCTGACGTCCTGGAGCGCTGGCTGGAGGAACAGTCGCGCGTGCCGGCCGAGTGGCTGGACAACCTCGACGTGCGAGTGAACGGCCTCCCGTTGCCCCGGCTGTTGGTGGACCTTCTCGCTGATGGCCGCTGGGCGAGTCCCGACTTCGCCGCCGTCTTGCAACTCTTCCCCGAAGAACGCGAGTTCTGCCCTTATGCGCTGCCGGTGATGCAGTCGGAGACGTTGGGGTATCAGGGCCAGGCCTCGCGGATGTGGTTGGGAACGGCCGATCCGCGGCGTCCGCCCGGCGACCTCGTGCCCCGATTGGCGGTACTCATCGCCGATTTCGGCATCGGCGCCGATCGACCGATCGCCCTGGATTATCGGGTGTCGCTGGGACAGCCGCGCGTGGTGGTGCTGTGCTGGTCGGCCTACGATCCGGCTATCCCCTGGGGCGACGACAACCGCTGGGTCGAGGCGGCGCCGAGCTTCCAAGCTTTCGCGGAGTTAATCGGTCTGCAATAGGCATTGTCATGGAAGCCAACGCAGCCGATACTCCGCCGGCAGCCGCAGTTCCTTGCGCACTTCCTCGGCCAGCGTTTCGCAGAGCTTGCGCGCCTCGTCCCGTTTCACTCCGGAGGCGGGATTGGCGGTGATCTCGACCATCGGCAACAAATCGAGAAAATCGAGCGCCAACGGCGCGTCCGTCTGGCGCACCTTGACGAGTACGTTCAGCGGGATCATTTGCCCGCGCGCCCCGCGGACCTTGAGCTGGCGAAGATCCTTGATCCAGTCGCCGGAGCCGGAATCCGCCCGTACCTGCACACTCCAGGCGCGGCCGAAACGGACGAAATCATTGACGTTCACCGGGCCGGCGTGGACGCGGAGAGTGGCGAGGATGTCGTCCAGGGACACGCCGCGCATCGCGGCGGCGGTGCGGTCGATGTCCACGGTTCGCTGCAAACGCGGCGTCGAAGCGGGGTCCGCCCATACGTCCGTCAACTTCTTGTCCTTGCTCAGCCGTCCGGCCAGTTCCTTGGCGAACTCCCGCACGCGCCCCAACTCGGGACCGCGCACGGCCAGGTCGATGGGATAGCCGAAATGCGCGGAACGGACCGGAGGCGACAGGTCGCGCACGCGCACGGACAGTTCCTTGATCTCGTCGAGCTTCGCGCGCATCGTCCGCGCAATCTCGTCGCGTCCGGCCTTCCGGTCCTCCGCCGGGGACAGACCGACCAGGATGCACGGACCACCGCCGAACAGATCGAAGGGGTTCTCGGACAGCGCCAGCACGTCGCGCACGCCCGGCACCTGACGCAGCACTTCCGCGCAACGACTCAGCATCTTCTCGACGCGATCCGAAGAGGCAGCGGCCGGCACATCCAGATCGAGCAGCAGGTATTCGGCGTCGGTCGTGAAGTCACAGACCACCGAGAGATCGAGCCCCTTCGGCAAACGCTCGCGCAGCGGGGTCAGCGCCTCCCGAAGCGCCGCGCGCACCTTCCGCGGCGTGGCCTCGCCGTCCGGGCGAACGACCAGGGCGGCGATCGGCTTGCCGTTGAACGACGCGCGGCTTCGCGATCGGCCCGCACCGAGTTCAATGTTGGCCACGTCCTTCAAATAGACAATCCGGCCGTCGCCGTCGGCTTTCACAACGAGGTCCGACAACTTCTCGACATCCACGCCGCGGGCTTCTTTTTGCTTCTCGATTGTCCGCGTCACTTCGCCCGCGTTCAGACCGCGCGCGGCCAATTTATCCGGATCGAGCCAGATGCGCAGCCCGTAGTCGGACAGTCCCCGTAAGGACACCTCACCCACGCCGGGCAGACGCGACAGCTCATCCTTGATCTGAATGTTGGCGTAATTGCCCAGATAAAGACTATCGCGATCTCCGTCCGACGAGGACAGGGCGACGATGGCCGCCACGCCGGACGTTCCCCGTTTGATGCTGATCCCGGCGTTCCTCACCTCCTCCGGAAGAGTCGGCATGGCCAGGTTCACGCGGTTCTGCACCAGCACTTGCATGATTTTCAAATCCACGCCGCGCCCGAAGGACAGGGCGAGGGCGTACTTGCCGTCGCTGGTACAGCGCGAACGCAGGAGGCGCAGCTTCTCGACGCCGTTGATTTGCTGCTCGATGGGCGAACGCACGACATCGGAAACGACCTCGGCGTTGGCCCCCGGATAGACCGTCTCGACGACAATGCCGGCCGCGCCCTGGGCTCGCGCGGACCGAACCGGCGACGATCCGTTGTCGGAGGATTGCTTCGGTTTCGGCGGCGGCTGATCTCCTTCGCGCGGCCGCACCGTCATCCCCGGACGCAGCGCTTGCAGCCGGCCCACGGCGACGCGCTCGTCCGCTTTCAGCCCGCGCGTCACCTCGCGCCGCCCCTCGACCGTCTGTCCCACCGTCACCGCTCGCCGTTCGATGGCGTCCTTGTCGTTGACGACGAAAACGACCCGTTGTCCTTCCTCGACCATCACGGCTTGTTCGGGCACGGTCAGCGCCTTGCGCGGCGCGCCCAGCGCCAGGCGGACGCGCACGAACATGCCGGGCCTCAGCAGTCCGTCCTTGTTGGGCAACACCGCCCGCATTCGCAGCGTGCCGGTGTCCGCGTTCACATGATTGTCGGCGAGGTCCACTACGCCGCGTCGAGGATAACCGTCTTCATCGGCCAGGCCGATCGCGGCCGGCACCTTCTCGGTCTTGCCCCTCTCTTCCCGCACCGACCGCAGCAAGCGGAGGGCGGATCGCTCATCGACGTCGAAGGAGACATACACGGGACCGCCGCCAACGATGGTGGCCAGGATCGTGTCGTCGGCCTTGACGAGGTTGCCCGGATCGACGGTCCGCCGGCCGATCCGCCCGTCAATGGGGGCGCGGACGCGCGCGAAATCCAGATTAAGCCGGGCGACCTCGCGTCCGGCCTGGATGGCGCGAACTTCCGCCTCGGCCACAGTGCGCTCCGCCGTGGCCCTGTCCAAGTCCTCCTGGCCGGCGGCCTTGCGATCGAAGAGCGCCTTCATCCGCTTGTGATTGGCCTCCGCGAGCTTGAGACGCGCCTCGGCCAGCGTCAGGGCCGCCTCGACCTTGTCCAACTCGGCGCGATACACGCGCGAGTCGATCTCGAACAGCACATCGCCCTTCTTGACTTCGGCCCCTTCCTGGAAGACCGTCTTGAGGAGGTAGCCGGTGACGCGCGCCCGCAGCTCGACGCGGGCGGCGGCCTCGGTTCGGCCGGTGAAGTCCTCGAAGTCGGTCACTTCGCGGACCACCGCCCGCGCCACCGGCACCTCCGGCGCCTCGGCGCGCGCCCGCGCACCGATCGGCGCCAGCACCAGACACGACAGCCACACGCGGAGAAATCGAGCGTTCATGTGCGTCACCGGAAAGAGAAGGTCGCGGAACGGCCCAGACGATGAGGCCGTCCCGCGATCATACTCCTACTGGCGATGGCACGGCAAGGGTCCGAATCGTTCTCGTTCCCACGCGGAGCGTGAGAGCGGGGTCCGTCCATGCACTCCCAATCAACCCATCATTCCGTTGCCCATGCCGCTGAACACCCGATCGGCCATCATCATCGACGACGCGCCCATCGGCGACATGGTCTGGGCGTTCATGACCATTTGCTCGATGGCGGCCAGGCGGGCGGCGATCGTGCTCTCGATCTGCTGGATCTCGGCCATCACGTTTTGGAGAAACGTCTGCAAGGCTGGGTTATTGGCGAACAGGTTGGCGATGCCGGCGTTTTGCTGACTCGCGCCGGCGGAGTTGGACATCATCATGCTTTGATCCTGGCTGGAACGGGACATCGTGTCCTGGTCCTGGCCCTGGTTGTCCTCGTGGTCGTGATCGCCGTCGTTCAGCGTCACCTTGCCGAATAGGCCGTCGGCCTCGTTGTTGATGCCGCTGGCGAAATACAGGGCGTTGGGATCGGTGCCGCCCTGGCCGTTGCCGAAGGCGATGCCCCAAAGGCCCTTGCTGCCGGCCGCGCCGACGCCGCCGTTGAGCGTCAGCGGATTGCCCTGAGCGTCGGACAATTGGCCGAGGAACTGGCCGGTCTGCAAATTGAAGGCGCTGACGTGGCTGTCGCCGAAGTTGCCGACCAGCAACGCGCCGCCGAACTTGCCGTTCGGCCCGAAACCCGCCGGGGCGATGGTCATACCGATCGGCGAGTTGAGCGGGGCGTCGCCGCCCTTCACCGCCGAGCCGGTGGCGAAGCGCTGGATGAAGTGGCCGGTGGTGTCGAACTCGTCGATGAAGCCGTTGCCCAACCCGGCCACGTCGTCGTGTCCGGCCCCCGGCACGTCCTGCTTGGCATAGGTGACGAATAGCCGGTCCTGGCCGTTAACGTTGATCAGCTTGATACCGAAGGGGGCGTAGCCGGCCGGTTCGTGGGGATCGGTGAAGGTGCCCCAGCCGTTTTGGCCGAGCGTGACCTTATCGAAGTTCTTGTCGAAGACGTCGATCTTGTTGTTGTGGAAGTCGGTGGCGAAGAGGAAGTTGCCCTTGGCGTTGCTGGCCTCGGCCAACAGTTTGTAGACGGCGCCGTCGCTGGACTGGGCGACGAGAAGACCTTCCTTGGGGTCCACCATTGGATTGAAGGCGACGATGGTGCCGTCCTCGGTGGAGAAGATGAACTCGGCCGGTGCGCTTTTGCCGTCGTCGGTGATGACGAAGTCGGAGGTGGTGTTCAGGGCGGTGCCGTTGGGCGTGGTGGTGGTGCCCGGCGGGCTGCCCAGGGGCGGCTGGAGGACTGCCACCGGCGGGATGACATCGCCGCGCGCGTTGACGTGCAGCGTGTCGCCGGAGCCGTTGGCCGCGATTTGGAACTGGCCCTGCGCCGTCTCGGCGAAGCCCCAGGGGTTGACCAGGTCGGCGTTGAAGTGGGCGGCCACGCCGTGCAGGTCGGAGAGCAGATTGGTGACGACGAAGCCCGCCATACCGGCGTCGAGCAGGTCGCGCCGTTCCAGGCTTTCCAGGAAGGGACGAAAACAGGTCGGCCGGACACGTCGGCTGCCGGCGGTCGATCGGCGATGCGGAACCCAGGTGTGCATGAACAACTCCTTGACAAGAGGGCCGCCGCGCGAGCGCGTCGGCCTCGGTGATGGGATGACAAGGACGGACGGTCCCTGTCCCGAACCGCGTCACGGTGCGGACGGGGTGAAAATGAGCGAGGAATGGCGATTTGGCGCCTCTAGTGGCGGCCGGACACGCCGGCCAGGCGCCCGTCACGGCGGGGGAGATAGGCGGGTGCATCCGCCGGACGGGCTTGAGGACGCCAGGCGATCGGTGGGCGACCCGCGGACAGGCGCTCCTGGGAATGCATTCCTCATCCAATAGAGACAGCCGGTGCGTCCCGGCTTCCCAATTTTTCATCAGCGCGCCCGGACAAGCACAGGCTCAACGACGGGATGGGGAAAAGCAATCAAATGCTTAATAGAGCACATGAACATTTTTTTCGTATTGACCCGGCGATTTCGCGAAGTCGTTTTCCGATTGGACGGGAGCGCGCCGCGCGGTCCGCAGGGTTCGCGTGGACGGCCTCGCGGCAAACTTGCAATCTTTTCATGCAATCCAAAAACGAGGCGGTGAAAAGGGTTACATTCACGGCGGCATCAAATGAACATAAAAGAATTATTTGGCCCCGCGCCGCGGGGGGTCGCGGCATTCGATCTGCTGACAAACCATCGCTCACTGAGGAGCGTAGTCTATCGCTCTTCCGAACTTGGCCGGCTCACGACGGAGCAAGGGAGCTCAAGGGCCGGCCCTTCGCGCTGCATAATCGGATCGCACGGTGGAACCCAAGATGATCCTTCCGACCTCAATCGAGTAAACACTCCCACACCACCCTAACGCTTTTCGGCTGCCGCTCTCGTCCGCCCCGCGCCGTTGATGCGACGGCGCAGGAGAGGACAGGCGCCGGCGGCCGCCGCCGCTCGACGGTCCCGCGTCAGGCAGCCATTCACCCCGTTGGCCACGGGGACGCGATCGTAGTCCGCGCCGGCGGATGCCACGGGGGTAGTTCGCCGGCCGGACGTGTTTGTCGCCCGCGACCAAGGAGGTTTCATGTTGAATCTCGACCTGTTGTTCCGCACCTGGGGGAATCGGAAGGACCGGCCGAAGCCGGAGGCGCGGCGAACGCCGCTGGCCCTCGAAGGGCTGGAGGACCGCACGGTGCTGTCCGCCATGCACGGATTGCCCATCCCCACGATGGCCGCGCCGGACGGCAACATCCACTTCAACCAGCACATCAACGAGCACTTCAACATCCACGACAATGGAGGAGGCCACGACCACGACCACGGCCAAGGCCAAGGCTCGGCCGGACTGGGTGCCTCGGCGAGCGGCCAAGCCCTGCAAGCGCTGGAGAACCAGGCCGCCCAGGCGCTGAACACGCTGGCGAGCACCCTAACCGATACGTCCAATCCCAACTCCATCGCCAACGAGTTGACCAGTATCGTCAACGGCACCGCCGCCAATCCTCAACTAACCCTGTCCACGGTGCTCTCGCAGATCCAGGGCGCCCTCGGCACTGCCACCGGCAGCCTCAACGGCATCTCGCAGCTGTTGCCGGCGTTCGGCAACAATCAGGCGACCAGCGCGTTGTCCAGCGCGCTCAAGGATGTCACCGGCAGTCTGGAAGCCGTGACCGATACAATCAACACCCTCAGCAGCCAGGCGCCCAACCTCAGCAGCGCCGGCGCGACCAGCGCCGCCCAAACCGTCCAGACGCTGCTGGGAACGGTGTCGTCGAACGCCGGTACGCTCTCCGGCGACCTGACCACCCTCGCCGGCAGCACCACGCCCGCCACGTCGCAGCTGCTCACCACCGTCACCGACGCCATCGACGGCAGCCTCAGCAACGTGGACGCCAACTTGACGGCGCTGACCAGCACGGTGACGGGAGCGACCGGCCTCACGGCGACGCAGGCCCAGCAGCTGCTCGGTAGCGTGATAATGGACGTTGGCCAGAGCGTCGGCACCGTCACCGGCAGCCTCAACACGCTGGCCGGCATTCTGCCGCAGCTGGGCCAATCGGGAGCCAGCTCCGTGCAGTCGGCGCTGAGCGGTGTGACGAGCAACCTCACCAGCATCACCAGCGACCTCAACAGTCTCTCGGGGGCGATCACCGGAACGCTCGGCTCCACGCTTCCCGGAACCTCGCAGATGGTCGGCGGCGTGATTTCCAGCATTTCCAACGACCTGGGCACGGTGACGGGTGAGTTGAACGCCGTCAGCGGCCTGGTGGGAGTCTTGCCGTCCTCGACGCTGCCTGCGATCACCAGCATGCTCGGCAACGTGCTGCAAAGCTCGACCGGGCAGATCAACTCGCTGGTCGGCGTTCTGAACCTGACGGGACTGCTCTCGAACCTGACGGGCAGTTCCTCGCAGCTAATGGATACGCTGCTCAGTCAGCTCATCCAGGAGTTGACTAGCACGGGTGGCTTGCTCGGCGGCAGCGGCGGTCTGCTCGGCGGCTTGCTCGGCGGCGGCAGCGGCGGAAACGGCAGCCTTCTCGGCGGCCTGTGATGCCGATCTCGGTTTGATGGAAAGAGGGCGCGCTTCCCCAGAGGCGCGCCCTCTACGTTTTTTGCCGACCAGCCCGCAGCGCCAGCGACGGGTCGCTCAGGCCCGTCGCTGGCGCTCCGGGCTGGTCGTTCATTGCCTCTTATCGTCGCCGTGAAGCGCGACGCAGCCCTACCAGACTCGCCGCGTCCGCCTTCAGGATTCCATCGCGACGGAAAGAGGCTCGGTGCGAGGGCGCGGAGCGGGAACGCATCCGCAGCTGTTCCGCCCAGGAGCGGTCGCGCGCGGCCTCGACCGTCCGGCCTTTCGCCTCGAACGCTTCCGCACGGGCGCTGTAGGCGTCGGCGTCGTCGGGATCGAGGAGAATCGCCGTACTGAGATCAGCGAGGGCGCGGTCGTGCTCGTTGCCGTGCAGATAAATCAGACCGCGCTCGCGATAGCCGTCCGCGCGATGAGGACAGAGTTGGATAGCGCGATCGAGATCCCGCAGAGCCTTGGCCGGCTTTCCGGTTTCGCGCCGGACGTAGGCGCGCCAAAGCAACGCGCTATCGTCTCTCGGATCCAGCCGCAGCGCCCGCGTCAGGTCGGCGCTGGCCCGGACGAAATCTTCCCGGACGGCGTACACGGTGCCGCGCCCGCAGTAGGCGTCGGCGAGATCGGGTCGAAGATGAATCGCCTCGCTAAAGTCCTCAATGGCCTCGTCATACCTGCCGGCCTGGTACTGAATCCAGCCGCGATCGCTGTAGGCGTCGGCCTTCCGGGGCTTGGAGGCCAGCGCCACGAGCCGGGTACACTCGACGAGGGCGTTGTCGAACTCTTCCAGCGCGCACCAACAGACGGCGCGTTGGCGATGGGTGTCGAGATCGTTGGGGAAGCGATCGAGGATGGCATCGCTCTCGATCAGGGCATGGTGCAATTCCTCTTCTTCCGCGACCGCCGCCTGAGCGTCGGCGGCCTCGTCAACCCGCCACTGGGCCGGGTCCAGACGATACCATTCGGCCAGAACCTGGTAGAGGACGGGATGCCGCTGGCCGAGCGCGAGGGGCCGCAGAAAGAAGCATTCGCTGGCCACGGCGAAGAACTCGGGCGGATTGACGGCGCCATACGGATGCAGGACCGTCGGCCGCTGATAGGCGGCGTCGTCGATCAATTGGCGATGCTCGGCGTCCATCACCGCCTTCCAGCGCTCGGCCTGCTGCGGATCGTCGAAGAACGGGAGGCCGGTGTACGGATCGCCTCCTTCCGCCAGCTTCTGCGCGAATTCGTGCAGCACGAGATTTTGTCGATGCCAGTAGCGCCCGCCCCAGCGCGTGTGCCACCACGACAGCACGATCGGCCCGCGCAGATGGCACTCGCCGAGACGATGAGCCGGCCGAACATTGTTCTGGTCCGGATCGATGCCGAGATAGCCGCCCGGATAAACCAGGATGCTCTTGGGTTCCGCGAACCAGCAGCCGTCCAGCCCCAGCAGGAGCAGGCAAGCTTGAGCGGCGATCGTCACCTGCATTTCCTCGGTGATGCGCAGGCCGGCGCAGCCTTCCCAGAACTTGGCGGCGATGAAGCGTCGCACCTCTCGGCGCAGCCGGGCCTGGTCCGCGTCCGAGAGCAGGTTGTAGAGAAAGACGTTGTCGCGCAGATACGCCCGCCACGCTTCTGGAAACGGCTCCTCGGTCGGCGGCTTGCGAAGATCCGCCTCGCATCTCGAAAAACCCAGGGCGGCCGAGCGCGTGGTTGAGATGGCTTCGCCGATCTCGAAGGCAGATCTGCCGCGGAAGGGTTGGCGACGGGACTTGGAGAGTCGTTGCGAGGCATCGTGCTTCATGAGGATGCTCCCAAGGAACTCCGGCTGCGTTCCCACTGAAGTCGATCGTACCCGATTCCTCCCCCGCTTTCGAGCCTTCACGGCCGGCCGGTTCCGACTCCCGCTGTTCTTGGGCGAGCCGAAAGATAAATTATTCCAAACGCTGTTGATTCAAGCGCCCCGGTCGGCAGAACTATTGCTGCACTGAAAGGATGGACTCATGCGTATCGTTATGAACCAGTATGCCGACGGCGACTCCGGTGGAGATCTTTTTGACCAAGGCGGTTCGTGGAAATTAGAAACGAACGGTCGTACTATGCTGCGCACGCCCGTGATTGCGCAGTCACCGTGTTCTAGCGCGCACGGCGCGGTATTTTCAGATGTTCGGCCTTAGAGGAGCAACCCGTGGCTACGGCAGACATCTGGACGGACTTCTTCGACGCCTCAACTCACTACACCGGGCCGCCCTTGACCGATGCGCTGGTCGCGGCGGCCGAACGTCTGCTCGGCTACTCTTTGCCCGCGTCGTATGTGCGCCTGCTCCGTGTCAAGAACGGTGGCTGCCCCAAGCGGCAATGCCACCCAACGAGTGGTACGCATTGGTCGGATAACCATGTGCGCGTCGTCACCCTCTTCGGCGTCGGGGGCCGCTGGGGCATTGATTCGGCTGAGTTTGGCAGTCAACGCCTGATCGAGCAGGGCGGCTTCCCAGAACTGGGCATCATTATCGGCTGGACGCCAAGCGCGGGGCATGACGCGATCATGCTGGACTACAGCGTCTGCGGTCCGCACGGGGAACCGCGGGTGATCTATGTGGACGCCGAGGACAGTGAGAGCATGGTCTTGGCACCCAGCTTCGCGGATTTTGTGGCGGGCTTGGTGGACTGCCGACCCTATGAGGAAGCACGTGAGCGAGCGCTGGAGGAACACCGGCGTCGCTCGAAATCCGGCTAGAAAAGGCCGGCCGAAAGAATCCATGCAAGCCGTGGGGGCCGTGGTAGCCTGAAAGGTATCACGGCCCCCACGGCTTGCATGGATTCTTTCGGCGAAGGAATCGCCCCTGCCTCACATAACCACCTCACGGAAGAGCGGACTATGAACTTCTACGTCGGCACCAGTGGCTACTCGTATCCGAAGTGGAAGGGCAGTTTCTATCCCGCGAAGATGCCGACCAAGGAGATGTTAGGCTTCTACGCCGCGCGTTTCCGCACGGTCGAGATCAACAACACCTTTTACCGCCCGCCGGTGGTATCGGTCCTGAGAGCATGGGCCAATCAGGTCCCCGCCGATTTCCGCTTCGTGCTCAAGGCACCTCAGCAGATCACGCACGTTCGGCGGCTTGCGGGCGCCGGCGAGTTGGTGTCGTCGCTACTCGAAGCCGCCGGCACACTAAAGGAGCGACTGGGTCCGCTCCTGTTTCAGTTGCCGCCGAATTTCAAGAAGGACGTGCCGCGGCTACGTGCCTTTCTCGGGCTGCTGAGGCCGGGGTGCCGCGCGGCAATGGAGTTCCGCCATCCGTCATGGTTCGACAATCAGGTATTCGGGTTGCTCCGTGACCACCAGGCGGCGCTCTGCGTTGCGGACGCGGCGGACGATCTGGAGGTTCCGTTCGTGGCGACAGCGGACTGGGGCTATTTGCGATTACGGCGGCCCGACTACGATGACGCGGCGTTAACGGCGTGGGCGGCGCGGATGGAGGCACAGGCTTGGCGAGACTGCTTCGTGTTCTTCAAGCACGAAGACGCAGGCAAGGGGCCGCAGATGGCTTCGCGCCTGTTGGATGTGCTCGCGGCTGGCTCTGGGAGCGGTATTCAGACACTCTCGCCAGACGACGGCACGGGAACCTCATAAGCTCGCCCCGCCTCATACAACTCCAGCCGCGCTCGATACTCCGCCTTCTCCTCCTCACCGGCCAACTCGATCGCCTTGCGCTGCCACTCGATCGCCTCGGCGAACTGGCCCGCCGCGGCGCACGCCACCGCCAGCGTGTCCAGAAAGCCCGCGATTCGCCACTGCGTCAACTCACAGGCCCGCCGGGCGTGCTCGACGGCGCGGGCGGCGTCGCGTTGCTCCGGCCGCGGACTCGTCGCCCACAGCCACGCCAGATTGTTGCACGTCCCGGCGTCGTCCGGCGCCAGACGCAGCGCTTCCAGATTGTCGGCGATGGCCTGCTCGTAACGGCCCAGAAGCGCATAAAGCCGGCCTCGGTTGTGGTAGAGGGCCAGGTCGTTCGGCTCCAGGCGCAGCGCCTCGGCGTAGTCGGCCAGGGCTTGCTCGTGCTCGCCGCGATCGGCGAGGGTGTTGGCGCGGTTGATTCGCGGCATGGCGAAATCGGGAGCGGCGGCGATGGCGGCGCTGAAATCGGCCAGGGCGGCGTCGAGGTCGCCCTTGCGGCGGTGGGCGTTGCCGCGGTTGTTCAGGGCACCGGCATGGTCGCTTTGAAGACGAAGCACCTCCGTGAAGTCGGCGATGGCCGCGTCCAACTCGCCGCGCTCGGCGTGGGCGTTGCCGCGGTTGTAGTAAGCCGGCACGTATGCCGGTTCCAGGCGGATGGCGTCGGTGAAGTCGGCCACGGCGAGATCGGGCCGGCCGCGCTCGGCGTGGACGTTGCCGCGATTGTGATAGGGACGGGCATAATCGGGATCGACCTTGACGGCCTGCGTGTAGTCGGCCAGGGCGGCGTCGAGGTCGCCCTTGTCGGCATGGACGTTGCCGCGGCTGTTGAGGCTGCGGGCGTTGGCTGGGTCCAGGCGCAGCGCCTCGGTGTAGTCGGCCTGGGCGCGCTCGTGGTCGCGCAGCCGGGCGTACACATTGGCGCGATTGCACAGCGTCACAGCGTCGGCGGGATCGAGCTTCAACGCCTCGGTGTAATCGGCCAGGGCGCGGTCGTGATCGCCCAGGGAGCAGTAGGCGTTGCCGCGATTGGTGTAGGCGGCGGCATCGGGCATCAATCGCAGCGCCGCCGTGTAGTCGGCCAGGGCGGCGTCCCAGTCGCCGCGCTCGGCGTGGACGTTGCCGCGCTGGAAATAGGTGGCGGCGTGATCGGGCTCCAACTCCAGGGCGCGGCCGTAGTCCGCCAGCGCCTCGTCGTGCGCCTGCCGGCCGGCGTGGACGTTGCCGCGATGGAACCAGCCCGCCGCCGATTCGGGATCGAGACGGATGCCCTCGCTGAGATCGGCCAGCGCCTTGTCGAAATCGCCCTGATGCGCGTATACATCGCCGCGCAGCAGGTACGAAACGGCGTTCTCCGGCGCCAGAGCGATGGCCTCGCTGAAGTCGGCGATGGCCGCGTCGGCGTCGCGCAGGGCCAGGTGTTCCAGACCGCGATTGTCGTACAGGGCGGGCGTGGGTTCGAGCGCGAGGGCGGCGGTGTAGTCGGCCACGGCGGCCTCGTGCTGCTTCAGCTCGCTGTAGGCCGAGGCGCGGTCGCACAGAGCGCGGACGTTGTTCGGATCGAGCTGCAAGACGCGCGTGAAATCGGCGACGGCGCGGGCGTGATCGTCCATCAAGGTGTAGGTTTTGCCGCGGTTGCCGTAGGCCCACAGGTTGCGCGGATCGAGGCGGATCGTTTCGGTGTAGTCGGCGACCGCGGCGGCGTGCTCGGACTTGCTCAGGTGAGCGTTGCCGCGGTTGAACAGCAGCACCGGATCGCGTGGATTCAGACGCAGCGCCTCGTTGTAGTCGGCGATGGCCCGGTCCGGCTCGTTCTTCTGAGCGTAGGCCAAACCGCGATTGGCGTGGGCTTCCACGTTGCGCGGCTCCAGCCGCAGCGCCTCGGTGTAATCGGCGAGGGCGGCGTCCACGGCGCGGTTGCGCGTGTGGACGAGGGCGCGGCGGCGATACAGCGCGGCGTCGTCCGGCCGCAGTTCGATGGCCCGCGTGAAGTCGGCGACGGCGCGGTCGAGTTCGCCCTGCCGGGCGTAGGCGTTGCCGCGGCCGAGCAGCGCCGCCACGTCGTTCGGCTCCATTTCCAGGGCGGCGCTGTGCTCCGCGATGGTGATGTCGTGCAGGTCGTGCTCGATGTGACGAACGCGCTCGCCGGCGTCGGGCAGCTGCGAGAGGCGGTCGAGAACGAGGCCGAAGTGCTCCGGCCGGCTGCCGATCGTCCAGGCGGTGCAGTCGCTCAGCAGTTGCCGCCACGCTTCGTCCACCAGGACGAGGTCGCCGCCGTCGGGGTCGGCGCGTCCAGCCAGGGCGAAGGCGCACAGCTTGCCGAAACTGTAAATGTCGGAGTGCGGTCCGATCCACACCTGCCCCTTGGGCCGGCCGACCACCTCGACCGGAGCGAAGGCGATGGTACGGGCGACGCTGCGTCCCAGCGTCGTTTGCGAACGCGCGGCGGGGTTGCTGGCGCTGGCGTGGATCAGAGCGCGTTTCAGCGACAAGCCGGCGTCCAGCAGCTTGACGCGCCAGCGCGGGGCGCCGTTCTCGGTCTGGCCGCGCTGGAGCAGTACGGCGGCGGGGCGCAGACTGCGATGCAGGACGCCGCGGCCGTGCGCCGCTTGCAGCGCCCGCGCCAGCGGCCAGGCGATTGACAGCCAATCCTCCGGCGACAGCGGACCCTGCGCGGCGACGTAATCGGCCAGCGTCTGCCCCTCGACGTATTCCAGCACCAGATAGGGCCGCGTCTCCTCGCCGCCGGCGTAAGCACAATCGTGGAGGCGCACAAGGGCCGGATGATCGAGATCCTGCAAGATGTGCATCTCGCGGAAGAGCGTGGCGCAATCGCGGTCGAGACTATCGGCCCGCAGCGCCTTGACGACCACCTGCCGGCCATTGTTGCGCTCGCGGCACAAGAACGAGGTGCCGAAGCCGCCGCAACCCAGGATGCGCTCCGGCTCGTAGCGCGCGAAGGGAAACGGCTCGAACGTCTCGGCGTCCAGGGCGACGGCGCGCCGCAGGGCGGCCAGCGCCTCGGCGCCGTCACGGCGCTCCAGGGCGGCGCGGTAGACGTTGTGATGCGCCTCGGCCTGCGACAGCGGATCGACGACGAGCCGCGCCACCTCCTGAAAATCGTGCTGGCTCGATTCGAGGTCGCCGACCACCACTTCCAGCTGCGCCAGGCTGTTGAGCAGAGCCGGCAGGCGTCGCTGCTGCTCGGCCGGCAGCTCACGGAAGCGCTTGACCAGATCCTGCACCGCTTCGCGCTCGCTGTCGCGGCGCAGCGCCAGCCCGTCGCGCGGCCGCACCGCGCAGGGGTGCAAATCGTGCCGGCGCTTCAGATGCAATACTGCCTCGTACAGATCCAGACAGGATTGCCCGTGGTCGTGCTGCTCCGCTTGCAGATCTAGCATGGTCGCCTGACTTCCTTCGCGCAGGAGGATGGTCCCCCAACATTTTATTACTTCTCTCGGAGCCTGCGGCGTCCGCGAGGGAATGAAGGCACCCTCGCGGACGCCGCAGGCTCCTTGGCATCGCATTTGCCGGTTCCTCCTTCCGGCCGGCGACGGAACCGATCCTCAGCCACGGAGAACCATGAAAATCACCATCCTGACACATCTGGAGAAAGAGGACGCCAAATCCCACGACCTCGCCGTGGATCAGGTTGCCGATGCCCTGCGCGGAAGCGGACACAAGGTTTCCATCCTCGGCGTCCACGGCGATCTCAACAAGCTCCGCGCCGGCCTGGCGCGGCGCAAGCCGGAACTGGGCTTCAACCTCATGGAGACGTTCGGCGACACGCAGCTAGGCGCGGTCGGCGTCGCCGGCCTGCTCGATCTGCTCGGCCTGCCGTGCACCGGCGGCGGTCCCGGCGAAATATACATCCAGGAAGACAAGGCGCTGACCAAGAAACTGCTGGCCTTCGACCATATTCCCTATCCCGAATATGCGGTTTTCTCGCCGGACGCCGACCTGGAAACCGGCGGTCAATTGCGTCTGCCGCTGTTCGTCAAGCCGCTGCGCATGGACGCCTCCATCGGCATCGACGGCCATTCGCTGGTCCGCAGCACGTCCGAGATGATGGAGCGCGTGCTCGACATCCATCGCCGCGTCAAGGACGCCGCCCTCGTCGAGGAGTACATCGAGGGGCGCGAGTTCTACGTCGGCGTGCTGGGCAATCTCATGCCGCAGGCGTTTCCGCCGATCGAAATGGATTTCTCCGGCCTGCCGGACGACATGCCGCGCATCCTCGACGGCAAGGCGAAATGGGATGAAAAAAGTCCGCAATACAAGGGCACGCGCTCCGTGCTGGCCGAGCTGCCCGATGAACTGCGCGCCCGTCTGCAAAAAGTCGCCCTCGACGCCTACCGCGCTCTGCGTGTGCGCGATTATGGCCGCATTGATCTGCGCCTGACCGAGTCCGGCGAAATATACGTCATCGAGGTCAACGCCAGTTGTTACCTGGAGCAATCCAGCGAGTTCGCCGCCGCCGCGGCCGCCGCCGGACTCGACTATCCCACCCTCATCAACCGCATCGCCGAACACGCCGTCGAACGGCATCATCCTGACAAGGTTCACTGAAACGACCTCGACCATCCCCAAGCGCCAGCGACGGGCGCCCGTCGCTGGCGCTTGGGGATGGTTGGGCTAACCGTGCTGCATACGGTTCAGCGCCAACGCCGTCACGAACGCGGTCAGTGCCACCGTCGCCTCCGGCTCGCGCTCGGCGGGATAGACGAGGCGCAACGCCTCGGCGCGTTCGGCCAGACGGCGGAGCAGGACGCGTATATGTTCGGGAAAGTACGCCGTCCAGCGGAACACCTCCGCCGCCAGCGTGTGCTCCAGGCGGCGAATCAGCGCTGCGGCCGAGCGCCGAGGCTGTGCCGACGGATCCACCGCCGCGGGCAGGTTGCCGAAAATCGTCTGTAACGCATCCTCGACTTCCGGCGGAACGTCCTCGCCCGCCGGCGCATGCTCCTGGTAGAAGTGATCGAGCGAGGCGACGATCTCGCCAACCTCCTCGTCCAACTCCTCCGCAACCACCAGCGGCTCGCGGTCGCGCACCACGGCCACGGTGCGGTCGCAATATTCCAGCTTCGCCAGGGCGGTGGCCGCGCCGGCATAGCGGCGCCGCCAATCGACGTTGGGCGTCAGCCAGACGGCGAAGGTTTCGGCCCAGTCCTCATCGGGGTGCTTCTGAGCGTACCAGCCCGGCAGATGGCGGACGTAATCGGGGTGGAACGGCCGCGGGCGATATTCCTCGACATACGGCCGGCTGATGTCGCCGAAGTGGCGGACCCACTCGGCCTCTTCGTAGAGCTTGTAGGCGTAGTTGAGGACGTGGCCCATCTCGTGCCGCAGATAGCGGAGGATGTCCGCCCGATCGGCCCCTTCGACGAACCGGCCGCGGTCGGCGTGCAGCTTCGTCAAGTCGGCGCGGGCGAGATAGAAGGGAATGGCGATGCTGATGGTGCCGAAGGGAACGCCCCACTCGGTGGAGAGATAAAACTTCGGTTCGACGCGCGTGAGACCGCGCTGCTTCAACTCGTGCTGGAAATCCTGAAGGACGGCGTCCAGCGGCGTGCCACGGATGGTCAGGCCGAGATCGCGCAACGGCGTCGTCCAGGGGTTGGCCTCGCGGAGGGGTGGTGTGGTCGTGGGCATGGATCGCTCGAGAATGGAACCAGGAAACGCCCCGGATCGTCCAAGGTGCAGAAAGC
Organism: Gemmataceae bacterium; assembly: GCA_036557825.1. GTDB lineage: Bacteria > Planctomycetota > Planctomycetia > Gemmatales > Gemmataceae > JAJPHU01. The sequence goes on from DATBGU010000409.1 coordinate 33,529, forward strand.
GCGCCGCAGGACGGAATGCGTGAGAGAAGATGAGCGAAAACACGAGAAAACAAGGGGAAAATGAGACAAAAATAATTCCCTACTCATCACGTATTCACCCCTTTATGTCTAAAATGAACATTAAGATACGGTAAGGTAACCGGCTTCACCCGGAACGTCCAATCCCATCGCCCACGGAACAATTAACCACGATTTTTTCGGCTATCGAGCCGGCGGGTTCGCTTTGCGCGCCGGCCGTCCGTTGTGCTGTCTTGGGTTCAACGATGAACAAGTTCTTCATTCTCGGTTGTCCGCGTTCGGGAACCACGATGGTTCAGCAAGCGCTGAACCGGCATTCGCGCATCGCCATACCGGCGGAAACCAAGTTCTTCTTCTCGTTCCTCGGCCACCCCCTTAAAAATCAGGTCCGCCACATTCAGCGCCTCAACGAGGATCTCAACATCCGCTTGCCGGCGCCGGCGGCCCGCATCGCCACCGAGGACGAAGGACGGGCCTTCTACGAATTGATGGCCCGTCAATACGTCGAACGCTCCCCCAAGAAGGACATCACTTATTTCGGCGAAAAAACGCCGGAACACACCGGGCATCTGCCGCGCATCCGGCAGATGTTTCCCGAAGCCAAGATCGTCGTTCTCTATCGCGACGGCCGCGATGTGGCGTCCAGTCTCAGCCGGATGCCGTGGATGACGTCGAGCCTGTATGCGAATTTCGCCGTCTGGCTTTACTATCACTGGATCGTCCAGCGGGTGACGCGGGACGACGCTTCCCATCTGTATTTCGCGCGCTACGAAGACATCGTCGCCGATCCGCGCCGCGAACTGCGGGGCATTCTACGCTTCCTCGATCTGCCTTACGAGCCGGCCGTCGCGGAGGGCCAGGGCAACCAGGAAGGCATCCCCGCGCGCGAATTCGCCTGGAAAAAACGGGCATTGAACAAAATATCCATGGAGCGGATCGGCGTCTTTCGCCGGGAACTGAGCCTCGACCAAATTGAGGTGCTGGAACGCCTGGGCAAAAGCGCGCTGTCGTCGCTGGGTTATCCGCTTCTGACCGAGGGCGATCGGCCGTTGCCTTTGTCGTTCTTCGTGAAACTGGCTTACGACCTCGGCCGCTTCGCCCTGCGCTTACCGTGGCACTCGGTCTTGCGCGAGCTGATTTGTCGTCTCTCGTTCGGCGGCCGGCCCGCCCCCTCCGCCCGCGTCCCCCTGTCCCCGGCCCTCACATGAGCGGCACTCTGGAACGACCAGCCCGAAGCGCCAGCGAGGGCGCAAGACGGCCCTCGCTGGCGCTTCGGGCTGGTCGCGCCGTCTCTCCGTATGCCGGGTTGCTGGCGCTGACTGTCGTCGCCTATCTTCCCCTCTGGGAAAACGATTTCGTCGATTACGACGACGACGTGTACATCACCACCAACCCGCAAGTGACCGACGGCTTCAGCGCGTCGGGCTTCCGCTGGGCCTGGACGGCCGATCGAACCCCGTACCCGGCGCCGCTCACCTGGTTGTCGTTGCAGCTGGACGCGCATTGCTTCGGTGGGCAAACGCCGGAGGGAAAGCGCGTCGTGCCGCCGGCGGCGGTCCACGGACAAAACCTGTTCTGGCACGGCGCCAGCGTTCTGCTGCTATTCGGCTTGTTGCAGCGTCTCACCAGCCGCCGTGGGCCGAGCTTCCTCGTCGCCGCCCTGTTCGCGGTCCATCCGATGCACGTCGAGTCGGTGGCCTGGGCCGCCGAACGCAAGGACGTGTTGAGCTGCTTCTTCGGCCTGCTGACGCTGGCGGTGTACGTCCGGTACGTCCACAAGCCGGGCTGGCCGCGCTACGCGGTCCTCGCGCTGATCTACGCGCTGAGCCTCTTGGCCAAGCCCATGCTGATGACGTTGCCCTGCGTGCTGCTGCTGCTCGATTACTGGCCCCTGGGCCGATTGCCGAGTCTTAACCAATCCACCGTCGGAAGGTTGATTCTCGAAAAGACGCCGTTGATTCTGCTGTCGGTGGCGAGTGCCATTGTGACGCTGGAAACGCGCGATGCGCACGGCTCGCTCGTCGGTCTGGACACCGTTTCGTTCTCGTCGCGGCTGGCCAACGCCCTGACGGCCTATGGCTGGTATGTGAGCAGCACCTTTTTCCCTCTGCGATTGGCCGCGCTCTATCCACATCTGTATCAGAACTGGTCGCCGTTATCGGCCCTCGCGGGAGGAGCGATGCTGCTTTCCCTCACCCTGCTGTGTTGGTGGCAGGCGCGGCGTCGTCCGTGGTTGCTCGTCGGTTGGCTGTGGTTCGTCGGCACCCTGGTGCCGGTCATCGGCTTCGCGCAGGGAGGCCGGCAGGCCTGGGCCGACCGCTTCAGCTATTGGCCGCACATTGGACTGTTCCTCGCCGTCGTCTGGGGCTTGGCGGAGTTGGTGGAGCGCGTTCGCCTCCCGGTCCTCGTGCCGCGCTTGGTCGGGGCGGTCGTTCTCGGCTGGCTCACGTTCTTGACCCACGCTCAGATTGCTTCCTGGCGCGATTCAAGCGCGTTGTGGGAACAAGCGCTGCGCGTCACGCAAGACAACGACTTCGCCCACGAGCACCTGGCCCAGTATCACCACAGACGAGGACAAGCCGCGGAAGCCCAGTTTCATCTCGATGAGGCCTTCCGCATTCAGCGCCGGCGCATGGGCCTTCCTCCACGCGGCGGCCGTTGACAGATCGTCGAATCTCCTTATCGTGAAAGGACAACGAGGAGATCGGCGACATGGCCGAGGTGACGCTGGAGCAAATCGGCAAGACGTACCCCGGCGGCGTCGAGGCGGTGCGCGGCGTCAACCTGCGCGTGGCCGACGGCGAGCTGGTCGTCCTGGTCGGGCCGTCCGGCAGCGGCAAGACCACCCTCCTGCGCCTGATCGCCGGTCTGGAGACGCCGACGACCGGCGTTCTTCGCATCGGCGACCACGTCGTCAACGACGTGCCGCCGCATCGCCGCGATGTGGCGATGGTCTTTCAGCGCCCCGCCTTGTATCCTCATCTGAGTGTCTGGGCCAATCTCGGCTTCAGCCTGAAATTGCGGCGCGGAGTCTTTTGGCGACGCTGGCTGGGACGCCGGCGCCAAAAGGAGGACGAGAAGGCCGAGGAGCGCATCCTCGCTGTCGCCGGGCAGTTGGGACTGGAGAACGTCCTGGAACGCCGGCCGGCGACGCTGTCGGGAGGGCAGCAGCAGCGCGTCGCCCTGGGGCGCGCCCTGGTGCGGCGACCCGCCGTGTTCCTGCTCGACGAGCCGCTCTCCAACCTCGACGCCCGCTTGCGGCTGGACATGCGCCGCGAGTTGCACTTGCTCCATCGCCGCCTTCGGGCGACAATGATCTATGTCACCCACGATCAGGACGAGGCGATGGCGCTCGGCGAGCGCGTCGTGGTGCTGGATCAGGGGGTGATTCGCCAGGCCGATCATCCCCAGGCGTTGTACGATCAGCCGGCGGATCCCTTTGTGGCCGGCTTCCTCGGCTGGCCGCCCATGAACCTGTTGGTCGGCGAACTGATCGCCGTGGGTGATCGACTGACGTTCGCCAACTGGGACGTATGCCTGGTTGTCTCCGGCCGCCCGGACTGGCAGCGCCTTGTGGGCCGGCCTCTCCTCCTTGGCATTCGCCCGGAGGACGTGGCTGTGACCGAGGGTCCCGGTGAGGGCAGGCTGGGCATGGAGGTGCGCCTGATTGAGCGTCTCGGCCCGATACGGCTCGTGACGCTGGCGGCGGCGAGTTGGGTGGTAACTGTCCGGACGCCGCCGACGCCTGAAGTCAACGAGGGCGAGACGGTTTACGCCGCCTTCGATCTGGCGCGGGCGCACCTGTTCGATCCCGCGACCGGCCGGGCATTGTGCCACGGCCATGAGAAATTGATGATTGATGATTGATGATTGATGATTGAAAACAAAGAGCGGTTTTCAATCATCAATCATCAATCATCAATCATCAATTCTCCGCGAGTGGGACACGTCCCACTTTTTTTGTTTCCCGACGCGCGAGAACGCATCGTTTGGATTGTGAGGAACCCCATGAACGGCAAAGAGTTGCTTAACGGCGTGGAACTGCTCCACCGCGAAAAGAACATCTCGCGCGACACCATCTTCGGCGCCATCGAGAAGGCCGTCCGCCTGGCCATCCACAAGTGCTACGACGATGAGGAAGGCGTCGCCGTCACCATCGACCGCGTTAGCGGTGAGATCCACGCCCAGAAGGGCGAACAGGCGCTCGCTCCCGATCAGCTCGGCCGCATCCCCGCCCAGGCTGCCAAGCAGGCCATCATCCAGCTTCTCCGCGAAGAGGAGAGCCAGAACGTCTTCAACCAGTATTCCGCCCAGAAGGGCGACCTTGTCCACGGCACCGTGCAGCGCTTCGAGGGCGGAGCGGCGACCGTCACCATCGGCAAGGTCGAGGCATTGTTGCCGCGCGGCGAACAGATCCCCGGCGAATCGCACCACGTCGGCGAGCGCGTCAAGGCGGTGATTCTCGATGTCCGCAAGGTCGGCCATCGCGTCAAGATCATTCTTTCGCGCAACCACCCCGATTTCGTGCGCCGCCTATTCGAGACGGAGATTCCCGAAATCGAGGACCAGACCATTTCGATCAAGGCGGTGGCCCGCGAGGCCGGCCATCGAACCAAGGTCGCCGTGTCGTCGATCGACATGAAGGTCGATTGTGTCGGCGCGTGCGTCGGCGTCCGCGGGAGCCGCATCAAGAACATCATCGACGAACTCGGCGGCGAACGCATCGACATCGTGCGCTGGAACGATTCGCTGCAAGTGTTGATCCCCAACGCCTTGCAGCCGGCCCAGATTGAGGAGGTGTTCCTGTACGCGCGGCTGGGGCGGGCGATCGTGTTGGTCAAGGAAGATCAGCTGTCGCTGGCCATCGGGCGGCGCGGCCAGAACGTCCGCCTGGCCAGCAAGCTCGTCGGCTGGGACATCGAAATTATGACCCACGACGAGCTGAACACCGGCATCGAGAAGGCCGAGAGCTGGTTCCTGAGCATCCCCGGCCTGGAGCCGGAGATGGTCGAGGCGCTCATCGAGGAAGGGTTCCTGTCGTACACGGACCTGACGTTCGTCGAGGCGGCGGAGTTGGCCGAGTTGTGCGGCTTGACGGAGGAGCAAGCGGAGGACATCATCGCCTTCGCCGAGGAGGAGTCGGAGAAGCAGGAAGAGGAAGCGCGAACGGCCAAGCCGGAGGCGCCGGTGGCGCCCAGCGCTCCGCAGTCGGCGGCGGCCAAGGCGGCCAAGCTGTTCTCCGGACCGCTGAGCGAGGCGACCGTCGCTCCGGCCTCGGAAGCCAAGCAGACCTTCGAGAGCCTCTTCGGTCCCTCGCAGGAGACGCCGGCCGCTCCGCCGGAGGGAACCGAAACGGAGCCGGCCCCCGAAGCGATCGTGGAGACGCCGCCCGCCCCGGAGGCGGAGCCTCAGCCGGCAACCGCCGAAGCGGTCCACGAACACGCAGCCGAGACGGTGGCGGGACCGACGGAGGAACCGGCGAGTGAACAGGCGACCACTGCTCCGGTCGATTCCGGGCCGGCGGAGTGAGCCTTTCGAGGGGAGAGCGTGTCTTAAGAAGCGTCTCTCCCTCTCTTGGCGAGCCGCGACCGTAAGGGAGCGATGTTCCCGCTCCCTTACGGTCGCGGCTCGCCGGGTTCCCGGAAAGCGCGATTGAAGCAGGACGCGGTTTGGCTAGAATAAAGGAATCGTACCCAATATTCGAGGCGGGTGAGGATCGCAAACCCGGATGACCGTGCAGGGATGCCAACGTGACGCTCCAGCCACCACTGCCGGCTCTCCACCGCCCGACCTCCTCGTCGGGCCGCGGCGAAGAGCGGCCGTGGGACAATCGCAGGGGGAGTGGGCAATGCCAGAATAGTCAGCACAGGAGTTCCGCTTGCAAACTGAGAAAGTTCGGATTTACGTTCTGGCGCGCGAGCTGGGCATGGAGAGCAAGGACTTGCTGACTCTGTGCCGCCAGAACGGCATTGATGTGAAAAATCAGCTCAGCGCCATCGAGCCGGAGATGCGCGATCAGGTGGTCGAGTTGGTGCAGAAGCGCGGCAAGGCCTCCGCGCCCGCGGCGCCGCAACGTCCCAACCTGCCGCAGGTGGAGCGCCGAATCCCCGTGCTCGATACCAAGCCGAGGCCCGCTCCCGAACTGGGGCGCACTCCGCACAAGCCGGCGACGCCCGCGACGGAGCCGGCCGGCAAACCCAGCATTCCCTCGACTCCTTCCCCCGCAACCGGAACCCCTGTGCCTCCAACCCCTGCCGCGCCTCCCGCCCCCACAGTCAAGACCGAGCCGGCGCCGCCTCCCGCGACGCCGCGCCCACCCGTGACCCCCTCGACGGTCAAACCGCCGGAACAGCCGGCCCACCCCCGGCCCGATCAGGCCTCGACTCCACCGGCCCCACCGCCGCGTCCGGTCGAGACGCCGCCCGCTGCCCACACCGAGACGCCGCCCACACCGCCGGCCCCCGAAGCCCCCCGAGCGCCGGCCCGGCCCGCCGTTCCCCAGGCGCGCATGCGCGACCTGGGCGGCAATCGGCCCGGCGGATCGCGCCGGCCGCAGGACCGCAGACCGTCGGCCCGGCCCATAACTCCGGTGGCGCCGCCGCCGCTCAAGCAGCGGCTCACGCCGCAGCCGGAGAAGAAGCAACAACCGCCGGCCGGTCCCAAGAAGCTCGCCGACATTCCCGCGGAGTTGCTCGACCGCAGCGGCGGCAAGCCGGTGGACATTCACGACATCACCCGCGCCTTGCAGCAGCAGACGCCCGGCAAGCTCACCCCCGTCACCCCCGAAGACATCGACGAGGAGGAAGACGAGGGCAAGGGCGGAGCCAAGAAGCCCCATCGCCGCGGCATCGGCGGCGTGGCCGGCCGCGATGAGCGCCACAAGGCCCGCGACGCCCGCCAAGCCGCCCGCAAGAAGGGGATGGAAGCGCCCGATCCCAAACGCGGCGGCGGACTCGGGCTGCTCGAAGAGGTCGAACGGCACCGCAAGGACCGCCATCACGCGCTGCGCAAACGCCGGCAAGCACCCACCGAACCCCGCAAGGGCAAAGTGCCCATTTCGCTGCCCATCACCGTCCGCGCCCTGTCGGAGGCCATCGGCGTCCGCTCCAACGACCTAATCGGCAAGTTGATGGGCCAGGGCCTGCTCGTCACCATCAACGCCGTCATCGATTCCGAGATCGCCGAGACCATCGCCCTGGAGTTCGGCTGCGAGTTGGACGTCAAGAAGCAGGCCGACGCCGAGGAGCAGATGCTCGACAGCCTCAAGAAGCCGGACAACCCCGAAGACCTCGTGCCGCGGGCGCCGATCGTCACCATCATGGGCCACGTCGATCACGGCAAAACGTCGCTGCTGGACCGCATCCGCCACAGCAACGTGACGGCCACCGAGGCCGGCGGCATCACGCAGGTCATCCGCGCCTGGCGCGTCGAACACAACGGCAAGCCGATCACCTTCCTGGACACGCCCGGCCACGAGGCGTTCACCAAGATGCGCGCCCGCGGCGCGCTGGTCACGGACATCGCCGTCATCGTCGTCGCCGCCGACGACGGCGTCATGCCGCAGACGGAGGAGGCCATCAATCACGCCAAGGCGGCCGGCGTTTCCATCGTCGTCGCCGTCAACAAGGTGGACCTGCCCAACGCCAACATCCGCAAGACCGAGCAGCAGTTATACGGCCTAAATCTGATTCCCGACAACATGGGCGGCGACGTGCCGTTCGTGCATACCAGCGCCTCCACCGGCAAGGGCATTGACGACCTGCTCGAAAACCTGTCCGTGGTGGCCGAGTTGAAGGAATTGAAGGCCAACCCGAACAAGCCGGCCAGCGGCACCTGTCTGGAGGCCAACGTCAGCGAAGAGGAAGGCGTTTTTTCCACCCTTCTGGTGCGCGACGGCACTCTTCGCAAGGGCGACATTATCGTTTGCGGACCCAGCCACGGCCGGGTGCGGGCCATGTACGACGACCTCGGCCGCCACATCGACGAGGCCGGCCCCAGCGTTCCGGTGCGCATCACCGGCCTGGATCAAGCTCCCAACGCCGACGATCCCTTCATGGTGGTGCCGGAGTTGTCGATGGCCGCCGAGATCGCCGAGAAGCGCGAGGAGCGTCTGCGCGAGGCCAACGTCACCCGCCGCGAAGCGGTGCGGTTGGAGGATCTCAGCCAGGCCAAGATCGCCGAGTTGAAGGTCATCCTCAAGGCCGACTTCCGCGGTTCCATCGAGGCCATCCGCAAGGAACTGGAAAAGCTGCACCACGAGGAAGTGCGCGTCCGCGTTCTGCACGCGGCCATCGGCGGCATCACCGAAAGCGACGTGCAGCTGGCGCTTACCTCCCCGTTGGACACGCTCATCGTCGGCTTCAACGTGGTGCCCGACGACCGCGCCCGCGCCCTCGCCGAGGAGCGCGGTATTCAGATGCGGCAGTACAACATCATTTACCAGCTGACCGACGACATCCGTTCCGCCCTGGAGGGCAAGCTGAAGCCGCGCGAGGAAATCATTCACCTCGGCCGGGCCGTCGTCCGCGAGACGTTCAAGATCAGCCGCGTCGGCACCATCGCCGGCTGTTACGTCACGCAGGGCACGATCGAGCGTTCGGCCAAGGTGCGCGTGATCCGCAGCGGCGTGGTCGTCTATCCGCCGGCGGACCGCACGGTCGGCCTGGAGTCGCTGAAGCGCTTCAAAGAGGACGTGCGCGAGGTCCGCGAAGGCTTCGAGTGCGGCATCAAGGTGGCCGGCTACGACGACATCAAGGTGGACGACGTGATCGAGGCGTACCGCATCGAGCAGGTGCAGCGCACCCTGAGTTGATAAGCGGGACTCGAATAGCCCGGAGCGCCAGCGACGGGCCGAAGCTCCCGTCGCTGGCGCTCCGGGCTAGTGAAGTTATGATTGTCGGTTCCCTCCGTGTACGGCTGCTGGTGCGGGAGTCGCGCAGCCTGAAGGACAAGCGGCAAGTGGTCCTGAGCATCAAGGACCGCCTGCGCAACCGTTTCAACGTCTCGGTGGCCGAGGTGGACGCCCAGGACCACCGCCAACTCGTCGTGCTCGGGTTGGCGACGGTGAGCAACGAGACCAAGCACGTGCGCTCGACGTTCGAGCAAATCGTCGCCGCCCTGCGGGAACATCCGGTGGCGGAACTGCTCGATCACGAGATGGAAGTTTAGCTATGCCACTCGCGGTTGGGCGGGCGGGACGCCCGCGCTCCGGAGCGCGGGCGTCCCGCCCGCCCAACCGC
>DATBGU010000410.1:0-7517 GCA_036557825.1 Gemmataceae bacterium
TTGGCGTAGCGCCGTATCACCCGGCTGACGGCATACTCGACGGCGAAATGGTCGCCGCGGACGAGCGCCTCGATCTCCTGCACCAGCGTCGGATCGGTGAGCATGAGGGCGTGCGCGGCGAAGATGGCGCCGTATTGCGGCCCGAGTTTAGCGGCGACGGCCTCCTGATTGGCGCGCGTTTCGTCGGCGGCTCGGGCCAGGGCCTGGCGCAGCCGTTCGCATTCCTGGTCGATCTGAGCGACGGGAACGACACGCTGGGGGATACGGAACCATTCGGAGTCCAGCACGAGGGCCGGGCCGATGGCCACGCCGGGAGAGACAGCGATGCCGCGTTTGATTTCCATAGGGTTTAGGGTTTAGGGTTTAGGGTTTAGGGTTTAGGGTTTAGGGTTTAGGGTTTAGGGGACGAGATACCGGTCTTCTTCACCCTAAACCCTAAACCCCAAACCCTAAACCCTCGATTCGGGCGAATCTTCCTCGACCGGCGTTTTCAGTAAGTTGACCAGGGCGTCGAGGGCGGCCTCGGCGTCGGGCCCGGCGACTTCGAGCGTCAGCTCGGTGCCCTGGGTGGCGGCCAACAGCATGAGGTCGAGGATGCTCTTGCCGTTGACGCTCTGTCCGGGACGGCGGACCGTGACGCTGCTGTCGAAGCGGGCCGCCAGCTGCGCGAAGGCAGCCATGGGACGCATGTGGAACCCTTGCGGGTTCGTGATGACCACCGTTTGTTGCAGGGGGGCCCCGTTCATGGCAATCCGTCTGAAAAGGGGTCAGGAGTCAGGGGTCAGGGGTCAGAAACCAAACAAATTATCTTCTGACCCCTGACCCCTGACCCCTGACCCCTTTTAATGTTCGGCCCTGTCGAGCAGGGCAAGGATCTCTTCTCGTGTCGTGGCGGCGCGCAGGGCGCGGACGAAGTTGTCGTCGCGCAGCGAACGGGACACGTTCTCCAGGGCGCGTAGGTGGTCGCCGGGCCGGTCCTGGGGCGAGATGAGCAGGACGAAGACATGGACCGGCTCGCCGTCGAGGCTGTCGAAGGCGATGCCCTTGCTGGACAGGGCGACGGTGCCGATGAGGCGCTCGACGCTGTTGTGCTTGGTGTGAGGGATGGCGACGCCGCGGCCGATGCCGGTCGAGCCGAGGAATTCGCGTTTGAGAATGGCCCGGATGATGTCTTCCACATCGGTGCCGCGGAACTGGCCGGCGGCCCGCAAGCCCTCGACCATCGCGCGGATAACACCTTCCTTGTTGGTGGCGGGCAATTCCGGGATGATCGCCTCGCGCACCACGAAGTCGGACATGCGCATGCCAGCTCCTCCGTCACTCTTCGCCGGGTTCTTCCACCGCGGGCGCACCGGCGACCTCGCCGGCCGATGGCCTTCGGCGATGGTCTTGAATTTTCTCTTTGTAGCGGCGGATTTGCAGCGCCAGCTTATCCAGCGCCAGGTCCACCGCCGCCAACAGGTCGGCGTGGCTCTCGTGGGCGACGAAATCGTGTTTATGTTCCGCCTGCACGAGGAACTCGACCCATTTATGGTCCTTCTTCATGTCCACCGTCACCTCGATCATGGTGAGGCGCTCGAAGAAGTGCAGGAGTTTCTCGGCTTTGTCGCGGATGAACTGCTGCGTGGCATCGCTCAGATGTCCATGCCGCACGGAGATTTTGATTTGCACAGACGCGCTCCTTCTATCCGCCGGCCCGCGCATCGGGCATCGGAGGGCAAGGGAATGCCTCGCGGTTATAATCAACCCAATTCTAGCTTGCCGCGAGGGTTTCTTCAATGGTCCCGTCGTTTCGACGCGATTTCAATACTAGCCCGGAGCGCTAGCGACGGGCGCTTTCGCCCGTCGCTAGCGCTCCGGGCTAGTGGGTTTGAACCTGCGTCGAAACGAAAGCGGTGCCGTCCTTTCACGTCCGGCACAACGGATGCTTCAGCGTCTTCCACGCTCCATTATCGGCCGAGCTGGCGACGCATTGCGTGATGAAGTTCATGCCGTCCACGCCGTCGGCCACGTTGGGATAAAGGCTGTGGGCGGCGTCGAACTTTTGTCCGCTCGCTCGCGCAATCATATCTTGATAAGCAGATGTGTAAACATTGGCAAACGCTTCCAAATATCCCTCCGGATGCCCGCTCGGAATGCGCGTCGCGCCAGCGGCCAATTCGCCGAGATACGGGCCACCGGCGCGGGTGTAAATCTGGTGCGGCTTGCCGTTGACGCGCAACAGCATCTTGTTCGGCTCTTCCTGATGCCATTCGAGCGAGCCTTTGGTGCCGTCGATCTCGATCCAGATATCGTTCTCGCGGCCGTGCGAGATTTGTGAAGCGGTCACGGTGCCCAAGGCGCCGTTGGTGTAACGAATGACGGCGGCGCCGTAATCGTCGAGCGCTCGGCCCGGCTCGAACGTCTTCAGCTGGCAGGAAATCTGTTCGGGGATGAGGCCGGTAATAAAGCGGCCGAGGTTGTAGGCGTGCGTGCCGATGTCGCCGAAACAGCCGGCCGCGCCGGATTTCTTGGGATCGGTGCGCCAGCCGGCTTGTTTCTGGCCGGAGGTTTCCAGGCGTGTCCGCAACCAGCCCTGGATGTAAAAGGCGCGAACGGCGTTGATCTCGCCCAGCTCGCCGGCCTGGATCATCGCGCGGGCCTGGCGCACCAGCGGATGGCCCGTGTAGTTGTGCGTCACGGCGAAGACGACGCCGGTTTTCTGCACGACCTTGGCCAACTCCTCGGCCTGAGCCAGATCGAAGGTCATCGGCTTGTCGCACATGACGTTGAAGCCGGCCTCGGCGAAGGCCTTGGCGATCTCGAAGTGCGTGTGGTTCGGCGTGGCGACGGAAACAAAGTCGATGCGCCGATCGGCCGGCAGCTTCGACTCGGCGGCGACCATTTCTTGATAGGAGCCGTAGGCGCGTTCGGGCGGAATGTCGTAGTCGGCCGCCGACGCCTTGGCCTTGGCCGGGTCGGAGGACAGAGCGCCGGCGACGAGGGCGGCGCGGTTGTCGAGGGTGGCGGCGATGCTGTGGACCCGGCCGATGAAGGCCCCCTGTCCACCGCCGACGAGGCCCATGCGGAGTTTGCGATTGAGGGGTGCGTTGATGCCCATGCGAGAGTCTCCCTTGGAAGTCACGTCCCGGATGCTCGTTCGTATGGTGAGACAATAGCGACGGAGGGGCGGCGCGGCATCTTTTTTCCCGCGCGAAAAGCGCCACTCGCATCCCTTGTTCCGCATCAGCACGACGGCTACGATAGGCTCAACACCGCTCCAGAAGTATTGAAAAGAAGGATGTTGCGTGTCCGCCATTCCCGTGAATCCTCTGTCGCTGCTGCGTCCCCGTCGTAAGCCCGTGGGCATGTCCGCGATCCTGCTGCCCTTTGAGGAAAGCGGCGGCGTGGACTGGCCCGGCTTCCGCGCTCACGTCGCGCGCACGGCCGCCGCCGGCCTGACGCCGGCCGTCAACATGGATACCGGCTATGGCAACCTCCTCGACGACGCCACGCGCTGCCGCGTCCTCGCCGAGACGCGCGGCACGCTCGGCGGCCGAGAATTCGTCGCCGGCGCTTTCGTGGCGGATCATCCCGGTGATGCGTGCGACCTCGACGCCTACCGCCGGGCCATCGACACCATTCAGGAATACGGCGGCCTGCCGATCCTCTTTCAGTCGCACGGCCTCGTCGCGCAGCCGCCGGATCGTTTGCTCGCTGCCTACCGCACTCTCGGCCGCGATTGCCCGCGCTATCTCGCCTTCGAGCTGGGCCAGGCGTTCACCCCGTTCGGCAAAATCTACGACCTGGAAACCTACGCTGGACTGCTCGACATCGCCGCCTGCGTCGGAGCCAAGCACTCGTCGCTGAGCCGCGTCCTCGAATGGCAGCGATTGGTCTTGCGCAACGAGCGGCGGCCAGATTTCCTCGTGCTGACGGGCAACGACCTTGCCATTGATATGATGATGTACGGGAGCGATTATTTGCTCGGCCTGAGCACGTTCGCTCCCGATCTTTTCGCCCGCCGCGACGCGCTGTGGGCGGCGGGCGCCCCAGCGTTCTACGAGTTGAATGACTTGCTGCAATATCTCGGCTTCTTTGCCTTTCGTGCGCCGGTGCCGGCGTACAAGCACAACGCGGCGCAATTCCTCAAGCTGCGCGGCTGGATCGCCTGCGACGGCACGCATCCGAAAAGTCCGCAACGTCCGGCGAGCGACCGCGACGTTCTGGGCGACATCGCCGGCCGCCTCGCCGTCTTCCAGGAGCCGACGCGATGACCGCTTACCGCCGGATCGCCCAGTTGAAAACGGCCGACGACTTCCGCGCTCACCTGGCGGCGCTCGGTATCGCCATACCCTTCGACGAGACGCTGTATCACGGCCCGGAAGCGCCGCTGGCCCAGCCGTGCGAAGTGGACGGCGCGACCATCGGCAATCGTTTCGCCATCCTGCCGATGGAAGGCTGGGACGGCACGCACGACGGCCGGCCGAGCGAGTTGACGCGCCGCCGCTGGCAACGCTTCGGGACAAGTGGGGCGAAGCTCATCTGGGGCGGCGAGGCCATCGCCGTCCGCGCCGACGGCCGGGCCAATCCTAACCAGCTGCTCATCAACGACGACACGCTCGCCGACCTCGCCAACCTGCGCGAAACGCTCGTCGCCGAGCATCAGCGGCGTTTCGGCCGCACCGATGATTTGCTCGTCGGTCTGCAACTGACGCACTCTGGCCGTTTCGCTCGGCCCAACGACAATACGCGGCTCGAACCGCTCTTGCTCTATCACCATCCGCTGCTCGACCGCAAGTTCGGCGTGCCGGCCGACCATCCGCTGATGAGTGACAGCGACGTGTCACGGCTGATCGATGACTTCGTGCGCGCGGCGAAACTCAGTCAGAAAGCCGGCTTCGCTTTCGTGGACGTCAAACATTGTCACGGCTATCTCGGCCACGAGTTCCTCAGCGCCGTCGATCGGCCGGGGCGCTACGGCGGCAGCTTCGAGAACCGCACGCGCTTCCTGCGCGAGATCGTCGCCGGCATCCGCGCCGAGGCGCCGCGACTCGGCGTCGCCGTCCGCGTCAGTGCCGCCGATTGGCTGCCCTTCCGTCCGGGAGCGGACGGCCGCGGCGAGCCGGAGCCGCCGCCCACCGCGCCATACCTCTACGCCTTCGGCGGCGACGGCACCGGCCTGGGCATCGACTGGACCGAGCCGCGCGCCTTTCTCGACCTGATGGAGACGCTCGGCGTCCGGCTGGTATGCGTCTCCGCCGGCAGTCCCTACTACAATCCGCACCTGCAACGGCCGGCCCTGTTCCCGCCGTCGGACGGCTATTTGCCGCCGGAAGACCCGCTCGTCGGCGTCGCCCGCCAGCTCGCCATCGCGGCCGAGCTGAAGCGTCATCGGCCGTCATTGACCATCGTCGGTTCGGGCTTTTCGTATTTGCAAGAGTGGCTGCCGCACGTCGGGCAGGCGGTGCTGCGCACCGGCGGCGCCGATTTCGTGGGGCTGGGCCGGCTGGCGCTGAGCTATCCGGACATGCCGGCGGACATGCTGGCGGGGCGGCCGCTCGATCGCAAACGTCTGTGTCGCACCTTCAGCGATTGCACGACGGCGCCGCGCAACGGCCTGGTGTCGGGCTGCTATCCCCTCGACGCCTTCTACAAGGAGCGGCCGGAGGCGCGGACGCTGGCCCAGATCAAACGCGAATCGTAAATCGCGCCTCGAAAAGACACGATTCCCGGCCCCCCTGAGGACTGTTATAATCCTCCCAACGCTATTACCCTGTCGGCATCGTGGCCAGGATTCATGGGCATGAACCTTCATCCGCAACTGCTTCGTTCCGAGCAACACATCGAGGTCGGCTTGATGATCCAGCGCGATGCCGGCGTCATCATCCAGCGCTGGACGCGACGAGCCGCTCAGGAACAGCCCGGTGCTGCCCGCGCTCACTACCAAGCTCTCCTCGATCACTTGCCGCTCTTGCTCCGGAAGTTAGGCCAAAGCCTGGCCGACAGCCTCGACGCCGACGCGACACCGCACGACGCTCCGGCCCGCGAACACGGCGAACAACGCTGGGAGGTCGGTTGGTCGCTGTCGGAGATGGTGCGCGATTATCAGATCCTTCGCCTGGTCCTCATCGAGTATCTGGAGGAGACGTTGGAGCGCCCGCTGGGCTTTCGCGAGATCGCGGCCATCAATCTGGCTTTGGACGAGGCCATCGCCGCCAGCGTCACCGCCTATGTCCACCAGCGCGACGAACATGTGCGAGGCATCGAGGCGGAGCGGGTCGCCGCCTTCCAGCAGGCGGACCAGCGCAAGAATGAGTTTTTGGCCATCCTCGCTCACGAGTTGCGCAACCCCTTGGCCCCCATCCTGACCTCGCTTGAATTGTTTCGCGTGGCCGGCACGAGCGATCCGCACGTCAACCAGGCCCGCGACATCATCGAGCGCCAGGTGCGTCACATGGTCCGTCTGGTGGACGACCTGCTCGACCTGACGCGCATCGCCCAGGGCAAGCTGTCGCTGAAAAAGACCGTCTTCGACGTGAGACAAGCGGTGAATCAGGCCGTGCAGACGACGCGGCCGCTGCTGGAAGCGCAGGCGCATCAGCTATCGGTCGAACTGCCCGCCGAGCCGATCTACCTGGAGGCCGACGAGGCGCGCGTGGTGCAGATGCTTATCAACCTGCTCGGCAACGCCGGTAAATACACCGAGCGCGACGGCCGGATCAGCTTGACAGTGGCCCGCGAGGACGTCGAGGCGGTGTTGCGTGTACGCGACAACGGCGTCGGCATCGAAGCGGACATGCTCGATCGCATTTTCGATCTGTTCGCGCAGGTCGGCCGTTCGCTGCACCGCGCGCAGGGCGGCTTGGGCGTAGGTCTGACGCTGGTGCGGCAGTTGGTGGAGTTGCACGGCGGCAAGGTGAGCGTCCACAGCGACGGCCCCGGCAAGGGTAGCGAGTTCGTGGTCCGTCTGCCGATCGCGCCGGCCTCCGTCGCGCCGTCCGTCCCGTCCTCCGCTCCGGCCGCCGCTTCGCCTGCTTGCCACATCCTTATCATCGAGGACAACGCCGACGCCCGTGAGACGCTGGCCGCGCTGCTGCGAATTCTTGGCCATCGCACGGAGACGGCCGCGACCGGCCCGGAGGGCGTCCGTCTCGCCCTGGCCGTCCGGCCGCAAGTGGTCCTCATTGATCTCGGTCTGCCCGGTCTGGATGGTTTCCAGGTGGCCCGCCAGATCCGCGCGGCGCAAGGCGATTCCATGCGGCTCGTCGCCCTGACCGGCTACGCCCTGGAGGAAGATCGCCGCCGCACTGAGGAGGCAGGCTTCGACGCGCATTTGCCCAAGCCGGTTGAGTTGGAGGAACTAAATCGCGTGCTCGCCGGTGTGAAGTCCGCCCCCTAAGCAGGTCGTCAAAAGTTTTTTGACAAAACGTCCTTGAGCCAAAAATTGTCCGAGAGAACTCCCGACGTATGCAGCGCTTGGCGATCCGACAGACTGTAAACCTGATGAACGAACAGGTTCACCTGCTCCTCAATCG
>DATBGU010000411.1:0-28583 GCA_036557825.1 Gemmataceae bacterium
CAACTTCTACCGCTGCCAAATTGTCAAAGAACAATACGCGACTGATTCATAATCAATCGCTGTCCCAGGTCTTGCTGACCGGGAGTCGATGCACTCAAGCCAAAATCGGCCAGTGCAGCGACTCTCACCCAGCCAAGTATGGACG
Organism: Gemmataceae bacterium; assembly: GCA_036557825.1. Classification (GTDB taxonomy): domain Bacteria; phylum Planctomycetota; class Planctomycetia; order Gemmatales; family Gemmataceae; genus JAJPHU01. The sequence continues at coordinate 146 of DATBGU010000411.1, forward strand.
AAGGGCGATTGGCATAAATCCTTGCCGTTCAACCACTTGTGGGTTGATAATCTTAGCGATGTTGTCCTTCCTTGTCAACTCTCCGCGATCACTTTTTGATCTTTTTTCGCTTGTGGAGATGAGGGGACTCGAACCCCTGACCCTCGCCTTGCAAAAGCGATGCTCTCCCAGCTGAGCTACATCCCCGTGGCTTGCAATAGTCTCGACTTTTCTCCTGCTCTTGTGCGACCACGGCCGTGATTCAGTATCCCATAGTTGGGCGTTAGCATATGGCAGCCACCACAAAGCAACTCCAAGTTTTCTGGACGGTTGTTTTCCGAGTTTCCATCCTTGTGGTGAACCGCGAGCGGAATATGGCCTGTTACGGGGTGAACTCGACTCCAGCCGCATTGTTCACACTTGTTCCCCGCCCGTTCAAAAAGCCAACGGCGCACATGGTTAGAAACTCTACCGTTACTCCTGCCTCCAGAAACATCGCCCCGAAGCCATTGTGCGGTGCATTGTTGGTAATCCCGTTCAAGACGACATTGCGGTGAGCAGAAACGCGACCGGAGATAGGTCATCGATCTGCCACACGTGGGACACGGTGGGCGAGGGGTAATCGGTCTTGACATGGGGCAATCCTTGTCCGAACACAGTTTTTCTCGCCGTGCCCTTTTCAGAGTGCGGGCACCAAGATTCGAACTTGGGACCCCAGCTTTATCAGAGCTGTGCTCTAGCCAACTGAGCTATGCCCGCTTCTTTTTGCAAACAAAAAAGCCAAACCCATGTAGGTTTGGCCCTATCCGCTCAGGATAAATGGATAGAGCGTTACCTCACCATGCAGGAGTAAATGGAGATCAAAGCCATGAACACCTCGACCGCGGTTTTGGAAAAACCGGACATTTGGGCAGAGTGAATTATAGACGCGCCCCACGGGTTGTCAACAGATCTTCTTTCGAGTTTCCCAACTTCCGCAGCGGATCTTCGGTTGCCCTGGAATTTCGCGGGTAAATGTGGGATTGTCCGCGCCGATGGCCGGGTACGGCCATCGTGAAACTTCGGGAGTGGAGCAGATGCGGCCGAACACTTCTGTTCGCCAGCCCGTCATCGCAGGGGTCCGAAGACGCCAGTTATCGGCGCTTTTGCGCTCGTGGCGAAGGCAGCCGCGCAAACGGTCGCCGCGTTTGTTCTGGAGTCTGCTCGCGGTCGCCTTCTTGCTCGACGGCTTACTCGCTTTCCTGGGGGTTCAATTACTCGGCCTTGCCGGCCACGGGGCGACACCACTCGCCGAACGGCGCATGTACGTCCCTTACGCGGCGAACGCGGACCTGTGGGAACCGATGCGGCGCTGGGCCATCCGCGTGGACGGCAAGCCGCAACTCTTTGAAAGCGTTGCCCGCGAGGTGGTGCGCCGTGTCACCGGCGAGGAGCGCTTTGAGGACAACGATCCGCTCGCCGTGTCCGTCTCCTGGATGCTGCACGGCTCCGCGTGGGAGGAATACCCGTTCCTTCGCTGCAAGGACGTCGAGCTTCGCGCCGTTGTGTATCGCGATGGGTGGAGCACGTCGCGGATGCCGCGCGAGGAGCAATTGCACGGCCGATACGTCGAACCGGCCGTGCTGCGTCAATCGAAGAGCTTCCGCAAGATCCTACGAGGGATCGCGGCGAAGGGAGGGACCAGGGAGGAAATCCCGCTCTCCGCAGGGGATAGGCAGGCGGTGGAACTGAATGCGAGGCTGGCGCTGTTCGATTGCCTCCGCACCGGCGGTATGGACATCGGGGACGGTGAGGACATGAAAACGGCGACGGACGCGCTGAGGGAAGCTTATTTGTCGGGGTCAGCGGACGTATTCGCAGTCGCCGTCGCGGATTTCCTCGACGCTTCCCGCCGATCGCTGCGGCTGGACGAGAATCCGACGGCGGGACAACGACTCGACTTAGAGGGTTGGATCAATCAATATCGCCCGTTGCGGCAAGCGATGTATTGGAGCATCCTGGCGGCCGGCTTGCTGGCTGTCTCGACGATGGCCGGAGTGCGTCGTCCGCTCTGGCGGCGAGGATGCCTGCTGTCGGGATTGCTGGCCTGCGCCGGTTGTCTCGGTTGGTCGGTAGCGCGGATTATCTGTCAGGCGTTGCTGCACGACGGAATGCCGGTTTGCGATGGAAGGGAAGCGGTGCTTTGGGGTTCGTCCGTGGCGCTGGCCCTGAGCTTCTTGCTGTCGATGTGTTACCGAGATGGTTTCATTGCCCTGACGGGCTCCCTCGTTGGCAGCGGCGGGTTCGTGCTGGCAAATCGCTGGCCACCGAGGTTCGTCGAGAACTGGGCGACGTTGCCGATCCTGCCGACCGAGGGTGTGTGGTCGTGCTTGCAAAGACCGATTGTGATCTTCGGCTGCGCGGCGTTGGCGCTGGCGTGGGGCGTGTCGGCGCTCGCGCTGGCCCGCTTGGTGCTTATACCACCGACCTGTGAACGCCTGCGCGGTTTGGCGAGGCTGTGCGCTCGGTTGATCGGCGTCGCCGTGGCCTTGTTCGCAGTGAGCGCTCTTCTCGACGGCTTGCGAGCGATGCACTCAAGCGGTTCCGGGCTTGGTTGGAACATGCAAGCGATGAGTACGTTCCTCGTCTTGCCCTGCTGCGTCGCCATGCTGTATGGCCGGCGGATGGGGTGGATTTCGCCCTTCGGCACAATGATGGTCACGGTGGCCGGGGCTGCCGCGATCGCGCTGGCGTGGCAAGCGGTTCCGCATCTCGACGGAAACAGCCGATCCTTCGCGTCACTCCTCACCGAAAACGCTCCGGTGTATCTGGCCGGCCTCGCGAGTCTGTGTTTGGCAGCACATGCCGCGCTGCGCTACTATTTCGGCAAACAGCGAATTCTGGACGCCTGAAACCGGCCGGCATTCTTCAAACCGGCAGCACGGTAATCATCGGCTCGCCGGCGCCGAAACCCGCCAGCAGCAGAATCGTTTGCCCTTTCTCCGCCAGACCCAACTCGCAAGCGTGCCGGCGCGCGACGCCTTGCGGGCGCTCGAACTCCGGCGCGTCGATCAGGCGCGGGATGACGCCCCACAGCAGGTTCAAACGCCGATAGACACGCGGATCCATCGTCAAGGCGACGATCGGCGCGGCCGGTCGCGTGGCCGAGACGACCTCGGCGGACGTTCCGTGCCGTGTGCGCACCACGACCGCCCGCACCTGCAAATCGCGCGAGAGTTGGGCCGTCGAACGGGCCACCGCCTCGCGCAGCGGCAGGGGCGCCGGTCGTTCGCGCTCGCCTTCGGTGAGCGAGCGGAACGCTCCCTCGATCCACTGCCAGCCCTCGACTTGCCGGGCGACACGGTCCATCATCTCCACCGCCTTGACGGGATACGCTCCGGCCGCCGTCTCGGCCGACAGCATGACGGCGTCGGCGCCGGCGAAGACGGCGTGCGAAACGTCGGACACCTCCGCGCGCGTCGGCCGGGGATGTTCGATCATGGATTCGAGCATCTGCGTCGCCACGATGATCGGCTTGTTGCGGCGGCGGGCGCGCTCGATCAGATCGTGCTGCACGATCGGCACCGCCTCGGGAGCCAGTTCCACGCCAAGATCGCCGCGCGCGACCATGAGTCCGTCCGCCGCCTCCAAAATCTCGTCGATGGCGTCGAGGGCTTCCGGTTTCTCGATCTTGGCGATGATCGGCGTCGCGACGCCGGTCGAGGCGATGAGCGCCCGCAGATCGGCCACATCGCGCGGACGGCGAACGAACGACAGGGCGAGAAAATCGACGCCGAGATCGAGAGCGAAAAGGGCGTCCTCGCGGTCCTTGTCGGTCAGGGCCGGGGAAGAAACCATCACGCCGGGCAGGTTCATGCCCTTGCGGTCCTTCAGGACGCCGCCAACCACTACGGTGCAGCCAATCTCGGTTCCCGCGACGCTCTCGACGTGCAGTTCGAGCATCCCGTCGTCCAGCAGAATGCGATCGCCGAGACGCACATCCTCGGCCAGGGCCGCGTAGCGCGAGGGGATCAACCCTGGCTCGCCCAGGACATTGCGCGTCGTCACCGTCGCCCGTTGCCCCGTTTCGAGCGTGACGCAGCCGCCGGCGAAGCAGCCGACCCGGATCTTGGGTCCGCACAGGTCGGCGAGGATGGCGACGGACTCGCCGACCGACTCGGCCGCCCTCCGAATGTTCTCGAAGTTGGTCCGATGCTCGGCATGTTCGCCGTGCGACATGTTCAGGCGGAAGACGTTGACGCCGGCGTGAAGCAGCGCCTCCAGCATGGCGGGGTCGCGGGACGCCGGGCCGACGGTGGCGACGATTTTGGTGCGGCGGCGGTGCAGAAGCGAGGTACACGAAGGATGATTGCTCATGGGATCATCGGACGAGGTTGAGGGCGTTGGCTCTGCTCGGAGCGGAGAGGATGACGCAGCTTATCGCACGCCACGGACGGCGGCAAGGGCATCCCCCTGCCGGCGTCAGCGTTGCTTGGTGGGGCTGAGTTGGGCGTCGACGTTGAAGATGGCGCCGCCAAGCCCGGAGCCGGCAGCATGGAGGGAGACGGCGGGCTGAGGGCAGGTCCGCCGTTCCCCCTCCAGCAACTTGCTGGGGCAACCGTTCCGAGTCTATCCGTTTACGTGATCGGCGTGACGACCTCACCATGCCTGCGATCGTTCACGGAATCTTGTAGGCTGCCACTGGTCCGAGCGAAGAACCAGTCCGACCCACCCTGCCCGAAGAGTTGATCGACGGCCCCGTCGTCGTGGACGGTTTGTGCGTTGAGATACGTCGAACCGTTCCGGCCGCCGGAAGCGCTGCCGAGAAGGTGGTCGATGCGCTGCTGGTAGCTCAAATCCGTCCGGCCCCATTCGGAGATGAGGAGGGCGAGGTCGGCCAGGTTGGTATCGTAATCGGTCATTCCGCCGATGAGGATGTCGCCGCCGCTGCCGCCGTGCAGCACGTCGGCGCCTCCGCCGCCGATGAGGATGTTCCGGCCGCTACCGCCCGTGAGTGTATCGGCACCGCTGCCGCCGACGAGGACGTTGTTCGCCGAGCTGCCGACGGCGTTGATGGTATCGTTGCCGTCGCCGCCGAAGATGAAGGCTGGGACAGTGATCGAAACCGTCGCCCTGCCGATCTTCGCGCTCTGCAACTGCACGTTGTCGTCGCCGGCCTGAGCGTAGATGAGGATGCGGCCGGTCGGGTGGAACGAGCCTAGCTGCGCACCATTGACCGTCACAAGGATGTTGCCCGCAGTGTCGGCCGGCTTGAGTACGATCGTGTCGTTGCCGGTCGTGCCGCCGACGACCAGGTCGTTGCCCTGGCCGTTGTTTTCCAAGGCGGCGACCAGGACGGTGACAGGCAGGGCGCCGGGAGCCGAGCTTTGCTTGCCGTCCTTGTCTGTGGCCCAGACCTGGATCGTGTTGGTGCCGGCGGCGGTGAAGACGTGGCTCAGCATGACGCTGCCGCCACCCGTAACCGAGGTGGTCGAGTTATCGCCCCAGTCGATGGTGTAGCTGAATCCGGCAGCCTGATCGATCGGCGACACATCCCCAGCCGTGAAGGTGAAGGTCTGCGCTTGGCCCTGGACGGTCGCGGTCGGACCCGACACCGAGGCGGTGGGGGCCACGTCGTTGACCGTCACCGCCGTCTGGTAATCCGTGAAGCCTCCATCCTTGTCGAAGATGCGGCCGTAGACGACCGGCGTGGCCGGGCCGTCGGGGAAGGTGAACGTCTGGGACGCGCCGTCGGTCGCCCCGGCATAGCTGGTCGCCAGCTGCGAAGGATCGGTGGCGAAGCTGTAGTGGAAGCCGGCCTGCGTGTCGGACGAGGAGGGATCTAGTTGGTTGGTGAACCTCACGGTCACCGGGCTGTTCTCGTCCACCGGGCCGCTGTTGGATAGCGTGGCCGTCGGTGCGACGTTCGTGATGTTGATGGTGGCCTCGGCAAAGCTGGTGAGGCCGCGAGCATCAGTGACCTTCAGGTGCACGACATAGGAGCCGGGGCCGTTGAGTCCGGCGGCCGAGAAGGTCGGAGAGATGCCGACCTCGTCGCCGCGCGTGGCGGCCGCGCCGGTCTCGCCGTAGATCTGATCGCCGTTGAGATCCCAGGTGTAGGTGAGCGTGGAGGGATCCTGGGCGGTGTCGGTGGTGGCGGAGGCATCCAGCTGCACGGTCCCGCCTTCGGGGACCGTGTAAGGCCCGCCCGCGTTCGCCTTGGGGGCGCCATCGGTGTCGGTCACGTTCAGACTATCGGAAGCGGCCAAGAGGCCGGTGTCATAGCGGACGATGTGCATGCTGTTGGTGTAACCGGCGATGGTCGCGAGCTTGCCGTCCGTCTGTAGATCCATCCCCCAGATGGACTCGAACACTGACGGCGGTTTGGTGGTCATCTCGCCCGTGCCGTTGAACGTCTGGTCGAGCGTGCCATCAGTGTTGAAGCGGGCCAGGGCGAGGAAGAACCCCGTCCCGGGAACGACTTCCTGTCCGCCTACCAAGATTTTGCCGTCGGCCTGGACAACGACGTCGTACGCCTGATCGCTGCCGCCGGCGAAGTCGAGCGTGTCCACTCCGTTGCTGCCGAAGCTGGTGTCCAGAGTGCCGTCCGGATTGAGCCGGGCGGCCACCCAGTCGCTGTTAAAAGCGGAACTGGGGGCGGCGGAACCGACGACGAGGATCTTGCCGTCGGACTGGAGGGCCAGCCCGTACCCCTGGACGGTGGCATATGTCGAGCCGAAGGCCGACAGCGGGATGAGTTGGGTGCCGGTGCCGTTGAACGTCGTGTCCGGCGTGCCGTTGGCGTTGAAGCGGACGACCGGCAGGTAGTTGTAGTTGGCGATACCGGTCATCAAGATCTTGCCGTCGGGCTGGACAATCATCGCTTGGCCGGTCGTGTTGAACCAGTTGTGCGTAGGGTCGGGGTTGACGCTCGCGAAGCCACCGGAGCCGAAGCTGGTGTCGATCTGGCCGGTGCTGGTGAGGCGAGCGACGGCGAAGCCGCCGGGTTGCTGGAGCATGCCGCCGACCAGGATCTTGCCGTCGGGCAGGACCGCTGCATCGTACAGCCAGCCGGCCTCGCCGGTGAACTGGACCGTGAGGAGGCCGTTGGTTCCGAACGTCGTGTCCGGGGTGCCGTCGGCGTTGTAGCGGGCGATTCCCCAGGCGTCGTAGTTGCTTGTGCTGGTGTTCACGGTGCCGACGACAATGATCTTGCCGTCGGGCTGAAAAGCGACGCCATTGGCGTAGCCGCCGGTCGAGGCGGGGAAGGTGGTGACGACGGTGCCGTTGTTGCCGAAGGAAGTGTCCGGTGTGCCGTCGGAGTTGGTCCGGGTGACGGCCCAGGTGGCCCCGCTGGTCTGAGAGCCCGCGACCGCCACGATCTTGCCGTCGGGCTGCACCTTGACATCCGGAAAGTTGGCCGAGTTGCTGTAGTTGAGAGCCACGCTCGCGAACCCGCCGCTGCCGAACGTACTGTCCAGTCCGGCCGGCAACGAGCTGGCGGCCGTTGCCGTGATGACCACTGTCTGCGTCGGATCGACGATTTGATTATCGACGGCGTCCACGTTGAATGTGGCGGAGGCGGCCCCGGCGGGGATGGTTACGCTGGCGGGGACCGCGGCCTGACTGGTATTGCTGCTCGTCAGGTTGACCGTCAGCGCCTGCGAGGTATCCATGTTGTTGCGCGTGATGGTCCCCGTCGTCGCCGCGGGGCCAGCGTTCTCCGCGATGGTGTGCGAGGCCAGCACCAGTGTTAGGGAAGGGTCGGCCGACAGGAGCGTCCGACTCTCAAGGATCTCAAGGGTGAGCCGAGTTGTAGCAGAGCAGGCGCGAGTCGCTCGGCTTCGGAGCGAGAAAAAGGACAGACGATGAAACCAGGGCATGCTTCGTTCTCCAAAGGATGGAAGATCTGCCTTCTTGGCGGAACGGAATGACCAGGGCCACAAGCCCTAATCGGCGCGAGTCGAACGGTTATGCAGCGAACAGGAAGGAGTACGAGGGCGGTTGATGTATCCGGAGAAGGAGTGGGAGTGGACCTGCACGTCTTTGTGCCCGACGTTCAGCCGATCTTTCCCAGCTAAACGCGTTTGGGAGGCTCTGCTGCGAGGTTGTTCAGTCGAAATCCTGGCGAGCGGGGGGCGTCAGCCCTCTGTGTTGAACGAGCAACAGGAGGATGCCTCCGCTCGCCTCGTCACACAGGATTTCGAGAGAGCAGTGCGAGTTCAAAGGCAGAGGCTATTCCCGCAGAGGAACGGTGGCAAGGCGTTTCCCAAAGGAGCATTGCCGATAGCCGATCCGCAGGATGGCGCACGCGCCTGCCCTAAGTGCCGTCGAGGTTGAGTTTGTATCGTTCGAGGTCATGGCTTGCCTCCCAGGGAGATGGTGGAAAGCTGCTTCGTGGAAGTTCACAGCGTACCGCCCCGCTAGGGTGTAAATGCTTCTTGCGAAGCGATCATGTCACCGACCCCTTTTTTTCAGAGGCGGCACCGCTCCTTTTTTTTCAGAGTTTGGTTTGCAACTGATCTTTTGGACACCTTCCCAACTCTCTTGTTCACGTCTGACGTCTCTATTTTGATAGACGTAAGGCTTGTCTCTCCAGACCGCGGGCGATTCCAGAAAGGCTCACTGGCAAGTGTGCGATCGCCGGCATCTGCCGAACAGGAAAAGGCCCAGTGGGCGACCCACTGGGCTTACCTATTCTCCCGTCACAACCGATGGCTACTTCTTTCGCTTGTACGTGACGGTGAACATCGGGTCTTTCCCATCCCCCACGTACATGCTCATTTGGATGGTGTCCTTGTCCGGCATCTCGGAGACGGATCGCCACTTGGCCAGCTTCCCATCCATACCGGGGCCTTCGCCGATCATCGTGAGGGTCTTCTTCGCCGGATTGTAGGTTCCTTCCATCGACATCGGCGTGGTGGACATGCTGTCGCACCAGACGCTGACATACTTCTTCTTTCCGGCGTCGTAGGTGTCCAGGCTCTTGCCAAAGAACTTCTGGCCGGCGAGATCGCTCGCCATCGAACCGACCAGCCATAGGCCGCCCAGTTCCATCTTGTACGTCACGGTTCCCTTGTACTCCATGCCGCCGGCCTTCATGGTGGTATCCCAGGTGCCCTCCCGTTGCTTGAGCATCTTGTGTTCCGGGCCGAGTTTGGGAGGTTCCTGGCCCATGGCCGGAACCGCCAACATCGCTGCCATCGTGACCGCCGCGATCGTTCGCATCATTTCATTCTCCGGGTCAGAAACAGATTCCCCACCCACGATGCCGCGCATCGACGTGTTTGGGGGAAGGGGGAAGGATCTCATATCGGATCGTGTCTGCCAAGGTCGGTAGCGATCGGTCCAGCGGTTGATGACACCACTCCCATGCAGCGGGAACCCGTGCGCAAATTCCGTTTGCCTGTCGCAGTCTCGCTAAACGTCCTTGCAGACTTGCTGGGAATTGCCTGCCTCGTTGAGAAGCTCTGCTTGGGAACGCCAGGGTGCGAAGCTCTGCTTGGCGGCTGCCGTCCGGGGCCGCACGCGCGCGACCCCTGCCCCTGGCTCAACGGACCAGCCAAGAGCAGGAAGAGCTTGGCGCGGCGCGTGCGCCAGTTGAATAATGGGGGAGTGTCGGCAACACGTTACCAGGCTCCTCAACCCGTGGAATCGTCATGCTCCGTTTCCGCGTCTGGAACAAACTCGAACGCCAGGAAATCGAGCACCTGTCCGGCCCGATCGAGTTCGGCCGGGGAGGCCAGCGCGAGGACGTTCCGCGCTGCATCATCCAGGATCTATACGTCTCGAAAGACCATATCCGCGTCCTCGAACTGGAAGACGGTCGGGTCCGCATTGACAATCTCAGTCAGCGGAACTCGATTCGCCTGGCCGACGGCGGCACCATTGCCACCGGCGCCAGCCGCGTGGTGAAACCGCCCGTCCATCTGACGGTCGGCGAAACGACCGTGGAAATCGAGGGACCGCAGCCCGATTCCGGCGAACGGCTGTTGCAGACCATCGCCTCGCCCTTTCCGCGCTGGGGCGAGCCGTCGATTCACACGACGCTCACGGAGTTGGGCCGTTCGCCGTCCCCGGAGACGCTGGCGCACTGGTTTGAAACGGTCATCGCCGTGCAGCGGGCGGCGGCCGATTCGCCGGAGTTTTATCTGCAAACGGCGCGGGCCGTGGTCACGCTGGTGGGACTCGACCGCGGCCTGGTCCTGCTGCGGCGCGACGGTCGCTGGCTCGTTCAGGCCCGCTATCCGGAGGATGCCACCACTTCCGGCCGCGAGTACAGCCTGACGACACTGGCGCGCGTGGAGCGGGAGCGGCGCACGTTCTTTCAGAAGGCCAGCGCGATGCCGGTATCGACGGAGAGCCTGCAAGGGATCGAAGCGGTTGCGGCGTCGCCGATCTTCGACTCGCGCGACGAGGTGGCCGGCGCAGTCTACGGCTGCCGCAGTCGCTTCACGCCTCATCTTGGCCTGGGCATCGGGGCGCTGGAGGCGCAGGTGCTGCAACTGTTGGCCTCGGTGGTCGGCGTCGGCCTGGCGCGGCAGGAGCAAGAAGCGCGGGCCGCTCGCCGGCTCGTGCAGCTGGAGCAGTTTTTCCCCGGCGACCTGGCCCGCGAGATGGAGCAGAACCCGCACGTCCTCGACGGCCAGGAGCGCGAGGTGACGGTCCTGTTCAGCGACATCCGCGGCTTCTCGCGCATGGCCGAGCACCTCGGTCCGACGGACACCTGCAAGGTGGTGGCCGACGTCATGGAGTGCTTGACGGCCCGCGTGCAGGAGGCGAACGGCGTGGTGGTGCATTACGCCGGCGACGGCCTGATGGCCCTGTGGAACGCGCCGAAAGATGTGCCCGATCACGCGGCCCGCGCTTGCCGGGCGGCGCTGGCCATGCTCGGCGACTTGCCCGCCCTCGATGCGCAGTGGCAGGGACGCCTGGGCGCGCCGGTGCGCCTGGGCATTGGCCTGAACACGGGTCCGGCCCTGTGCGGCAACACCGGAAGCAAGAAGAAATTTCACTACGGCGCGCTGGGCCACGCCGTCAACCTCGCCAGCCGGGTCGAGGGCGCCACCAAACAGCTGGGCATCCCGCTCATCATCACGGGTTCGACGCACGCCCAGCTCGGCGACGGCTTCGCCACGCGACGATTGTGCCGGGTGCGCGTCGTCGGCATCGACGGCACCACCGACCTGCACGAACTGCACAGCGAGAACGCCCCGCACGGCTGGCTGGATTGGCGGGCCACGTATGAAAAGGGGTTGGCCCAGTACGAGGCCGGCGAATGGGTGGAGGCGTGCGGCACGCTTCACACGCTGCTGGTCGGACGCCGCGAACACGATCGTCCCACGCTGACTCTGCTCGCCCGCGCCACGCAAGCGCTCAAGGAGCCGCCGGAACATTTCGATCCGGTCATCGATCTGGATCGCAAGTAATCGGCCCGAACGAAATGCACGATTAGCCGACGCCGGTGACGGGCTGCTCGTGCCCGCGCTGGCGTGCCGGGGTAGTCACTGGGGATTCGCGGAAAAAATGCCTCGCCCAAGTCAAATCGACGAATGCATTTGAGAAAAAATGGGAAATAATTCAAGAATGCGTGTCCACTTTCGCGCGCCGATTTCGATGGATAGAGTAGCGGAGCATTTCTCGAATCCCGTTCCTCCCGCATGAACCGGCTGATTTTTGGTCTCGCGACGACCCCTCGTTACTTCGTTGATACGAGGACGCTGCCGCACGAACGTCGTGGCCGGCACCTGCGAGGGAGGAGACACCGCCATGAGCGTTCGTATGGAACCAACTGCCAAGGAGAAGCATCATGACGCGAATGCGGACGAGGACTCTTTTCCGGCATCGGAGCAAGTGTACGGAAAAACAGTGGGGGGGGCGGCGATCATCGAAAGGGAGCGCTTGGCCCGAATCGCGTCCGGGGAAGAGTGCCAGCAGATCAAATTGACGACGTGATTCAGGAAGCGATGATGGCGGCATGGCGAAAATGTCCGCGCGCGTGGTGGAGGAAGGGTTCGCCGCAATTGCACCATTGGCTCCGGGTTGTCGTTCGGCGGTTGGCGATCAATCGGGTTCGTCTACTCCAGCGGCATCCGGTGCAATCGCTGGGGGCTGAGCAGGCGGAGCCGAGCGACCGGCGTGAGGAACAGGCCGAGAGCCTGGAACGCCGCGAGCAACTTCGCGCGCTCCTGAATGCCTGGATGGAGGAACTGCGCGAGAAAGAGCCGGACAACTATCGGTTGGTCCAGGGCCGTTACTTCGCGGATCGCAGGATACGAGATCTGGCGAAAGATTTGGGGCTGTCTCCGAACGCGGTTTCGCAACGGCTCGCGCGTCTCCGCAACATCTTGCGTGAGTACCTGTTCCCTCTCGGCGATAGCGAGGACGAATCGTGATCGCTTTGGGAGCCTGTAGAAATTAAGAAAAAAATCGAAAGATGCACGGCAGATTTTGGTAGGTCGCGCGATTAGTATAGTAGAGGGCGAAACGAAGCGCAATGGGACGCTTCCGGTCCCTCGTTTGACAGGCTCCGCATCGAGGCGGGGCGGCGCGTCGGCGGCCCTCATTCGGCCGCGGATTCGCCGCCCCGCTTGCTTTGATCGCGTTTCGAGGAGGGATTCCCCATGCGAAGAATGCTGCGCGCTTTGGGTCGCAAGCTGGGCGTCCTGCGGCCTTGTGGGACGTTTGAATTCTCCTCTCCTGGAGATCCCCGCGATGGGGTGTTCACCATCGGCGGGCCGTCGTTCACCATCACGGAGAAGGGGATCGAAGGACCGATTTATCCGTCGATCTGGGTGGAGTTGGGTTGGGTTCCCGCGGCATCGCCGGAGGTAAGCGTCGCGGCGGACAAGTCCCAAGCGGAAGAAGGTCAACCCGGCGCGGCGTAGGTTCGATTCGTGGTGCGAGTGCGAGGGTATCATGTTGGCGCTGCTGTTGCGGAAGATCGTTCCTCTCTTCACGTACTTGGCTCTGCTGACGCTGGGGGCTTCGGCGTATGGCGATCCCAAGCCGCTGACGAAGGAAGAGCAGGCTAAGGTGGATAAGGCCATCGACAAGGGCGTGGCGTTCCTCAAGCGTGTCCAGCACGATAAGGGTGACTGGCCACTCTATATGAGAAGCCGGTATGTCCTCGGCCAGACCTTGCTGCCAGCCTACGCGCTGCTAGAGTCAGGCGTGCCAGCCGATGCTCCCTGCATAACGAAGGCGGCTGAGTATATCCGGCCGCGTGTCCTCAAGCTCGACTGGACATATGAGGTATCGCTGGCCGTGCTCTTTCTGGATCGTTTGGGCGACCCCAAGGACAAGCCGCTAATCCGCAATTTGGCCTTGCGGTTGATCGCGGGGCAACATGTGACCGGGGGGTGGAACTATCGCTGTCCCACGCTAAAAAAGGAGCAAGAGGACACATTAGTTAAGGCACTGACAGAATTGACTAAGGGGCAAGCGGCGGGGGAAAAAACCCCAGCCAAAATACTCAAAGAACTCGAAATACCGCATTCCTTTCGTGCTCTGACTATCTTCCGCGATCCGAGCAAATTGCCTTGGCGGGAACCGCATCATGGCAAAGAAACGGAGCCGATGTATACTCTTCAGCTCGCTGGTGCCACCACCAATTCCAACACACAGTTCGCACTCTTGGCGCTGTGGGCGGCGCAGCGGCATGAGATCCCCGTCACTCCCACCTTCCGCCTGATGGTCGAACGCTTTGAGAGATCCCAGTTGGTGGATGGGTGGTGGCCATACCAATTTGAAAACTATAACGATCCAGATTGGATAAAGCGCCACCCATCTATGATTTGTGTCGGTCTGTTGAGTCTCGCGGTCGGACGGGGACTGAAACTATCAACGCCGGGATCAGCACAACAGGGCTCGGCGGACCTCCACGTTCTGAAATCATTGGCGGCTTTGAGCCAGGATATCGGCGTGGCGGCCGCCAATTTAGAGAAAGCCAACTCCATGCGGGGGACGTATTATTTGTGGTCCCTGGAGCGAGTTGCGATGCTCTATGCTCTGCCCACCATCGGGGACAAGGACTGGTATCGCTGGGGCTCGACTATTCTCCTCGCGAGTCAGAAGTCAGACGGATCATGGAAGGACGTCAAAGTAAGCGGAAAAGATCAATTGGTGCAGGGGCCTAATTGGGGACTGGTTCCCAACATAGATACATCCTTTGCGCTTTTGTTTCTCAAACCGTCTCATCCGATGAAGGAGTTGACACCGAAGTTGCCTTTCAAAGCCAAGGAGTTGAATCAGGGAATCGCTAAGCTGCTCTCCGGCGTTCCCTTGGAGCCATCAACGACTACGCCAGGACAGAGCGAGAAACCTAAACGGTAAATAACTCGATTCTCAATTGACAGTCTCACTTTCGAGTGATACCGCATCAAGCGGTGTGCGCGGAGTTTGCGCCGCTAGTGGACAGATCACATAGATCCGTTGGCCTTCGATTGCAACGTTCCCACGGAGGCGTTTGCTTCCACTATTTCTCACCCAGGAGGTCTGTCATGTTCGCTTGTCTCCCGCATCTGTTTGGCAAGTTTTTCTCCTTCGTCGCCAAGTGCGAGGCCCGACGCCGTGAAGCGCAGTACGCGGCGCGCGATGTTCGCCGCCGCCAGGAGCGCTGTGTGCGACTCAATCTCGAAGGACTGGAGGAAAGGGTGGTGCCTGTCACGGCTGTGTTCACCGGACCGACGGGTGGAGCGTTTACCAATCCGGTTTATTGGAGCACCGGCAGTGTGCCCGGCTCGATGGACGTCGCGGACATCCCCGCCGGCAAATACTGCGTCCTCAATAGCACAATGATGCAGACAGTTGCCGGCTTGACCGTGGAAGGTCAGCTGGACGTCAACAGCAAATTGAGCGTCACCACCGCCAGCACCTCCTCCAGCAGCGTCTTCAACGTGCCCACCGGCGGAGAAGTCGATGTCCTCGCCTCCGCCGACCTCGGCGGCCGAGGCACCCTCAACGGACAAATCGACGCCCAAGGCGCCAGCGTCACCTTCGACCCCACTTCCAGCATGGTGCTGGGCAACGGCGTCCAACTCATTGGCAGCGGCCTCTACAACATCTTCGGACCCGTCACCGACGCCGCCGCCCTCAGCCAGACCACCAAGATGGTCCTCAGCAACAACGGCAGCAGCCTATTGGGCTCACTCACCGGACCCGGTAGCCTAACCGACGGCGGTGATTTCGACTGGAACGGCGGCACCATCGGCCTGACCGGCAGCGGCGGCGCCACCTTCATCGCCTCCGCGGACCTCAAGCTCCAGGGCGCCGACACCAAGACCCTGTCGGCCGGCACCCTCACCAACCAGTGCAACGGCTCCGACATTGGCGGCACCGGCGGCCTGCGCATCATGCCCGGCGCCACCTTCGACTGCCTCGGCAACCCCACTTGCAGCGTCACCATCCCCACGATCAGCACCATGGGCAACGGCCAGTTCATCAACGACGCCGACGGCTTCTTCGACGAAAACGGCGACACCACCATCATCGGCAACTTCAGCAACATCGGCACACTGGTGGTCGGCGCCGGCAGCAGTCTGACGCTCAGCGCCGGCCCCGGTTCGGTGGTCGGGCTGGACGGCACGCTGCAGCTGAACGGCGACCTGCGGCTGGAGGGGTCCGTCACGTCGCCGACGGGCCTCATCGAGGACGCCGGCGGCGGCACGCTGATGATCGGCTACCTGGGCAATACGGCTTCGTTGTCGGTGGGCAGCGGCTACGAGGCGTTGCTGTCGGGCAACGTGGAGGTGACGAGCATCGGCACGCTGACCGGTCCGGGCGAGGTCTACAACAACGGCAAGCTGACGCTGGACCTCGGCGCCGCCACCGGCATCGGCTCCTATCAGCAGACGTCGGCGGGCACGCTGGTGGAGCAGGCGGCCGGTCCCGGCATGAACTCGCCCCTCCACGTCAGCGGCGCCGCCCAGTTGTCGGGCACGCTGGAGCTGGACTTCATCGACGGTTACACGCCGAAATCGGGTGACGCTTTCACGGTGTTGACGGCTGGCTCCATTGGCGCCCACTTCGACACCACGCCCGACAACATGACCGTGGCGTACGGTCCCACCGGCGTCACCGCCACCGAAAATTAACCCGTCGTCTTCGTGTCCCTCCCGCCCTGGCGCTCCTCGTCCGTACTCACACACCACGCCGGCTTTGTTGCAAAACTCCTCGAAAAGACAAGATGATAAAGCTGGGTAGTTGCCTGCCTTCGCCAGAGTACCACTGTCCGGACTTTTGCAACAAAGCCCACCACGCCAGAGACGCCGGTCTCGGGCATGGGCCGACGAAAAGGGCTTACCGCACTCGCTGGTGGGCCTCCTTCGTCGGCCCACCCTACAAGAGTCACGCAAGGGACGCGTTCTGGAATCTCGTCTCGTCATCCGTTACAGTAATCCTCCAGACACCACCACGCTCGCACTGCCGAGAGGATGCCGATCCATGCGCAAACTCGTTTGCCTCTGCTGTATGCTCGCTTTGGGCTGCGGGGCCGCGGAGACGCCCGCCCAAGTGGGTTCCTCCGCGGCGGAAAAACCGTCCGAGGATCGCGTCGCGGCTAAACCCGGCGCGCCGCTGCCGCCCGATCTGCGCACCCGCGAAACCGGCAGCGATTGGCCGCGCTTCCTCGGACCCACCGGCGACAGCGTCTCCACCGAGAAAGGTATCCTGTCGCCGTGGCCCAACGAGGGGCCGCGCATCGTCTGGCTTCGGAAGCTCGGCGAGGGCTACGGGATGCCGGCCATCAGCCGCGGCCGGCTGCTCATCTTCGATCGGATCGGCGGCCATGCGCGCCTTCGCTGCTGGAAAAGCGAAACCGGCGAGCCGCTGTGGACGTTCGATTATCCCACCGATTACCGCGACCTTTACAACTACAGCGGCGGGCCGCGCTGCTCGCCCATTGTGGACGGCGAGCGCGTTTACATCTACGGCGTCGAGGGCATGTTGCACTGCCTTCGCGCCGAGGACGGCAAGCTGATCTGGAAGGTCGATACCGTCGCCGATTTCGACGTGCGGCAAAACTTCTTCGGTGTCGGCAGCACTCCCGTCATCGAGGACGATCTGCTCCTCGCCCAGGTCGGCGGCAGTCCGAAAAGTGATAAGGCCCGCGATGCCCGCGGTCGGCCCAGGGGAAAAGACAGCGGCATCGTTGCCTTCGATAAATACACCGGCAAGGTCCGCTATCACGTCACCAACGAACTGGCCAGCTACGCGGGGCCGGTGTTGGCCACTATTGACGGCCGGCGCTGGTGTTTCGTCTTCGCCCGCGGCGGCCTGGTCGGTCTCGATCCGGCGACGGGCAAGGTCGATTTCCATTTTCCGTGGCGGGCGCGGGTGCTCGAAAGCGTCAACGCCAGCAATCCGGTCGTCGTCGGCAAGCGCGTTTTCATCTCCGAGACGTATGGACCGGGCAGCGCCCTTCTCGAAATCAAGCCCGGCGAGTGCAAGGAAATCTGGACCGACGCGGACAAGGGACTGAGCGAAAAGAGCATGCAATGCCACTGGAACACGCCCATCCACGTCGGCGGCTACCTGTACGGGTGCAGCGGCCGTCATCCGGAGGAAGGGCAACTTCGCTGCATCGAGTTGGCCACCGGCAAGGTCACGTGGCGGAAGCGCGACCTGACGCGGACCTCGCTGCTGCTCGTTGACAAGCACTTCATCTGTTTGGGCGAAGATGGTATCCTACGTCTCCTGAAAGTGAACCCGGAGAAGTACGAGGAGGTATCGAGCGTCGAGTTGAAGCTGCCGGGAGCGGACGGCAAACCCGATCCACAAGGAGAGCCGTTGCTGAACGAACCCTGCTGGGCGGCGCCCATTCTGTCGCACGGTCTGCTGTACCTGCGCGGGGCGGATCGCCTTGTATGCCTGGAACTGATCCCGAAGCCGAAAAAGTGAACGCCGAGAGCGGCACGGATCGTTTTCCCTCGTTCCCAAGCTCCGCTTGGGAACGCAAGTCGGGAAGCTCTGCTTCCCATGCCTCGCAGGAACAAGGGCCGCGAAGCGGAGCTTCGCAATCGTGCGTTCCTAAGCGGAGCTTGGGAACGAGGGGATCGCTGTAGGCGGCACGGATCGTCAATCTTATGTCAAGGAGGATACGCGGCATGTGGCAACGACATGGGCCTTGCGCGCTGGGCGTGCTGGCAATTCTGATCGGCGGCTGCAATAAGAACGACGGCCCTCCGCAGGGCGGAGCGACTCCCGACCCGAACGGACCCGTGCAGATGAACATCTCCGGCCAGCAGCCCGTCGTCCTCGGGCCGGACAACATCCAGGCCGAGATCGACAAGGCAGGGTCCGGCGTCAAGCTCGTCAAAATCGACCTCAGCCCGGCCGGACTGCCGCTGACCATGGACGCTCCCGAAGGGGCAAAGGTCCAGATAGACAACCTGATTGTCCAGGTCACCGCCGACGATCGTTTCGCCGTCCGCTTCAAGCTGGGCAAACGGCCGTTTCAGTGGAAGAAGGAAAAACTGGGCGGACAGAAGATCCTGGTCAACACCGGGGATCTGGTGCTCTCCGAATCCACACTGCTCCTCGCCGCTCGCTGCGAGTTCGGCAAGCACGTCGTCGTCGGCCATCAAGACTACTGCATCGAGAACGTCGATCCGGTGTTCGGCCGGCAGGTCAATCACAGCGAGGCCGACTGCCTTCTCATGCTCAAGTGCATCGGCACGCTGGCGCCGAAGACGCCGCTCCCCTCCGATCCGCTGGCCGCGTTGCAACAATTCAACGCCCGCATCGTGAAGGGGTCCGACGGTCAGACGACGGGCCTCACGCTCGATCCGCATCAGACGAGCGATGCCACGCTGGAACTGGTCGCGAAAGTGTCCGGACTCGAACGTCTGGACCTGCATCAGTGCCCCATCACCGACGAGGGACTCGCGCATCTGGGAGGACTGACCAGCCTGAAAGAACTCAACCTCTCCGACTGCGATTTCACTGACGCCGGCCTGTCGTCGCTGGCACGGCTGACCAACCTGCAACTGCTAAACCTGGCGTCGTCGTTCGGCGACAGTCCGCAGATCAAGGGACCGGGACTCGCCGGGCTGGCCGGAATGACCAAATTGCAGGTGCTTGTTCTCGACAAGAACCTGATTGACGACGCCGGTCTGACGCACCTGAAAAACCTGAAGGGGCTGAAGGAACTTTATCTGGAACAGGCGACGCGCATCACCGGATCGGGGCTGGCGAACCTGGCCGAACTGCCCAACCTGACGATGTTGTCTCTCAACGAGACGAGGATCGGCGACGCAGGCCTGGACGGTTTGAAGGATGTGTCGAACCTGGAAGTCCTCAATCTGCGCGGCACGCTCGTGCGCGGATCGGGAGTCAAGAGCCTGCACGGGTTAAAGAAGTTGCACACGCTCAATCTCGGCAACACGCCGTTATCCGACGTGGAGTTGCCGGACCTATCGGGCCTGACCGCGTTGAAGCGATTGGTTTTGGAAGGGTCGCAGGTGAGCGATGGGGGAATGGAGTATCTGCAAGGAATCAAGACCCTCAAGCAGGTGGCCCTGTCGCGGACGAAGGTGACGGAGGCCGGCGCGAAAAAGCTCAAGGCGGCACTGCCGGGCGTCGAAGTCACCTTGGAGTAAGCGCTCCCCTCTCGTTCCCACGCTCCGCGTGGGAACGAGAGATCATTCCGCCTCATCCGCGTCTCGCCTCGGCGCCGGCGTTTTACGATACATCAGGAAGCCGGCCGCGAGAAAGAGAAACAACCCGCCATAAATCGCCAGCCGTCCCGGTATTTGATACGGCGGCGTGCGCCAGGGGGGCTCGACCTGTTTGAGACGCTCCTCCAGCGCGGCAACGTCGGTCCGATCGGCGTGCTGTCGGGCCGCCATCTCGCGAAGCTCGGTCAGTCGGCGCTCCTCCTCCGTCTGGCGCGGCGTCAGCGATCTCGACGGCACATAGTTCATAACGGCGTAGCCGCCGAGCATCAGGACCAATCCGAGACCGGCCAACAGCAACGGCCGGTTCCAGCCGGTCGGCGCTGCTTCCGTCTCATGCGAAGGCTTGTCCGGTTCGTTGTCAAGAATCGGCATGTTCTCATTCATGAAATCTTGGCCACCAGGATCGTTTGATCGTCGTGGGCCGGATGACCGCCGGTGAACTCGTTCAGCGCGTGCAGCACGGACTCCAGCAATCCCGACGCGCCGACTGCGCAGTTCTCCAGCACCCGATCCAGCCGCGACAGACCAAACATTTCACCGTGCTGGTTGTGCGCCTCGGTGATCCCGTCGGTGTACAGAATCAGCTGATCGCCGGGCATGAGACGATACGTGCGTTCTTGATACGTTTGCCCCGGCGCGATGCCCAGCGGTAGGCCGGCCACGCCGTCCAGCAAGGCCAGCGTACCATCGACGCAGCGTTTGAGTCGAGGCGGATTGTGCCCGGCCGAGGCGTAGGTCAGTTCGCGTGTGGCCGGGTCGTAGATGCCGTAAAACGCCGTCACGAAGGTGTCCGATTGCGACGTGTATAGAGCGGCCAGGTGGTGGTTGACGTGTTTGAGCATGAATCCGGGCGGCGTCGGTGGGCCGGGATAGGTGTGGGCCAGGCTGTGCGTCACGGCCATAAGTACGGCCGCCGGCGTGCCGTGACCGCTCACGTCGGCGATGAGCAAGCCCCATTTGCCATCGGGCAAGGGGAAGAAGTCATAATAATCGCCGCCGGCGCGGTGCGACGTTTGATAGTGGGCGGCCAGCGACATGGTGGGAATGTCCGGCATCTTCGTCGGCAGCAGCGAGCGCTGGATGTCGGCGACCACGCGCATCTCGTAATCGACGGCCTCGTAAGCCGCCTTGAGCTGCTCGGAGAGCACGAGGTTGTGCGTGGCCCGGCCGAACAGGTTGCTCGACCAGACGATTTCAGGGAACTGATCGTGGGGGAAAGCGCTCGCATCCTTGCGCATGACCAGGATCATGTTGAGTGCGACACCCCGATCGTACATCGGGATGGCCAGCATCGAACGCATCCCGGCGACGTATTCGGCCGCGGGATCGTCGTCGGGCACCTTTACGTCCTCGAACAGGCGCGGCTGATCGCCGTAGAGCAGGTCGGCGAACAGTCCGCCCTGAAGAAGGGGCAAACGGTCCTTCTGTTTCCAGGGATTGATGTCCTCTGTCCACAGGCTGCAGCGCGTGATGCGAAACCAGGGATGCCGCAGATCGCGCCGGCTGAGCGACACGAAACGATCGGTCGGCCGCAGCGCGCGCATGCGTTTGCTGTAGGCCCGGCTCATTTCCTGGGGATCGGTTTGCGCGCTCATCTCCTTCATGGTTTCCACGACAAGGCTCAGGCGCTCCCGCCAATCCTGGGCGACTTCGTCGAACAATTCTGGTGATGCTCGCATGAATGTCCCATCCTTTGCTGGAAGACGTTTCTCCGATTCTCTATTATTCGCCGATGCCTCTTCGCGGGGTAGAGGGACAGGGAGATCGCAGACAGGCGATCTGAAGAATGTGCTCATGGTGCATTGCCGTTGAAATGTAGCTGAACTCGTAAGAGTTCAGTCGGCTGAACTCTTACGAGTTCAGCTACCCACATTCCCGCTGCAATGAACCACTAGAGCTGCCCGACCAGGCGAACGACAGTTGCTTCTGGTCGAACGTCCTCTTCTGTGTGCGTTGGCTACCGAGTACAATCGGGCCAAACCAAGGAGGGCAGTCCGATGGCCGTGGACGGGTACAGTCGATGAAGCTTGATGCGCGCCTTGGCAGTCGTGAATTGCCACTTCACGCCCACCCTGCGCTCATTCCGCTCCGACTCCCACACCGCTACTTGCCGCCGCAACTCCTCCACGGTCCCGATACGCCGATCCAGGCATTGCTTCGCCAAGGCCGCCAACTCGAACTCCACCGTGTTCAACCACGAACCGTGCTTCGGCGTGTAAGGCCACTCCAACTTCTCCGCGATCCGCCGCGCCCGCGCCGGCTCAGGTAAACGTCGCCTGCATCTGCTCCTTCACGAGCGTCAGGCATCGTAGATTGGAAATGGAAAGAAACGATTCATGGATGCCACTCAGCGGTTTCTCATCACGCGGCTGCACGACTCCGGGCATCGCTGCGTCTTGGTCGTCACCGGAGGCGGTGCCGGCGCCGCCTCTCTCTTACTGTCGGTTCCGGGCGGTTCGCGCAGCGTCCTCGAAGTCGTCGTTCCCTACTCAGAGCAAAGCCTGAACGAGTTCCTCGGGGATGTGCCCGCCTCCTTCTGCTCGGCGGAGACGGCGCGCTCGATGGCCCAGCGCGCCCTCGACCGAGCGCGCTGGTTGGCTCCGGCCGACGCGGTCGCCGGTATTGCCTGCACCGCCAGCCTGTGTTCCGATCGTCCCAAGCGCGGCGATCACCGCTTTCATCTCGCCCTCCAAACGCCGCGGCGAACGACGACGCATTCGCTCACCCTGCACAAGGGCGCGCGCGACCGCGAGGCTGAAGAATCGCTTCTCGATTGCGTGTTGCTCAACGCGATGGCCGAGTCCTTCGGTCTGTCCGAACGTGTCGAGGCGCCTCTGTTGCCCGGCGAGGAGCTCCTCACGCGAACCGATCCGTCCGCCGACCTCCTGACCGCGCTCGTCGAGGGCAGGCTTTCCGCGGTGTGTGTCGAACGCGACGGCCGATGGCGGAGCGACGGCCCGCGTCACGCGCTGCTGTTGCCAGGCTCCTTCAACCCCGTTCATCACGGTCATTGTGCGCTGGCGGATGTGGCGGAGCATCTGTCGGGCAAGGAGGTTGCCTTCGAGTTGAGTATCGTCAACGCCGACAAACCGCCGTTGGCCGAGGAGGAAGCGCGTCGGCGTGTGGTCCAATTCGCGGGGCAGGCGCCGCTGTGGCTGACGCGCGCGCCCACCTTCGTGGAGAAGGCCGAGCTTTTTCCGGGTGTCGTCTTCGTCGTCGGCGCCGACACGGCTGAGCGCATCCTTCAACCGCGATTTTACGGCGACAGCGATGTCCAGTTGGCTCAGGCGATGGAGCGCTTGCGCGCGCACGGCTGCCGATTCCTGGTGGCTGGCCGCGTCAATTCGTACGGAGTCTTTTTCGGCCTGGAAGATCTGAACATCCTCGCCGCCTACCGCGATCTCTTCACGTCGATCTCCGCCGGTATTTTTCGCCTGGATGTTTCTTCCACCCGGTTGCGGGAGATAAATCAGCGCTAATGGAAGGAAGCGAGGCGCGGGAAGAGGATCCCGTTCTTGTTCGATTACTGCTTCACGCCCAAATCGGGTTGCAAGATTCGGCTTTTCGCACCTCGACATTCGAGCAGCGCTTCGGCGGCGAGGTATCCGCTGCGCACCGCTCCCTCCATCGTCGCCGGCCAACCTGTGTTCGTCCAGTCGCCCGCCACGAACAGGTTCTCCAACGGCGAAGTCTGTCGCGGCCGCCATTGATCGACACCGGGTACCGCGCTGAACGTCGCGGCCTGTTCCATGACGACGCGGGCGCGACGCACGCTCGCCCTCGCCGCATCCGGGAACAGCCGCGCCATCTCCTCAAGGATGAGCCGTTGCACCTGTTCGTGCCCCATCCCTTGGAATTGCCGGGCTGCGCTCACGACCACCTGCACATAATGCTCGCCCGCCGATACTTCGCCACGGTTGAAAACCCACTGACCCAAGCAATCGACCAGCACGACGTGCGGCCGGTGCAGGACGCGACGATCGTACCAGACGTGCACACTCGTAATCGGAGACAACTCCAGCTTTCGCAGGTTTCCAAAATACGGCTCCCTTTCGATCACCTCGTCCGGCAGTAAGTCAAGCAAGCGATCGAACGGCACGGCCGCGACATACCAATCGGCCGATAACCAGTCGCCGCCGCGCAATCCTATACCTTGAACACGTCCTTTCTCGATGTGCAGTCGGCGAGCCGCGATTCCCAACTTCAGATCGACGCCGTGACGGGCGAACCAACCGCGCAATTCTTCGCCGTAGAGGCGACCGAGCGGCACGCTCGGCAATTCGACCTCGAACCCTCTGCGGTGGCGAAGGAAGCCGTCGAGGAACACCTTGCGCGCGTAGCGCAGACCGATGCGTTCGGGCGACTCGTTGAGAGCGCTGGTCAATACGAGTCCCCAGAAGCGCGTCACGGTACGGGGAGTTTGCCGATGGGCGATCAACCATTCGAGGAACGGCGGATCGCCGTCCTCGGGCGTTCGGCTCAGACAGGCTAGGCCCCAGGCGACGCGAAGTTTTTCGGTCAGGGTCAGATAATGGGCGCGGAGGAAACTGCCTACCAGATGCAGAGGCGCGGGCAGAGGGCCGGCGGCGAATCGACTCAGGCGTCGATCCGGCGTCATGAACCACAGCATCGGTTGAGGCCGAAGCAGATGGTCGATGCCCACCGTCCGGCAAAAGTGCGCGAAGTTGGTGCAGCATCCCATGCTGACGTGCTGACAAGTATCGATCAGCTGCCCGCGGACGGCATCCGTGAACGAGGTGGCTCGTCCGCCGGCGCGCTGGCGCGATTCGAGCACGGTGACGGCGAAACCGCGCTCCGCCAGCGCCGTCGTCGCCGCCAATCCCGCCAATCCGGCCCCGATGACCGCCACGCGCTCCGCCATGCCCTCGGCAATCCTCCTGGGAGCTTCCCAACTTCGACATTTCACGAAAAAGCTCTTGCGAATCCAAGAGAGTTGTTCTAAAAATGTTAGGGCGAGCGTGCTGACGGGTCCATCCTGCCAACACGCTCTTCTGCTTTCCCCGATAGCTCAATGGTAGAGCAACCGGCTGTTAACCGGTTTGTTGTAGGTTCGAGTCCTACTCGGGGAGCCTTCGAGTCAGTAGCGAACAAACGCTACCCAAGAGTTACCAGCAAACGCCGAGAGGCGATCCTCTCGGCGTTTCGCGTTTTCCGCCTTTTTTCGCGAGGATTTCCACTCCTCCTTCTCATGTCCGGCACTCTCCGTTTTGGGAGAGATCGGGCGAGGTCCGAGAGGAACCTTCAAGGTTCCCCTCGCGGCCCGAAAAATCTTGGTCAAACTCTCGGAATCTCTGATTACCACTTCCCACGGAGTTACCAGACTGGTCTCTCTCGGACCTCGTTGCGGAACTACGAACTCGCCTTCGCCAGCTACAGATGTACAGGTATAATGGCCGCGACGGGAAGACAGCTCTGGCGTCTCGGCCTAGATGCCATGTGTCGAGTCGCGGTTCCTGCTCTCTCCCAACATCCCTAATCGACCCGTCCCGGTTTCGAGAGTGGCAACACGTGAAACACCTATCCGACATCCAGACCAGTTTCCTCAAGCGCCTAATGGGCAAAGTCCTCGATTTCGTGCCGGTCCCCGCCCCGGTGGGGGGAGCGGGCGAAATCAGGCAGTGGTGCCACGACATCTGCGCCGTCGAAACACTGCGTGAGGTCGCGGAGCGCTGGGCCAGGTGCGTCAAGGAACTTGGCGAATATCTCCTAACCGTTGGGTTGGCCGACACGCTGCGACAACGGGTGCCGGCAACACCTCGCGGCTTGCTCGTGGTGGACCTCAAAACGTGCGAGGAGTTTGCTGGTGCGATCCTCTGCGTCGCGGTTGACGAGGCGGAGGGCAATGACATTTTCCGACGCGGACGTGTGGCTGTCCAATCGGGGAAAGAATTCCCTGAAACGGAAAGGGAACGTGCAGCGAGACAGGTCGCGGATGCCTGGCAGATTACGGACGTTCTCGGCAACATGTTGGTGGTGGACGAGGACACCTTGCGCCGGTTTATGGAGGCCGTCCGTGACATTGTCGAGAGCATTTTGCCCAGCGACTCAGTCAATGCACCGCCGGACCTCTCCGCCCTAGGCTCCGAAGTGGCCGCGCTCCTGCAACGAGCGGTCGAAACCGAGGGGAAGCTCCTTGAGAACTGGCGTGCACAGTTAGCGCCCGTGCTGTCGCCCCGGCGGAGCCAGCGTCTGAACGACGAGGCCGAGACTATAGCAGTGCATCTGGCGCAGCTTTTCGCGGTCTCTTCAATTACGCCGCGAGAGCTATACGGCTACCTCCGCAGCAGACATCACTGGACCCCGGACGCGTTCACGGGTCTGACCGACAGACAGATATTCGATGCAATCGAGCGCGATGTCCGCCTCGTGCTCGACAGCTATGCTGCCCTACTGGTTCCCCCGCACTTGCTGAATGTCACCTACCATGAGTTGTCCGAACTGAGCGAACTATACAGGTTAGACATCACTACGGAGGATGGCATCCGTCACGTCCGACATAACTGGTCGCGGTGGGGGCCGATTTTGAATCGCCTCATGACGACAGTAGTCGCAGCATGGCACCGCACCCCGCTAGGGGATCTGCTGCAAAGGCGGTTCGGTAATGATCGACGGGCTGGGCTAAGGGCGGCGGGCGATTGGCTGAGAGGGTGCGGCCTATCCCCTGAGCAGGTAGACGAACTAACCGTTGCTGAGCTGATACAACGCCTGGAGACGTGGGACAGCCGGAGAAGGGACTCTGTGGAGATGGCTGTCGCACCGGGCGGATCGGTGACTATCAATCCCGCCGCAGCCCTTCCCAGCCTGGCCGGCTTACCCGTTACGATTGTCCCGGCGTGGGAAGAGCACCGCGATCAGGTGATACAGAGCATCATCGCAGCTGCGACGAGCAGTCGCGCGGTCGCTTCGTCCACGCAAGCGGCCCCCGCTCCCGATCACATCAGGGATGCTGACGGTGCGAGACCCGTGCTGGAGGATCTCCGCGCCACCGCCGCCAAAGAATTTGCCGGTACTGCAAGCAGGAAACCGAAACGCAGCACGGAGCGGGGCGAAGCCCGCGAGAAGATCATCGCCGGTCTGACCGAACACCACCAGTACACCGACGGCAGTTGTTTGAACACGGAACCGATCGGGGTTGGGGCGCTTGCCAGGAAAGCCGGAGTTAGCAAGTCATCGGTGTCTGAGTTCTTTCAGAGCGAATTCAAGGGACATGACCAATATCGAGTAGTTTGCCAAGACATATCCAAGCTTGTGGCATCCTTGAAAATGCTTCGCGGGGAATACTCCCCTCATATTCTCTACGGCAGGATCCCGCCCGGCGAGGGCGACCACGACGACGAATAGCCGTTCGAGTGTTCGATCGTTCGACACGATTTGCCGAACACCTGCGACAATTTCTTCTGCTTGCCGAACGCGGCAATTCCTGGCTTATCCGTGCCACTCGCCCGCTGTTCGCCATCTTCTGAGCCGAACACTCCACCTACGTTTGTACGCGCCGTGCAGTGCGGCCTACATCGTGGAGCATTCGGCGATGACGACTACACCGCTTACCAGTCTCAACGATCCTGAGAAGCTGCTCCTCACGCGGAAGCAGGCAGCTGCCGCGCTATCGGTCGGCGAACGCACCCTCTGGGCCATGACGTGGCCACGCGGACCGATCCGCTCTGTGCGGATCGGCCGGAGCGTCCGATACTCGGCAGATGCTCTCCGGGCTTGGGTCGAGTCCCAGCAGGAGGTACGCGATCAATGAGCAAGTCGGACGCGACCAAACCGGCGAGGCTCGAGGTCCTCGTCGACAACATCCCGGAGTGTCTCCGGAAACTGCGGCGCTGGGTCGTGTGGCGCTGGTGCCGGCGCAAGAAAAAGTGGGACAAGCCGCCCCGCCAGGTCAACGGCAAGTTGGCCTCGGTTGACGACCCCAGCACCTGGTGTACCTTCGATGAAGCGACGGCTGCCCTCGCGACCGGCAAGTTTGACGGCATCGGCTTCGTGCTGGGTTACGTCGAGGAGGAGGGCGTCACCTACACCGGCGTGGACCTCGATGATTGTCGCGACCCCGTGACTGGGCAGATTCAGGAATGGGCGGTCTCTCACCTGGAACGCCTCAGCTCTTACGCCGAAGTATCGCCCTCGGGGGAGGGCGCTAAGGCGTTGGCCATTGGCACCCTCCCCGGTCCGGACAAGAACGACAGCGACCGATCGGGCGTCGAGATGTACAGTGGCGGCAGGTACTTCACGATCACCGGCCACAAGCTCGAGCAAGCACCGGCCGAAATCCACGAACGCTCGGCTGATCTCGCGGATCTGTACCACCTCGTCTTCGGGGATGGCGAGCCCGTCCGGCGCAAAGTATCTCGTCAGAAACGTCCGGACGATAGAAAACTGGCGCTATCGGCCCTGGATGGGCTGAGTACTTCCCTGGCCACGAACTACTGGGACTGGCTCCGCGTCGGCATGGCGCTGCATGGAGTCAGTGACGACGGGGAGATGCTGGACGCCTGGGACCGCTGGTCCCGGCACGACGCAGAGAAGTACGAGGAGGGTGCCTGCAAGCGGAAGTGGGAATCGTTCGGGAAGAAGGGCGGACTGGGTCTCGGTTCACTCATCTACTGGGCACGGCAGAACGGCTGGGAGCTCCCACGTTTCAGACCCAAGGTCGAACCGGCCACGCCGGGCGATGCGGTGATCCTCGAACGTATCGACGCTGCGCTGGCCGAGGGAGCCGAGTCCTTCTTCCGCGATCGAGAGCTTCTGGAGTCGTTGGGCCGGTTGGCCGAGACGGACCC
>DATBGU010000412.1:0-23341 GCA_036557825.1 Gemmataceae bacterium
TTCCCGTGGCCGGCGCGACGACCTTTTTCCCATTCCAGCCGCGCGATTTTTTGTCCGCTTCCAAAGTCCATCGCGTTGGGATGAGTGAGGGACGGCAAGCGAGGGTCGATGCCGTCGGTCCTCTCCGGAAACCCAACACGACACGGAGATTTGCTCACATGTTCACGAAACTTCGCGATGTCCTGTCTGGTTCGCGGCGTTGGCGAGCCTGGTTGCCGGCCGCGGTGCTGGCGATGCTCGTGACCGGTTCGACCACCCGCGCCCAGTTGGATCTTCCCGACATTAATCCCAGCAAGATCATCCGCCCCTCGGATTTGCATCTCGATAAAATCGTCCCCCCGGATTTGGATAAGCTTGATCCATCCGCCGCGCTGCGGCGCGAGCTGGACGCCGCGCGCAAGGACGCCATGAAGGGTCTGCGGAAGCTCGATCCCGAGGAAGTTTTTCAACGCATCCAGAAGGCCATCCAGACGCGCATCGCCGCCGAAGTGCGTAAAAGCGGCGTGAAATACGACGCGCGTACAGGAGTGGCGGATCTGCGCGGCACCCAGATGGGGAAGATCCTCACGCACTGGTTGGAAAGCTTCGCTCAGGGCAACAAACGCGCCGGCCGCGTCGAGGAGCTTTCCTTCAACGTCAAGACGCATCGGCTGGCGGCCCGCCTGTACGTGAAGCACTGTCAAAGTTGGGGCAAGGTCATCCCCGGACAGGGCGAGGTCGAGCTGTATTCCGTCACGCAGCGCGCGATTTTCCACTACGATTTCCGCAAAGGCGCCGGCGATTTCGACATCGATCTCGGTCCGTTGGCGCCGCGGATCAATACGCGGACGATCGAGAAATTGCAAGAAGGCGACCTCGTCGGCATCGCCGAGGCGCTGGCGCTGGAGGCGGTCGGCAAACTCTGGAACCACGAGGAGAAAGACGAATACCTCCAGCGCGTGAATCAGTACCGCGCGCGCTACGGCGCGGCCAACGTTTACTTCGCTTCCAAGACATTCGTCAACTGGGCGACCCCGGAGACGATCGGCAAGTACGTCCTCAACGGCGTGGTGACGGGCGGCGCGTCGGTCTATCCGCAGATCATGCACGACGCCGAGGCGCGAGCGCGGGAGGAGTTGCCGGCCCTCACGGAGTGGCTGAAAACTCGCGGAATGGCCAACGCCGAGTCGGCGGCGCGGCAACTCTTGACCGGCCGCGCCCCTCGCTGGCCGTTCCTCAAATTCGAGATGCTCCCGGTGCGGTATTCCTCGCGCGAGAAGCCGCTTCACGCCGTGACGACGCCGTGGCGAAACGTCAATCATCTGGCTTTCGCAATTGTCTGGAGCGATGGCGCGAAAGCGCAAGCCGAGGGAAGTCAAACGAACGCCGGCGGCAGCAATACGCACGGTGCCGAGGCCCGAACGATCCACGTGAGTTTCACGAACGGGACCGCGCATTCGGTTTCCTTCCATCTCAACGGGGGCAAGGGGTTGACCACTGCTCTGCGGGCCGGACAAAGGCAAAGCTTCCGCATGATCGTTGACCCCGGTCGGCCGCCGATCGTCTCCGTGACGCGGCGAGATGGTCGCCGGCACTCCGTGCCGGTCCACGACGGGGGAACCTACACGTTTCGGATGGAACGCGGCGAGATCCATGTCGCTTCCCGGTAGCTCCGCCGCAAGGCCGCGACCACGAACAACAAGACCGAACAAAGCAACGCGGTTCGTTTCACCTCGAACCGCGTTCCCTTGTTCGGCCCGAATGCGGGATACGGTTGCTCCCGCCTCATCGTTCCGGCCGTTTCGACGCCTCGCGCACCGGTCCGAACGATTGCTGAAACCGCTTCAGCGCCGCCGACAAGCGCTCCGCATCCTCCTCTCGAATCGCCTGCTGCGCGTCCCGCAGGGCTTCCGTCGCGGACGCCAACTGCACCCGGAGATTCTCCACCGTCGGCGGCTCGTTCCCCCTCGTCAGGGAGGCGAGCGACGGGCCAGCGGACAGGCGATTCAGAGC
This sequence comes from Gemmataceae bacterium, assembly GCA_036557825.1. GTDB lineage: Bacteria > Planctomycetota > Planctomycetia > Gemmatales > Gemmataceae > JAJPHU01. The sequence goes on from DATBGU010000412.1 coordinate 1,993, forward strand.
GTTCGACGCCTGGTCCGCCATCTCCCGCATCGTGCCCCAGTCCTTTTTTGCCAGCGCTTGCTCCAGACCGCCGATCGAGGTGTCGATGGCCGCGACCTGCTCCACGGCCCACGGCCGCGTCATCCGGCCCACCGCCGGCACTGCCACACAGAAGGGAATCACCAACGACCCCGCCATCAGCACGACCACCACCATCAGCCCCACCGCCGCCGTTCCCAGCACCGACAGCCGAATGAACGGCTTGTTCTCGCTCTTGACGCACCATTCCAACAGGCCCCATGCCGCGGCTGCAAGAAGCAACAGCTGCGTCGTGTACTGGTCCCCGATGTAACTCAGACGATTCAGGAACCCAGGCATCCACGACACCCCTTGCTTCTCGACGATCGCGGGATCGATGAAGCCGTCGTGCGTGAGCTTTTGAAACTTGGGAATGATGTACACCGCGTTAAAGGTGATGCACAACACTTCCAGCGCGATCAGCAAAACCACCGCGAGATACGCCCACGTGGTCCACAGCCATTTCGCTTTCAAGGTGTTCTCCTTCCATTGCATGGCCTTGTCGATCACCACCGGCAGCAGGCGGTGCCCGTGCGTCGCCTCCAGTTCCGACCTCACCTGTTCGGGGCCGCCGAAATCCTCCAGGGCGCGGTCCAGCGCTTGCTCCTCCGGCAAGCCGGCCGCCTTGTGCTGAGCCGCCGCGTCCAGCAAATGCTCGCGCAGCTCCTGCCGAATGTGTTGGCGAAGCGAGCGCGGGCCGCCGATGCTGCGGCAGACCCGATCGAGGTATTGCTCAAGCTTGTCCATCGGATTTCTCCAGGATGCGATTCACCGCCTGAGATAAAGTCTTCCAGGCTTGCACCTTGTCGCGCAGCGCCGCCCGCCCCTTGGCCGTGATGCGATAGTAGCGACGCTTGCGCCCCGTCTCCTTCTCCTCCCACGCTCCGACGATCAGCCCATCGGCCTGTAGCTTGTGCAGGTTCGGATACAGCGATCCCTCCCGCCAGGTGAACGCGCCATCCGTGTCGCGATGAACGGTGGCCGCGATCTCGTAGCCGTACATCGACGTCCGCGTCAGCAACGACAGGATCAGCAGCGAAAGCGTGCCCTTGACGAGTTCGGTATCCATGTCCGCCCACATACAAAGAAATTCGATACATAGAAATTCTTTGTATTATCGCCGACAATTCTCGGTCGTCAAGAGGAATTCGGAGCGAATGATGGACTTGCTGCTTCCGGTCCGACCCGAGCCTTGGTAGGATGCGGTCAAGGAGGGATCGATGATCGAACTAACCCACGAGCAACGGCAGGAATTGGAGTCGGCGGAACCCATCGTCCAGACCAACACGACGTACATCTTGGTCCGCAAGGACTTGTACGAGCGGGTCAAGGGACTGTTGGGCGACGAGGACTGGGCGCGGGACGCCTACCAGGCGGCGATGGAAGTATTCGCGAGGGACGGCTGGGCCGATCCGCGGATGGACGTGTACGACGAACTCGATCCCCGGCGTACCCCATGAACGTCCAAGGCGGCGACGTGGTGCTCGTGGACTTCCCTTACACTCGCGGCGCCGGGAGCAAGGTCCGGCCCGCTTTGGTGGTCCAGAACGATCGCGATAATGTTCGACTGGTCAATACCATCATCGCCCAGATCACGGGCACCACGCACCGCGCTTTGGAACCGACACAGGTCTTGATCGACCTGAACACGTCCGAGGGTCAGCAGTCCAGCCTACGCTTCGATTCGGTGGTGAACTGTGTCAACCTCGTGACACTGGACAAAACCACCATTCTGCGGCGCCTCGGAAACCTCCCGGACCTCCTGATGCGGAAAGTGAACGAAGCCTTGAGGTCGGCGCTGGAACTGCCGTGAATTACCGCTCGCAAGTCGCAGCGCGGCGCCGCGATCGTGCGCCGCCCCTTGCCACGGGGCCGCGCTTCCGTTATTTTCATATTCCAACATGCCTGTATTCGATCGCAATCACCCCTGGAGCCGCAGGAGGAGGCTGTCGTGATCCACGTCAGCAATCTGACCAAGTATTACGGCGACTACGCCGCGGTCCGCAACGTGTCGTTCGAGGTGCCGCGCGGACAGGTGGTCGGCTTCCTCGGTCCCAACGGGGCCGGCAAGTCCACCACCATGCGCATCCTCGCCGGCTACCTCACGGCCACCTCCGGCAAGGCGACCATCGCCGGACTCGATGTGTTTTGGCAGCCCGTCGAAGTGCGCCGGCGCATCGGCTACATGCCGGAGAATTGCCCCCTCTACCCGGAAATGCGCGTCGTCGAGTACCTGCGCTTCCGCTCCGGCATCAAGGGGCTGCACGGCGGCGACGCCAAGAAACGCATCGAGTACGTCCTCGGCCGCTGCTGGCTGGGCGACGTGCGCCGCCAACTCATCGGCACCCTGTCGAAGGGCTATCGCCAGCGCGTCGGCCTGGCCGACGTGCTGCTGAACAATCCGCCGGTGCTGATCCTCGACGAGCCGACGGCGGGACTCGATCCGGGTCAGATCCGCGAGACGCGCAAGCTGATCCGCGAACTGGGACGCGAGCATACGATCCTGCTGTCCACGCATATCCTGTCCGAGGTGGAGGTGACCTGCGATCAAGCCATCATCATCAATCGCGGCCAGGTCGTCGCCGCCGGAAAGCTCGTCGATCTGCGCCCGGAAAATCAAAGCTTGGAAGAGATGTTCATTCACCTGGTCGAACAGGACGCCGCGGTCAAAGCGTAGAAACGAACGCTGGAGCGAAGCATGTTCAACAACCTCAGTATGCGCGAGTGGATCACGCTGACGTTGCTGGCTGTCGCGGCGGCGGCGGCGATAGTGGTGTTGGTGTGGATGGCCGTCGGCCTGTTCCGGGCGCGCAGCTTGATCCGTCGCGAGTTCAGCGCTTATTTCCTGTCGCCAATCGCTTACGTGGTGCTGGCCGTCTTTCTCGGCGTCACCGGCTACCTGTTCGCCGCCACGCTGGGCTTGCTGACCGCGAGCGGCCCCGTCGGCACGGAATCGCCCATGCAAACCATGTTCGCCGACGAGCGCTTCTGGCTCGTTTTTCTGTTCATTCCGCCGCTCTTGACCATGCGGTTGTTCGCCGAGGAGCGCGGCAGCGGCACGCTGGAAATGCTGATGACCGCGCCGTTGCGCGACTGGCAGGTGGTGCTGTGCAAGTACCTGGCGTGCCTGGCGTTCTACGTCGTCGTGTGGCTGCCGACGCTGATCTATCTGCCGGCCCTGCTCGGCGCGGAGAAGCCCGTCGTCAACAATGTATGGACGCTGTCGAGCATCACGTTTGTCGCCGGACTTGGCGGCGTGCTTGCCGGGATCGTATTGCTGTTGCCGCGGCTGGGCACGGCGGCGCGGCTGGTGTCGATGGCACTGCTCCTGCTCGGCGGGACGGCGGCGATTGCCGGCGGCTGGTGGCACTATCACAGCGACGGCCCGCACCTGTTTGAGATCCCCGTGCTGCTCGATCCGTACCCGGTGTTGTGGACGTATGTGGGCATGTTCCTGGCCGGGGCGATGTTCCTGGCTATCGGCCTGTTCATCAGCAGCCTGGTGCGCAATCAGATGGTGGCGGCCCTGCTCGCCCTGGCGATCGGGCTGATCTTCATCGCCGCCGGCTTCTGGCGGCCGGAGCACACCGGCAGCGATCTCTACAACCGCCTGTATTTCTTCAGTGTGCCGCTGCACTTCGACCGCGCCTTCACGCGCGGCCTGATGGACTCTCGGCCGCTCATCCTGTACGGCAGCACCGCTCTGTTCTGCCTGTTTTTGACGGTCCGTAGCCTGGAGAGCCGACGATGGCAGTAACTTCGCATGTCGCACCCGCAAACCCGCCGCGCCGCCAGAACCTGATCTGGTCGCGCGTGCATTTCGTCATCCGCTTTTTGGGTCTGACCGGCGTTATGGTTGGCTGCGCCGGCTTCGTCCTCGCCCTCTTTCAGCAGGAATTGCCCGCGTCGGACGCCTTCACGTCCTGGCGCGAGGGCTACGCCGCTTGCTACTACGCGGCGCAGGACGCTTTCCAGCAGCCGGCGGAGAAATGGCGCACGATCCTGCTCCTCAGCGGTGCCGCGGCCGCGCTGCTCGCCCTGCTCGTTGAGGTCGTCGCGGTCGTCTTCTTCACGGCGGGACGTCGCAGCGCTTTCGGAATCAACGCCGTCCTCCAAGGCGCCCTCGCCGCCGTGCTGCTGATCGGCGTCAACGTCTGGTCGTTCGAGAACCCCTGGCGCGTGGACTTCACGCGCGATCGGCAATTCACGCTGCCGCCGCCCATCCGCGATCAACTCGCTCAACTGGATCGCGATGCGAAGAACAAGACAACCGTTGTCGTTTATCAGCGACACAAGACGTTCGGCGCGCTGACCGACAAGCCCGACCGCTACGATTACGCCGCCGAGCGCAAGGTGGTCGAGAAGGTCAAGGACGTGGCCGAGCAGCTGGGCCGCGTCGGACCACAACTCAAGGTCGAGGTGCTGGACATCGAGCAGGAAGGGTTCGAGGACCGCCTCACGGAAGTGACGAAGGACGCGCCGGCCCTGCGGCGCGCGATCGAGGCGGCCCCTGAAAACAGCATCTTCATCCAGTCCGGCGGCGATCTGCGGCAGATGAGCTTCAACGAGTTCTATCAACTCGACAAGGTGGCCTCGCGCGAGTCCAACGACGGCAAGGGCAATCTCGTCCTGCTCGCTCAGGGCGGTGGCACATCCGGTCACGGTGCCGAGGCCTTCGCCGGTAAGATCCTCAATCTGCAAGAGCGCCGGCCACGTATCGGCGTGCTGGTCGTCCACGAATTGCTGACCACCGAAGGCTCGGAAGACATCTTCACGCTCCGCGCCCTCCGCAAAATGCTCGAAGCCCACGGCTTCGAGGTGCGCGACGTGGTGCTGCGTAAAGGTTGGGAAGCCGGCGCGCTGGAACCGGCCGCCGACACCTTCGAGGAGAGCAAGCTCGAACGCCTGGAGGTCGAGCTGAACGATCTCAAGGAGGAGGTCGAGGCACTTACCGAAGACGTCAAGGCGCTGGACGCGCGCGTCGGCGAGTGGTCGCTGAAACCGGGTGAGAAGCTGCAAGACAAACTCGATCGCTTGTCGAAGGATTATTCGCGCGAACTGGGCGGCAGACAGTTGACCGCCAAGGGACGCGAAACGCTGCTGGCCTACTTCGAGGAGCTGCGGACGCAGGCCCGGCAAGACCTCGACGACAAGACCAAGGAGCGCAAGACGAAGCAGAGAGAGTACGACGGACTCAACGTCGATCGCGTCGTCGAGGCCCGGCGCATGAGCGATCTGAAGGCCAAGCTGAATCGCTCGCTGGCCGACTGCGATCTGCTTTTCATCCCGCGCCTGACGCGGCGGAGCAACGGCATGTTGATCCCCAATCGCATCCATCGGCTGAGCGATCCGCAGGTGGAGTGCATCAAGGAGTTCATGCAGCAGGGCAAGCCGGTGCTGGCCTGCCTGGGACCGACCAACGAGGCGGCCGAACTGGGCCTACCGCCGGATTCCGCGGGACCGGACAACCTGGAAAAAATGTTCGGCGAGCTGGGCCTTCGCTTCGGCAAGCAGACGGTGCTGTTCAACACGGACAGCAAGGCGTTCGCGGACCGCCGCCGCAATCCGCTGCGCCTGGCGGAGTCCGTCGAGCCGCCGCCGCTGGATTTCGACACGCCGGCGGAGGCGGCGCAGGGGACTTGGTTGGGCCGAGTGGACGCCGCCCCTCTGCCGCCCAATCCGCTGCGCGAGGCGCTGCGCGTCACCGCCCACAGTGTCGGCGCCAACTTCGACTTGCGTCTGCGCTTTCCGCGCCCCGTCTATTTCGAGCCGGCCAAGGGGGAAACGCCGAAGTTCGAGCCGATGTTCCTGCTCACCGCCAACGGCTGGAACGACGAGCAGCCGTTCGCCGTTCGCGGACGCCGGCCGCACTACGAGAAGCCCAAGCCGGACGACCCGGACAACGGCACCATCCAGGCCAAGCGGCGCGGCGCCTTTCCCGTCGGCGTGGCCATCGACACCCCGCTGCCGGCGAGTTGGACCAGCAGCGACGGCTCGGCGAAATCGGTGCGCGTCGCGGTGATCGGTCAGGGCGAGGTCTTTGTCGGCTCGGAATTAAGCCCGGCCAAAGAACGACTGTTCTTGCAGACGGCCAACTGGTTGCTGGGCCGCGACGATTATCTGCCGCGGGCCGATCATCCGTGGAGCTATCCGCGCGTCGCGCTGCCGCCGGGATCGGTGGAGTATCGATTGTGGCTGGTGGGGGCGATCGGCTTGCCGTTCCTATTCGCCTACCTGGGGCTGGTGATGCTGCTGATTCGGCGGCTGCGATAAAAGCGATCGGCGATCAGCAATCAGCAATCAGGTATTTGTCATGGCTGACTGCTGATCGCTGATTGCCGATCGCCCTGATGGGAGATCTCTGATGAACCTCAAGACAACCGTTGTGCTTCTGGTTCTGGTCGCCGCCGTCGCGGGACTGGTCTGGTACGGCCAGCTGCCGCCCGCCCTCGATCCGACGCCGTCGCCGCCGGCCGTCGCCGACCACGGCACGCGCGAAGTCCTGGCCGATCTGAAACCCGACCAGATCACACTCATTAAGGTCCACAACGCCAGCGGCGAGATCACGCTGGAACGCAAGCCGGACAACACCTGGACCATGCCGGGCAACTGGCCACCGCGCAAGGCCGAGGCCGAGGAACTGGCCGAGTTGCTCGGTAATTTGCGGTCGCGCTTTGAACCCGTGCCGATCGGACCCGATGCCGATCTGAAACCCTATGGACTCGACCACCCGCCCATCACGGTTCGGTTGGAGACAGAGAAGCAGAAGTATTTGCTGTCCTTCGGCGAACCGTCGGGCGCGGCCGACGGCACGACGTTCGCGCGCGAGACGTTTCTGCGGCTCGACGAACGGCCGGAACTGGTGCGTCTGGCTCCCGGCTTGCTCGCTCTGTTGGATCGCCCGAAGGAATACTACCAACGGCACCGCATCTTCCCGGCCGAGCGCGTGGTCAAGGAAAGCAGCGAGGCGAAGGAGAAGGAAGAGAAGTTGGCGGCCCAGCGCATCGACGTCGCCTCGACGAAAAAGGACAGCCCGCATTTCAGTCTGGTGCACGAGCGCCGCGATTGGGAGCTGCGTGAGCCCGTCCGCGATCGCCTCGACGCGCCGGTGCGCGATGCGCTCCTCTCCGCCGTGCCCGATATCTGGGCCGAGCAGTTCCTCAATACCGGCCCGACGGCCGTTGTCGCATCGCTCGCCGCCGCGCCGCTCGGCGGCCTGGATTCGATGAGCGCGGGGATGTTTTGGCTGACGCCGCAAGGCTTGCTCGTCAAGTCCGGCCTGAATCACCCCGAGCGCACCCTGACCGTAACCAAACCCAATGGCGATACGATTACTCTTCTGATTGGCGGCGTCTCGACGACGCACGCCAAGCAGGTGTTGCGCCCGCAGCCGCCGATGTTCCCTGGACGCGAGCCGGTCTTCGATACCGTCTTCGAGGAACATCGTTACGCCAAGCTCAAGGACAACGATCAGATTTTCGAGGTCCGCGGCGACAAGCTCAAGGACGTGTTCGTGGCGCTGGACGCGCTGCGTGACGCCAACGTCGCCCGCTTCAGCGCCGCCGACGCCCGCCGCGTCGAGATCAAGCACGGCGGCGAGGACATCGTGCTGGAAAAGGACAAGGACAACTGGAAGCTCACCAAGCCGATCGCGGCCGAGGCCGACAACGCCAAGGTGACGGACCTGCTGAGCAAGCTGTCCGGCCTGCAAGCGCGCGACAAGGACGTTCTCGACAAGGAAGATCCGAAAAAATACGGACTGGACAAGCCCGACGCCGAGATCGTCGTCACCGTCGAGGAAGAAGCCAAGGACGGCGGCACGAAGGACAAGGAGAAGAAAGAGAAGAAGAAGCGCACGCTGACGGTGCGCATCGGCAAGCACGACACCGACAAGAAGAAACTGTACGTGATGGCCGACGATTGGCCGCGCATCAACGTCGTCGAGGACAGCCTGGAACCGTTGGTCGCGCGCTCGGCCCTGGCGTACCGCGGCAAGCGTCTGTTCGATTTCACTGCCGCCGACGTGGCCAAGATCGAGATCGACAACCAGGGCAAGAAGTTCACCCTGGAACACGACAAGGGCGCTTGGCGGTTGACCAGTCCCGCGAAGGCCGACGCCGACACGCTCAAGGCGGAGCAACTGGCCGGCGATCTCGGCAAACTGGAGACGGTCGAGTACGTCAACCAGACGCCGAAGAAGGACGATCTCGAAGCGCAGTACGGCCTGGGCAAACCGCCGCTGGTCGTCCGCGTCGAGTTCAGCGATAAGAAGAAGCCGGCGCAAGTGCTGCACGTCGGCAAAGCGCGCGGCGGCAAGGGCGGCTACTTCGCACAACTGGCGGACGCGGCGGGCACCGCCCCGGTCTTCGCGATCAACGCCGACATCCAAAAGGAACTGGCGCGCGACGCACTCAGCTATCGGCCGCTCAACTTGTGGCAGGTGCTGCCGGAAGAGATCGCGTCGCTGCAAATTCACAAGACGGGGCAGAAGGATTATTCGCTGACGCGCGGCGGCGACGCCTGGAAGATCGCCGGACCCTTCGAGGCCAACGCCCTGACCGATGCCGTGCAGAAGATGGCCGCCGAACTCGGCTCGCCGAAGGTCGAGAGCTACACGGCCCACGAAGCGAAGGATCTGAAGGAGTACGGTCTGGATAAGCCCGCACTGAGCGTGACGGTCAAGACGAAGGACGGTGCGGAACACACCCTGCTCCTCGGCAAACCGACGGCCGACGGGGCGACCTCGCGCTATGCCAAAACCGCGAAGGATGCCGCGATCTTTCAGGTTGGCGCCGCCGTCGTCCGCGCCGCCGACCGCGGAGCGCTCGACCTGCTCGACAACGCGCTGGTGCGCGTCAATCCAACCCAGCTCGCCCGGATGCGCTCGAAGGCGGGTGACACCTCGTTGACACTGGAGAAGAAAGACGACGCCTGGCGCGTGACGGAATCGCCGGCCGGGGCTTATCCGGCGGACACGGAAGTGACGGCGTCGCTGGGCTTTTTGTGGTCGAACCTGCGCGCCGAGCGGTTCGCCGACTACGGCAAGGGCGTCGAGTGGGCGAAGTACGGACTCGACAAGCCCGCCGTCACCGCCACGGCCACGGCCGGCAAGGAGGAGCATACCGTCGAACTGGGCAAGGATGTCGAGGGCGAGCCGGGTTCACGCTATGCTCGCGTCGATAAGGGGGCGGGCGTGGCCGTGCTGCCGCCGGAACTGGCCCGTCTGTTGGCCCGCACCTACCTGGATTACGTCAATCGCAACCTCCTGAAGTTCGACGCCGGCGCGGTCGCCGCACTTCAGCGGCACATGGGGCCGAACGTCCTCGAAGTCGTCAAGAAGGACGATGCCTGGGAGGTGGTCAAGCCGAAGGAGGAGAAGGCCGATAACAAGGGCATGCAGCAATTGTTCGATCGTCTCGGCGAGCTGCGCGCCGACCGCATCGCCGCCTACCCCGCCAAGGATCTCAAGGAGTTCGGCCTGGATGCGCCGGCGGCGCTGGTGACGATCAAGCTCCAAGGCGATCAGAAGCCGGCCGAGCACATCATCAAGCTGGGCAAGAAGGCTGGCGATCGCGGCGAGCGCTTCGCGCTGGTGGACGACAGCAAGGCTGTCGCCGTGCTGGCGGAGTCCGTCGCCGAGCGGTTGGCCGGCAGTCCGTTGACCTTCCGCGATCGCACCATCGCGCGCTTCAGCGACGCCGACCGTCTGCAACTGGAGCGCGGCCCGCGCAAGGCCGTCTTCAGCAAGGTGGACGGTTCCTGGAAGCTGACCGCGCCGATGAGCGGCGACGCCGAGCAGGACCAACTCGACGACTTCCTCAACAGTCTCGCGCGTCTGCGGGCCGATGCCCTTGTCGCCGAGAAGCCGGCGGCCGATTTGAAGAAGTACGGACTCGATCGCCCCGAAGCACACTGGCGCTTTCAGTCGGGCGAGAAAGAAGTCCTGAATCTGCTGGTCGGCGGCAAGGAAGACAAGGGCCAGCGCCGCTACGCGAAGTTGGCGAAGGGCGACATCGTGTTCCTGCTCGATCCGGCCCTGAGCAAGAAGGTGCTCGACGAATATCGACCGAAAACCGTGTGGACGCCGCCCTTGGACGCGGTGCAGGTCGAGTCGCTGAATTACCGCTACGCCCGCAATCCGTTCCTTCTGGAGAAGGTCGAATCCACCTGGCAAGCGGTCGGCAAGCCCGATGCGAAGGTCAACACCGCGACCGTGGAGGACACGCTGGCGGCGCTGGCCGCTCTGAAGCTGGATCATTACGCCGTCGATAAGGGCGCCAACCTGGCGCTGTTCGGACTCGACAAGCCGGAGTTGGTGCTGGAAGTGGCGACGCGTTCCGGCAAGCGCGTGCTGCACGTCGGCAACGTCGAAGGTAGCTCGAAACGCCGCTATGCTCGCATCCCGGACGCCGACCGCACGGACGTTTTCGTTCTCGACGAGGAGACGTGTGCGCGGATCGTGCGCGACTTGAACGCCTTCGGCAAACCGCCGGCGCGACCGCCAGCGGAGCCGGCGTCACGTTGAGACAGGGTCTGCGAACAACATCGCGCCGGAGTGGATTGGGATTGCTCCGTGCGCGACCTTATCCGATGTTCGGCTTCTATGGAATTGACCGCCTTACAAATGGACTTGCTGACAGACTGATGGTTGAAACCGGCGGTAATGCCCAAGGAGCGTCGAACCGTAATCGTTCACGTCCTGGGAAGGAGTGACCAGGTTGGCTGGTGAGCGAAGTGCGTATGGACGGCAGCGGTGACATACTCGATCAACGGCGGGGGCGGGACTTCCGTCCCGCCCCTCGCGCCGTGAGATCCTCAGGAGGGGAAGATGTCGCCGATGGTGCTGTTGTGGTTGATCACCACGCCGCCGGCTAGGTAGAGGTCGGCCCCGAGGGGGGCATTATTCCTTCTGACGGTGCTGTTGTTGACCGTCAACGTCCCGGAGACGTTGTAGATGCCACCCCCCTGGGTGGCGGAGTTGCCAGACAGGTTGCTGGCGCGGATCGTCACCGTCGCGCTGTTGGCGATGCCGCCACCCAAGGAGGCGGAATTGTCGGACAGGGTGCTACCGCTGACCGTCAACATCGCTGAGAAGAAGTTCTCGATGCCGCCGCCTTGGTCGCCGGCGGAGTTGCCGGTCAGGGTGCTGTGGTTGACCGTCAACGTCCCGGAGGAGTTGAAGATGCCGCCGCCCTCGCTGGTGGCGGAGTTGCCGGACAAGTTGCTGGCGATGACTGTCATCGACCCGATGTTGTCGATGCCGCCACCGAAGGCAGCGGAATTGTCGGACAGGGTGCTGCCGCTGACCGTCACCGTCCCTGAGAAGTTGTCGATGCCGCCGCCGCCGCCGGGGGTGGAGTTGCCGGTCAGGTTGCTGGCGATGACCGTCAACGTCCCGGAGGAGTTGAAGATGCCGCCGCCTTCTATTCCGGCGGAGTTGCCGGACAGGGTGCTGCCGCTGACCGTCGCCGTCCCGGTCCCGAAGTTGTAGATGCCGCCGCCTAGTCGTCCGGTGGAGTTGCCGGACAGGGTGCTATCTTCGATCGTCAACGCCCCGAAGTTGAGGATGCCGCCACCATCGCCGTCGTCTTGGCTCGTGCCGTCGGGGTTGTCGGCCACGCCGTTGCCGTCGGTGATGGCTAGATTGGCCAGGGTGACGTGGGCGCCGGCCGCCACCTCGAACACCCGCGAATTGTTGTTGCCGCTGATCGTCGCCGGATTGTTGGGCTGACCCTCGATGGTCACGTTTTTCGTCAGGAGCAGTTCTCCCTGAGTGAGAACGATAGGGGTGCCGGCGAGGGCAGGGCTGATCAGGATGGTATCGTTTTTGGTGGCGTGGGCGACGTCGTAACGCAGCGTGCCCTGCACGTTCACGTCATCGACGGCGTTGGTGACCATCAGCGTGGACGGAACGCAGCGGTCTTCCAGCGCTTCCAACCGCGGCCGGAAGCGCGGCCTCGGCCGGCTTGCCAACTTCCGGAGTTCCTGCCGCCCACGCCGGGCCACCTGCTCCGCACCGATTCGTTCGCGCAACCAGGTCCAGTATCTCATGGTTCGTCTCCTTGGCTGATCTTTCCCAGAGGCCCCGCGCACCTTGCACGAGGCACCAAGCGCGCACACCGAACGCCGGCACACGTTGACGCATTCTTCTTGGGCTTGGCGCGACGGACGAGGGATCCTCGTCCTCTCCCCGGTTGGAGAAGAAGCAAGGGAATCCTCGCCGGCGTGACACCAGACCGACAGATGCGTCGGACGTACACCCGTTCTCAATCTGTCACGTTCTCTACCTGTCCCGTAAGATCGAACCTGACGACGGTCCCTCCCCACCACTTGCTCAGGTCCGGACGGAAAGTAGGGACGGAACCCGCGCAGCGCGGACAGGCCGCCCACGGTGGTGACAAGGCACGGGGAGCGTGCGCACACCACGGAATGGAAGGTAAGGATTGGGCGATACCCAATTCGTGAGCGAACCAACGAATGTATGAAACTGCGGGGACGAACGTATGAAACCAACCGACGAATGAATGGAACCGAGGGCGACACACTAACCACACGACACGTCAAATGTGTGTGGCTCTTCTTGCCCTCGTTGGCAATCGGGCGGTTTGAATAGAGGTGGGCGTGTGGGCGAATGGTGAGAATGAGTAATTACGTGATTATATATCCCTCGAAGGGGATGGCAAGAGAAAAACTGACTTTTTTGACAGTTTTGGCGGAGGGTATAGATTAAGAAGTTATCATTATCGTCGTCCTTTCCACAGAAAAAATACCGGCAATCCCAACAAGACGATCACCGTTCCGGGCCAGGTTGTCATCGGTCGATACACCACTAGCACGGCGGCGATCGTCGCCGCCGCGTCCCGGCAATACGCCAGCAACCATGTGCTCTCTACGCAATCTTGTCCGTTTGTTGGGGCGTAATCTGTAGAGGAATTCGCCCCCGGACAACAAACGATCGCGCCGAACCAATCCAACCACTACGGCAGATCGGCCGCGAAAAATAGGTTTCTTCGAGCTTCAGCGTTTTCTTTCGCGTGAGGCGGCGCGCCGCCAATCTCGTCGCAGCAGGAAACCGGCCACGCGATAGACGATCACGGCGATACCCGAGCATCCAGCCGCAAAGGAATGTCCAGCCGTTTGCCGTTGCGCAGGATGTTATAAGTGACGCGCTCGCCGACCTTGCAGTTCAAGCGAATGAAGGCGGCAAATTGCCGCGCCGTCATTTCCAGCATTTGGCCATTGATACCCAGGATGACGTCATTTTGGCGGATTCCCGCCCGCTTCGCCGGTTCGGACACGAACGGTCCCTGGCGGAAGGCGAGACGTTTCGCGCTCAATCCAAGGACTTTCTTCTCTTCGGACGACAGATCGTCGCCATGAACCCACGGCGCGGGATCGAGTCCGCGCAGCGACCAGCGCCAGGAGATGTCGGTCTTTCGCCACCCCTCCGCCAGCGCCAACTCGCCCTTCTTCGTCCGTCCCTCGTACTGCCATACGATTGTCAGCTGTCCCGAGGCCGGAGCGCGGTGCAGGGCGTATTGCACGTCGGCGAAGGAAGCGATGGGCAGATCGTTGATCGTCCGCAGCCGGTCGCCCGCGCGAATGCCGGCCCGCGCCGCGGGAGAATCGGCGGCGACCTGGGAGACGCGGTCGCCGCGATCGAAGTCGAGCGTCAGCCCGATGTTCTCCGGCAACGGATACACCCATACCTCGTCGAGCCGCCATTTGCCGACCGCTTGCAAACTCTCGCGGCGCAGGTCGTACACCTGATGGCAGTGGACGCAGGCGCGGGCGGGCAGTCGCCGCGCCGCTGATAACTGCTCCACGGTTCGCGGCGATTTGTTATCCTTCTTCCCGCGTCCCACGTCGCCGCAGCGATGACGTTCCAGCGCCGCCGTCATCGCGTAACGCAGTCCCGCCAAGGACACGCGGCTGTCAGCCGATTCCGGGTCGCGGCCGCCATAGCGACCGTAGACGACCCCATCGGCGTTCAGGAAGAAGCCCATCCAGGTGAGATCGTAATCGAAATCGAACAGGTCGAGATCGACGCCGCGCATGCGGGTAAGCCGGACGAGGACGAATTCGCGCGCGGTCTCGGCGATAGCAGGGTCCAGACGGGCAACCTGCCCGTCAAACTGATTGCAGTCCAGTCAGTGCTCGCAGCGAAAGACGACGAACAGCGGTTTACCGCTCGCCCGCGCCGCTTTTTTCCCTTCCTCCCAGTCGAGGAGCCAGCGCGGCGCGTCCGGCTTCTTCGGCTCGTCCGCTGCCGCTGTCCCGCCGCCCAGACCGCACAACAACACAACGCCCGCCAGCAGCCGCCATCGTCTGTTCATGAATGCTCCTCCCTGAATCGCATTGTAGTAGCTTCGCATGACGGTCGGTCAGGCCGGCCCGCGTCCGGCTCCGTAAGATAGCGTCGCAACCCACCCTCAACTCGGAGAACCAACCATGTGCCCGCCCCACGCGCCTCGCTTCGCCATCGTTCTGCTCGCCGCTGTCTGCATCGCCACGCCGGCCCACGGCGAATCGGCGGAAGAATATCGGCAGCAAGCTCTGAAAGCCCTGATGCAGAAGGACACGGACGCGGCCCTGAAACTGGTGACAAAGGCCATCGCCGCGGACCCGAAGGACGCACGCGGACCCCTGCTGCGCGGCGTCATCCACGAAGCCATGCAGAAGCACGACGCGGCCATCGCCGATTTCAACCGCTGCCTCGAACTCGATCCGAAGCTCGCCGAGGCGTACGACCATCGCGGCAGCGAGCAGTTCAAACTTGGCCGAGTCAAGGAATCGCTGGCCGATTTCGACAAGTTTCTCGAACTGCAACCGAAGGCGGCGCCCGGCCACTGGAAGCGCGGTATCTCCCTCTACTACGCCGCCCGTTACGACGACGGACGCAAACAGTTCGAGGGCTACGAGAAGGTCGATACCAACGACGTGGAGAACGCCGTCTGGCACTTCCTCTGCAACGCCCGCCGCATCGGCATCGACAAGGCGCGCGAGCAAATGCTCAAGATCGGCAAGGACCGCCGCGTGCCGATGATGGAGGTGTACGACCTTTATCGCGGCAAGCTCAAGCCCGCCGACGTGCTGACCGCGGCGGAGGCGGGCGACGTTCCCGCCGAGCTGCGCAAGCAACAACTCTTCTACGCCCACCTCTACCTCGGCCTGTATTACGATGTGCTCGGCGACCGCCGCAAGGCACTGGAGCATCTGGCGCTGGCGGAGGACAAATACCGCATCGGTCATTACATGGGCGACGTGGCCCACGTCCACGCCGAATTGCTCCGCAAGGGCGGTTGATTCCGTGGTCTCATCCGTCTGTTTCTTGGGGAGATCGTCGCTTCGACTCATGCGCTGACGAACTGGACATCCTGCCCGGTTGTCGATTAAGCTCAAAGCGGCTCCCGCTGCGCACCAGAACAGGTCACGAGGTTGATATGCCCAAGGAACTTCGCGTCATCGCCGGCCCCGATAAGGGGCAGCTCTACCGACTCTTTGAAGGACATCCGCTACTGCTCGGTCGCAGCCGCCACGCCTTCAGTCCGCTCAAGGACTTGCAGGTCTCGCGCGTCCACTGCGAGGTCGAACTGGAAGACGGACAGATCCACGTCACCGACATGGACAGCGGCGGCGGCACGTTCCTCAACGGCAAACGCATCCACGAAGAGTACCTCAAACACGGCGACGTGCTGCTGATCGGCCAGACGCAACTGCGCCTGCACATCGACGAGGACGAGGCGGGTGCCGCGCGTCCGGCGACGGCGCCGCCCAAGCAGACCGTGCTGGTCGGCGACCGTTTGCAGGAACTCAGCGGCAAGAAACTGTCGCACTTCCACGTCGGCAAGCTGCACGCGCGCGGTCAATCCGGCCTCATCTTCGAGGCCCGCGATTTCAAGGACGATAGCGCCGTCGCTTTGAAAGTCCTCTTCCCCGGCGCCACCCGCAACGCCAAGGAGCTGCGCCGCTTCGTCCGCTCCATGCGCACCGTCATGCCGCTGCGCCATCCCAATCTCGTCACGCTGCAAGGCGCCGGCAAGAGCGGTCCCTACTGCTGGGTGGCGATGGAATTCGTGGACGGCGAGAGTTTGTCGCAGGTGATCCAGCGCATCGGCGTGGCCGGAATGCTCGACTGGCGTCACGCCTTCCGCGTCGCCGTTCATCTCGCCCGCGCCCTCGAATACGCCCATGAGAATTCGATCATCCATCGCAACCTGACGCCGCAGAACATCATGGTCCGCAAGAGCGACAAGGCGACGAAGCTCGGCGACTTGATGTTGGCCAAGGCGCTGGAGGGCGCCCTGGCGGAGCAGCTCACGCGGCCCGGCGAAATCCTCGGCGATTTGCGCTACATGTCGCCGGAGCGGACGATGGGCGATCCGAACGTGGACGGCCGCTCCGACCTGTATAGTCTCGGCGCCCTCGCCTACGCCATGATGACCGGCCGGCCGCCGTTCGAGGGGGGATCGCTGGTCGAGACGATCCTGAAGATCCGCACCGGCGTGCCGGCCAAGCCCAAGCAGTTTCAAATGTCGATCCCCGACCGCTTCCAGGGCATCGTTCTGAAACTGCTGGAGAAACGGCCGGAGGACCGTTTTCAGACGGCGACCGATTTGCTGAAAGAGCTGGACCGGGTCGCCAAGTTCTCGAACGTCTCCAGTTGATCTCTTTCTTCCCTCTGCCCGCTGGGAGAGGGGTGGGGGATGAGGGAAAGCCCGCAGCGAGGTGCCTTATGTTGGCCCAACTCGAAGTGATCGCCGGCGCGGATAAGGGGCGCGTTTTTTCGCTGACGCCCGGCACACCGCTGGTGATCGGTCGCGGCCGGCAAACGGTGACGCGCCTCAACGATCTCCGCGTCTCGCGCGTCCACTGCCAGATTGAATACAACGGGCCGACCCTCGTCCTCAAGGATCTCAACAGCGTCGGCGGCACCTTCGTCAACAATCAGCCAATCACCGAGCACATCCTCAATCCCGGCGACATCATCGAGTTGGGCGAAACGAAACTGCGGTTGCAGTGCGACGACCTCGCCGACCAGAACACGATCCCGCCGGAACGTCCCGCCGAGCCGTTCCCGATCAATCTATCTCTGGACGCGGCCGTGCAGCGCCGCGTCACGCCGCCGCCGCGCCTGGACAAACCGCCCGCGCCTGTCCCCGTTGTGCTGCCGACCGACCTGCCGATGGCGGAAGCGCTGCCGGCGGCCGTGCCCTTCACGGAGGCGCTCCCCGCCGCCATTCCCATTCCCGACGATCTGCCGGCTGCCATCCCCATCTCCGATCCGCAGATACCCGCGGCGCCGCCGGCCGCTCCGCTCAAAGTGCTGCCCGGCGAGCGCCTCGGCGAACTGTCCGGCTCAACGCTCGGCAATTTCCACGTCGGCATCGTGCTGGCCAAGGGCAAGTCCGGCGTCGTCTTCCGCGCCATCGACGTGCGCAACTATCGCGATGTGGCCCTCAAGATCCTGCGGCCGGAGTTCGCCCGCAACGAAACGGAGGTCCAGCGCTTCATCCGCTCGATGAAAACGATGATGCCGCTGCGCCATCCCAACCTCGTTTCGCTCCACGGTGCCGGCAAGAAAGGTCCGTACTGCTGGGTCGCCATGGAGTACGTCGAGGGCGAGAGCCTATCGCAGGTGATTCATCGTATCGGCGTGGCGGGCATGCTCGATTGGCGTCACGGTTTCCGCGTCGCCGTCCACCTCGGCCGCGCCCTGGAGTTCGCCCATTCGCGGCACATCGTTCACCGCAACCTGACGCCGCAAAACGTGCTGATCCGCGAGTCCGACCGCGCGGCCCTGCTCGGCGATCTGATGTTGGCCAAGGCCATCGAGGGCAGCATGGCCCTGCAAATCACCCAGGCCAACGAGATGCTCGGCGACGTGCGCTACATGTCGCCGGAGCAGACGTTCGGACCCGATCAGGTGGATGAGCGCTCCGACCTCTACAGCCTGGGCGCGTTGCTCTACGCCACGCTGAGCGGTCAACCGCCCTTCGAGGGTGGCAGCCTGATCGAGACGATCACGAAGATCCGCCAAGCGCCGGTGGTGATGCCGAAGAAATATCAGATGTCGATCCCCGACGCCTTCCAGGCCATCGTCCTGCGCATGCTCGCCAAGCGCCCGGAGGACCGCTATCAAACCGCCGAAGAGATGCTGCGCGAGTTGGAGCGCGTCGCCCGCTATCAGGGTCTGACGGTGTGATGCCTCGCTGCGCTTCTCACCGCTGCTCGATCAACTCACCTTTCGGATACACCGCAATCCCCGATCCGGCGGCGAACACTGTGGACATCGGCGTCTGTTTGCTCAGTTCCCCCCATTCCGGCCCGTACACGCTGACCCAATCGAGATCGAGGTGATACGACTGCACGGGAAACACTTCCCACACCGGATGGGCCACCTCGTAACGGATGGCCTGACCGCGCCGCGTCACACCGTAGCCCCAGTGATGTTCCTTGAAGAAATGCTCGTCGCTGCTCTCATCCGGTACGAATGCCGGTTTGCGTCCGCCGACGCGCAGGACGTGCTCGCGCCCCGCCCAGCGCAATCGATACTCCATGTTGCGGCTGTCGGTGTCGTCGTGACGATGGCTTGTCAGCGGCGTGGCGCGATAGGGTTCGTTGTAGATCGTCCGCGCCAGCCAGGCGACGAGCCGCTGCGGCACGAACTCGCGCACGAACACCACGCCGCGATCCACGCCGTGCCGTACGTAGAACCTCAGATTCAGTTCCGCGAAGTTACGATACCCCGGCCACGGCACGCCGAGAACGCGCGTGTTGAGGAACTCGAAGGCGACGAGGCTGACGAAGGCGTTGCCGTTTTTGGTGTCCAACTCCAACCCCGGCGGCAGACGCGGCGTCAGGAGTGACGGCGGCACGGCGTAGGTGGCGAGGAACAGGTTGCGCCACTCGGCGGTCAGGAAGGGGCGTTTCATAAGTGGTCGCCTCTTCATTCAGTCCTGGATCAACGTCCCATGGGTTAGAAAAACTTGCCTTTCGCACCGGCGCCCCGTTTTTTGGTTGCGTTCGCCGCTGCATTGCTCTGCAGTGTCCTTAAGGCTCCCTGAATATCCGCGGAGATACTTTTGCATTCCTGGAAGACCGTCACACCGTGCCCGGATAAAACCTGCCAGTCTTTAAACAAGTTTTCAAGCTGTTCCCCCACTTTATCCATCTCTGGAAAAGGAATACGAGGTCGAATGTGGTTCTTGACCAACTCCTCAAGCTTCTTCCTTTCGGGCGTACCCTTCGCCCAGGTGGAACGATGGATAAACTCTCTCACTTTCGGCAGGGCATAAACAACGCGGCTTTTTGCCTTGTTCCATTGAGCCACGTCCGCGTTCAGGGCATGTACTTTTTCATCCGCGGTCAACATCTTCCTTGACGCGGCTTCCATTTCCGACCGAAGGCCTTCCATACTGATGCGTAACGTATCCATGCTCGCTTCCAGGCCCAATATCGCCTCCCAACGAGCTTCGAGATCCTGCCACCTTGCCTCGGGAACCTCCGGCTCACGGCTCTTCTTGGGGGCAACAGCCTGGGGAGACGGCTTCAGACGGACGTAAAGATTCAGGTGGGGAACGTCTTGCGGAGGCGGCGGGAGGGAACGTTGAAGTTCGGAATTGGAATCGCTGCCGGAAGGGGAAGCGCCTTCGGGGCGCCAGGATTCAACCTCCTCCGTCGCAATGCCCACGGCCATCAGAAGGTTTTCTGCCGTCAAGAGTTGACCCATGTCCGGAATTTGAAAACTTCCCTGTGGGATGCGAAACGTAAGAGCGAAAGGCTCGCCCTCGGGTTTGAACCAGACTTCCGCAAATTTCTCTCCCCTGTACTTCAAGGCGGCCCATTGTTTCGAGGGAGGCTGTTCAGAAAAGTTCACTCCGCACCTCCTTCCGAGAATCAACCGCTACGGACAATGAAGTCGTGCCTTTTGTTTCCCATTGTAACGCCGACTCAGGTAGGGGAGAAGACAGCCCCGCATCCACTATGGTTGAGACGAAAGCCCCAGCATCGGCGGGAACTTGATCGGCCGGCGTTCACGGTTGGATTGATAGATCGCCGCGAACATAGCCACCACGATGCGACCGTCCTCGCCCGTCACCAGCGGCGGACGGTCGTCCCGCACCGCACGCAAGAAGTCCTGAATTTGCAGGGCGTGGTAGTGGTTCGTGGCGTTGATCGCTCGGAAGCGGGCGCGGTCCTGGGTCTGAAACTCCGCCAGCCGTTGCTCCTCGCCCGGAATCGTCCATATGTCGTTCAGCGGCGGCTCGGCGATCTCCGATACGCCCGCGACGAACGTGGCTCCGCGATCCGTCTCGACGCCGACCGAAGCGCCGTTGGAACCGTGGATGTGGACGCGGGTCCACAGTCCCGGCTTCTGAGAAAGGCTGGTGACGATCGAACCGAGTCCGCCGTTCTTGAAACGCAGCATCGCCACCGCCGTGTCCTCGACCTCGATGTAGGGATGATTGAGGTTGGCCCAGTAGCCGCTCACCTCGTCGATCTCTCCCATGAACCACTGCAACAGATCGAGCTGGTGCGGCGATTGATTCACCAGCACGCCGCCCCCTTCGGTGTCCCAGCGGCCGCGCCACGGGTCGGACTGATAATACGCCTGGTCGCGCCAACTGAACATCTCGAAGATGCCCAGCACAGGCCGGCCGAGCTTGCCCGCATCGATGGCTTCTTTCATGCGTCGGATCGGCTCGTAGAAGCGGCGCTGGCTGATGACGCCCAGCCGCACATGGCCCCGCCGCGCCGCCGCGAGCATCGCATCGCAGTCCGTCAGCGTCGTGGCCAACGGCTTTTCGACCAGTACATGGACCCCGGACTCGGCGGCGCAAACGGCGGACTCCGCGTGCAGCGGATGCGGCGTGGCGATCAGAACCGCCTGCGGCCGAGTCTCGCGCAGCAGGGCGCGGACATCGGTGAAGGGTAGGACGCCGAAACGACCGGCGAAGGTGGTCGCTCGCTCGCCGCTGCTGTCGCACACGGCCAGGAATTCCGATTCGGGCAGAGCGGCGAGCGCCGCGGCATGGATCTGGCCGACCTTGCCGCAGCCGATCAGGGCCGTGCGAACCGCTGTCATGGAGTTCCTCCCGTGGGAACGAGGAAGGCACACAGGCGATGGTATCGAGGCGCCGCAGCCGCAACAAGCATCGACGAACGGTTGGCGCTTGCCTGCCACCCCTACAATAGAGGCAACTCAACCTTCAGCCAAACTTCAGGACGACCTTCGATGCCCCGTCATTCGCGTCACGCTCGCCACGAGGACAACGAGGAATTGCCGGCC
>DATBGU010000413.1:0-39696 GCA_036557825.1 Gemmataceae bacterium
CGCCGGCCGACGCTGGCCAAGTGGGAGAAGGGTGCCCTGTTGACCGGTGCCGTGTGGCGGCACTGGCGGGACCGCGTGTGGCCCGATCGCCGCCCGGCGGCCGAGGTCCGATGACCCCCCCGTGCCTGGAATTGTCGTACGCCGACTGCGAGCGCCTGGCCCGGCGCGAGGCGGGGAACTTCTACCACGCCTTCCGCATTCTGCCGCGGTCGCAGCGGCGGGCCATGTGCGCCCTGTACGCCTTCATGCGCGTCACCGACGATCTGACCGACGGACCCGAAGCGGTGGCGGACAAACGGCTCGCGCTGGCCGACTGGCGGCAGCAACTCGACGAGGCGCTGGCCGGGCGCTATCACCATCCCCTTTATCCCGCCTTTCATCACACCGTCGAGCGGTACGGCATCCCGCGCCGCTATCTCGACGACGTTCTCGACGGCGTCGGTATGGACCTGGACACGGATGGCTATGAAACCTTCGCCGAGTTGTATCGCTACTGCTACCGCGTGGCGTCGGCGGTCGGGCTGGCCTGTATTCACATCTGGGGCTTCAAGGAAGATCGCGCGAAGGAGCACGCCGAAGCGGCGGGCATCGCCTTGCAGCTGACGAACATCCTCCGCGATCTCGGCGAGGACGCCGCGCGCGGTCGAGTCTATTTGCCGCGCGAAGATTTGAGCCGCTTCAGCTATCGCATCGAGGATCTGGAGCACGGCGAATGCGACGAACGCTTTCGCGCCTTGATGCGTTTTCAGGTGGAGCGCGCCCGGCGTTACTATGAATCGGCGGAGCCGCTGGCGGACCTGCTCGGACCGGCGGGGCAGGCGGTGTTCCTGGTCATGCTGCGAACCTATCACGGACTGTTGGAGACGATCGTGCGGCGCGATTACGATGTTTTCAGCAGCCGAGTGCGGTTGAGCAAATGGCGTAAAGTGTGGTTGGCGGCGCAGGTATTGCCGCGGCGCTGGGGATGGAGTTGAGACGAGGCAACGGCCGATAAAATGATAAGATGCCGGACTCACGCCGCAACGGCGGTGCGGATTGGGTATAATAACGGAGTGGGGCGGAATGGAGAGATTATCGCGAGCGGCCCACTCGCGATGAGGTTCAGGACCAGCGAATGATGCGTCTGTTGACCTACAACATTCACAAGGGCGTCGGCAGCGATCGTCGCTACCGGCTGGAACGAATCATCGACGTGATCCGCGATCAAGAGCCGGATCTCGTTTGCTTGCAGGAAGTGGACCGCAACGTCCGCCGCTCCGACTTCCACGACCAGCCGGCCTTGCTCGCCGAGAACCTTGGAGTGGCCGCCCATCTCTATCAGCTCAATGTTCCCCATCGCGAGGGCGGCTACGGCAACCTGATCCTGTCGCGCTGGCCGCTGCGCAAACATCATCATGTGTCAATCCGCCACCGCTTGCGTAAGCCGCGCGGCGCGCAGCTGGCCGTGGTCGAAACCCCGGAGGGGCCGCTGCACCTGGTCAACTGGCACCTCGGCCTGCGCGAGAAGGAGCGGCGCTGGCAAACCTCTTATCTGCTGGGCCATCACGCTTTTCTCGAAGCCGCTCATTTGCCGACGATCATCGCAGGCGATTACAACGACTGGCGCAACACCCTCGGCAAGCATCAATTTCTCCGCCACGGCTTCCATCAGGCCACGAACCCCATCCGCCGTTTCCGCAGTTTTCCCTCCTTCCTCGCCCTCGCCGCCCTCGACAAGGTTTTCTATCGCGGCAGTATTCACGTCCGCCACGCTCGCATCGTGCGCACGAACCTTGCCCGCCGCGCCTCCGATCACCTGCCCTTGGTCCTCGACTTCCACCTGACGCGCACCGGCGAGGTGGTGCAGGACTCGGCGGTCCACACGGTGGAATGCTCCTCGCGTTGAGGGCCGTGGCATGCCCGAACCCGAACTGGCACAACCTCGGTTCGAGGCGGGCGCACCAGCGGAGACCTCGCCGCGCCCGGCGAACGAGCCGGTGACGGTGACAGTCGCCGGCAATGATCTCACGGTGTTCGTCGAAACCTGGCCGCTCATTGAGGCGATGGTGCGCGACATCCAAACCGCGCGCACGCACGTTTGGCTGGAGACGTACATCTTCCACGACGACGCGGCGGGCCAGGCCGTGGCCGACGCCTTGAAGGAGCGCGCCGCCGCCGGCGTGCAAGTTCGCGTCCTGTACGATGCCATCGGCAGCTCGGATACCTCGTGGGCGTTCTTCCGCGAGATGGAGCAGACCGGTGTTCAGGTCCACGCCTTCCATACCGTGCGCGAGGCGCTGTGGAAGTTCTCGTTGCTCCGCATCCTCAACCGCCGCAATCATCGCAAGCTGCTGATTCTCGACGACCGCATCGCCTATTTCGGCGGCATGAATCTGGTGGACACGACTCTCGGCCTGGTGGTGTCGAAGGAGGCCTTGCCGGCCTCCGCGGGTTGGCGCGACGTTCACATCCGGCTGACCGGCCCCCAGCAGGGCGAGGTGGCCGAGAGCTTTGAGCGCTCGTGGCGACGGGCGCACGGCGAGCCGATCGCACGGCGGCCGCGCGCGTATCGCCGTGCTCTGCTGGCGGGAGGCGAGGAGAGCATACAATTCTTCGACAGCGGCCCCGGCCTGAAATACTCGCGGGCCGCGCGTCTGTTCACGCGACTGATTCGCGCCGCGCGGCGGAGCATCACGTTCTCGATGGCGTACTTCCTGCCCGTCGGCGGCGTGCTGCGCGAGCTGCTGCGCGCGCCGCGGCGCGGCGTGGCGGTGCGCGTCGTGGTGCCGGGCGAAAGCGATGTGCCGCTGGTGCAGCACGCCGCGCGGCATCTGTATACGCGCCTACTGCGGCGACGCATCCGCATCTTCGAGCGTCAGGCCGAGATGCTGCACAGCAAGGTCATGATCGCCGACAGCGCCTGGGTGGTGGTCGGCTCGTGCAATCTCGACGCCCGCAGTCTGTACATCAACTTCGAGTTTCTGGCCGTCATTCACGCGCCCGCCCTGGCAAGGGTGCTACGTCGTGTGATCGGCGAGGAAATCGCCAATAGCAAGCGCGTCCTGCTGGAGGATGTCCGCGAGGACAACTGGTGGCGCGGGTTCGTCAACGGTCTGGCCTGGTTGCTGCGCTGGTGGTTGTGATCGCGCGGAAGGAGCTTCGTTCATGAATCCGCCATTCCGTCTGATCGATCTGAGCGTGCCGCTGGAACATGATGCTGTCAGCGAGCCGATGCGGCCGTCCATCCGCTATTGCACGCACGACGGCGAAGGACGCCAGCAGATTCAGCAGTTTCTCGGCGTGCGGCCGAAAGATTTGGTGTATTCACAGGGACTCGGCTGGGCCGTCGAGGAAGTGCAGGCGATCACGCATAGCGGCACGCACGTGGACGCGCCCTATCACTATGGACCGATCTCCGAGGACCGGCCGGCGCGGCGCATCGACGAGGTGCCGCTGGAGTGGTGCTTCGCGCCGGGCGTCGTGCTGGACGTGCGGCACAAGGCAGCGGGGGACTTCATCACCGTGGCCGATCTGGAGGCGGCGCTGGCGCGGATCGCATATCGTCTGCGGCCGCTGGACATTGTGCTGCTGCACACGGGGGCCGACAAACGACTGCATTCGCCGGAGTATTTCGCGCAACCGGGGCTGGGGCGCGAGGGGGTGCTGTGGCTCGTCGAACAGGGCGTCAAGGTCATAGGTATCGACGCCTACACGCTGGACCGTCCGTTTGCGAATATGGTCGCCGACTACCGGCGCACGGGTGATGGACGGTACATCTGGCCGGCTCACTTCGCGGGGCTGACGCGCGAATACTGTCAGATCGAAAAACTCGCCAATCTCGATCAGATCCCGCGACCGCACGGTTTCTTCGTGTCGTGTCTGCCGGTGAAAATCAAAGGTGCCAGCGCCGGCTGGTGCCGGGGTGTCGCCCTTGTGCCGGAAGAATGACCCCTCGAATCCGTTGGGGTGCGGTCAGGCGGTGTCGGGAGATGGACAACTCAAGTCGTGCGCGGCGCTGAAGAAGGCGGCGGCATGATGCCGGGGGCCGCGACGATGCCGTTGGCGTTCTCTTCCTCCTTAAGAATCTCGTCGATCTCCTCACGCAGCAACTCCTCGCGCTGCATCAGCGCCTCGACCAGGCGCTCCATCAAATGACGATGCGTTTGCAGCAGGTTGTAGGCGTGTTCGTCGGCCTCGCGGAGGATGCGTCGCACTTCCTCGTCGATGACCTCGGCGGTGCCCTCGCTGAAATCGCGCGGCTCCTGAATTTCCTTGCCCAGGAAAATGTGCTCCTCACCGATGCGATACGCCACCGGACCGATGCGGTCGCTCATGCCGAACTGCGTGACCATCAGGCGAGCGATGCGCGTGGCGTCCTTGAGATCCTGGTTGGCCCCGGACGTCTCCTCCTCGAAGACGAGCCGATCGGCGGCGCGGCCGCCCATCGCGACGATCAGCCGGGCCATGAGCTGCTTCTTGGTGTAATCCAGGCGCTCCTCGTCCGGCCGAAAGCGCGTCATGCCCAGCGATCGGCCGCGCGGGATGATGGTCAGCTTGAAAATCGGGTCGGCCTTGGGCGTCAGCCAGGCACAGAGCGCGTGGCCGGCCTCGTGATAGGCAGTCCGCCGTTTGTCCTCGGAGGAAAGAACCTCCTCGCGCTTGGGTCCGATCAGCACGCGGTCGGCGGCGCGCTCGAAATCGCTGCGGTCGATCTTGTTCTTGTTTTCGCGCGTGGCCAGCAAGGCCGCCTCGTTGGCGAGGTTGCGAAGGTCGGCGCCCGTCATGCCGATCATTCCGCGGGCGATCGTCTCCAGGTTGACGTCGTCGGCCAGCGGCTTGTTGCGCGTGTGGACCTTGAGGATGGCTAGCCGGCCCTGCCAGGTTGGGCGGTCGATGGTGATGTGGCGATCGAAACGGCCCGGCCGCAGTAGAGCGGAGTCGAGCACGTCGGGCCGATTGGTCGCGGCCATGACGATGACCGTCTCCGTCGGCGTGAAGCCGTCCATCTCGCTGAGGATCTGGTTGAGCGTCTGCTCGCGTTCGTCGGAGCCGCCGCCGACGCCTGCGCCGCGCATGCGGCCGACGGCATCGATCTCGTCGATGAACAGGATGGCGGGGCTGTTTTCCTTGGCGGTCTTGAACATGTCGCGGACGCGGCTGGCGCCGACACCCACGAACATCTGAATGAATTCTGATCCGCTGATGCTGAAGAACGGCACGCCGGCCTCGCCAGCGACGGCGCGGGCCAGCAATGTTTTGCCGGTGCCGGGCGGGCCGACCAGCAGCACGCCCTTGGGAACGACGGCACCCAGGCGCTGAAACTTCTCCGGGGAGCGCAGGAACTCGACGACCTCTTGCAGCTCGCTCTTGGCGTTCTGCATGCCCGCCACGTCCTCGAAGGTGACGCGCAACTTGCTGCGCTCGTAGCGGCGGGCCGGGCTTTTGATGTAGTTGCTGAGGAAGCCGCCACCCAGGGGATCGCGGAAGCGCGGCAGCAGAAACAGAAACAGCGCCAGCAGGATGACGATCGGCAGCACGAAGACCATCAGCGGTTGCATGAACCACAGGTGGTCCGGCTCTTGCGCCACCTGCAAGCCGTTGTCCTTGACCTGCTTCCGCAAGGCGGCATCCAATGCGCCGTTATCTTCAAGATGGATGCGCTCGACGTTGAAGCGGTTGCTGCGCAGCTTTTTCTGAAGAGTGTCGGGGATGCCGTCGGTGTCTTTGACTTCGCCGCTGATGCGTTCGCTGCCGATATTCACTTTGCGGAGCTTGTTCTTCTCCAGCAAGGTCCAGAACTCGCCCCACTCGATGGTGCCGCCGCCGGTGGGAGCGTTGAAGATGAACCAGCCGACCAGCAGAGCCAGCACGATCACCCAGATGAGATTGCCTCCCAGCCCCGGAGCGGGACGCCGGCGCGGTTTTCCCGAAGGAGGAGGATTCGGATTGGAGTTCGGATCGGAGGGCATGAAAAGTCCTCTTTGCGTCTCGTCGTCACGGTCCTTGTGCCGGTTCCGTCGGCCACCGCGGGAGCGGCTCCGCGGGCAAGCGAGGTCCGCGGTGGTCAGGCGCCCTCACCGGAAACGCGCACACGCTTAAGATAGCAAAAGCCGCGAACCCTGACTATGCGAGGGACCGTCGCGAGGCAGGCGCGTCGCCAAGGCTTGTTACCTTCCATTGTAGGCGCGCCTCGTCGCGGAGGAGCGGGAACATCCCATGCGTTGGAACTGGCTGAAATGGTGGCGGCGGAGGCAAGACACGATGCACCTGGACATCCTCATGTACACGCGGCAGGGATGTCATCTCTGCGAGGATGCCTGGACATTGCTCGAAGAGGCTCGGCGGCGATACGGCTTCACGCTGCGCCAGGTGGACATCGATGACGATCCGCAATTGGTTCGCGAACACGGCGAATGCGTGCCGGTCGTGACGGTCAACGGCCGCGTCCGGTTTCGCGGCGTCGTCAATCGCGTGCTGTTGAAGCGGTTGCTGGAAGCCGAAGAAATGTAGCCGCGACGCGCAGCGGAGAGCGCGCTCCGCTGCGCGTCGCGGCTAAACGAGGATCTGATGGACAAAAACCATCTTTAAACTGGTTTACGAACGCGGGCGCGCAGTTGGCGATATAACCGCTGGCGCATCTGCCATTGCCGCAGTTGCAGGAAGAGGCTGTTGAGGGACGGCAGATCGAAGGGCGAAGTGGGAATTCGCGCCAGTCGATAATTGTCCAAGCGCAGGGAAGCAGTCCCATCTTGCTGATCCAGGATGCACGGGTCGCCGGTGAATCGAAGGTCGAGCAGGGATGGCCGCACACTGCGGAGGCTCGGACAACTCCCGGAAGGTCGCGTAATTCGCGGCATCACATTCTCAAGCACGTTCAGCATCATTCCTCCCCTTCCGGGCTGCTTGGGTGGAAGATCCGCCTAAAAGATAAGCGAATGCAATGCCAACCGTCTCGATCGGACTGAATTCGCAAAATCCTCTTTCCCGGCATGGATTTACGTCTCGGACTGCTCTCGAAAACCCCCGGAAGCTCGGCGGCTCGCCCTGCGAGGTTTTCAAACAGAGTGTGTGATAGTCGTACAGCGAAATCGTTCGCGCCGTCAATCGCGATCGACCGCGGCAGGGCCGACCCAATCGTTACAAGCGGCCGGCGTTGCGACCGTCGCCCCAACCCCGCGGGAAACGGAAAGACGTTGGCCCGGAGGATAACCGATGTCAAGGAGGAAGCTTCGCGCTCCGCTTGCCGTGTTCCGTTCGCCGCCCAAAAGGAAAGCGGATCGCGGAGAGGTACGCGAGACGTTACAATGGGGGAGATGGGAAAACAATCGACCGGGACGGGCGATTCCGGCTGCCATCGGCCCCTCACCAGGAGCACGACTAACATGATGCCGATCCGAACTGCACCTCCGCGCAGGGCTTGCCGTCTCGCGGCCGTGACGTTGGCGGGCCTGCTGAGCGGCTACCTCGTGGGCGGGGCCAAGGCGGGACCGCTGCCGATCAACGGCATCGAGGAGTTCCGAACCACGCTCCTCCAGGATCGCGGACTGAGTTCCGACGATCCCAACGCGGCCAGTTTGCTGGTCGAGCGCCGCCGCGAGTTGCGCGAAGCGGCCCGCCGCTTGCCGTCGCTGGGCGAAGTGACGCGCACTCTGTTGCTGCCGGACTGGGGATCGGCTTTTTTCGAGGACATCGATACCCCGGTGCCCATTGAGAAAATCGCGGCCGCGGTGCGCCAGCCGAAAGACGACGACTTCAAACGCGACGTCCAGAAAATGCTGAAGTCGGCCGGCGACGATTCCGGTCGGGTGGTCGAGGCGATTAACGCCGAGATCAAGCGCGAGGTGCGATTGCAAATGCTCGATCGGCTGGAAGAGCGCATCCGTTTTTACTTGCGCACCGGCCGGACGGCCGACCGCATCGCCGCCGCCAACCTGGTCAGCGACACGATGTCCAACGCGCGCAAACAAGAGAGCGCCGATGTATCGGGCATCAGCGGCACCGAGAGTCGCGGCCCGACGGAAGGCTCGCGTTCCCTGCGACAGCGCATGGGGCCGCTGGCCCGCGACTTGCAGAACCTCCTGCGCGACGCCGATCCGCAGGTCCAGGTGGCCGCGATTCGCGGCTTGAGCAATCTGGAGGGCGACCCGGCCGTCACGGTGGCCGCTCTTCGTCCCCTGTTGCAGGGCGCGCAAAGCAATGTCACCATCCGCCGCGCTACCGCCGCCGCCCTGGCTCACATGGTTGACATCCTCTATCAGGGGATGAACAAGGCCCGTCCTCAACCCACTTTACGAGCTTTGGGACAGATCTTCCCCGTCGCGGCCAGCGGCCTGGCCGACACGGACGCCGAGGTGCGTCGTTCGAGCATTGCCGCCTGCCAGGAAGCGGCGAACACGCTGGATGAACTGGTCGGCGACCGCAACCCCGCCCTGGAAGGCATGGCGATTTACCGGCCGATGCTCGCGGTCGTCGAGAAGGCGTTGCCGGACCTCAACCGCGCGGCCCGCGATCCGGTTCCCGAATTGCGCTTCGATGCCT
The DNA here is from genome assembly GCA_036557825.1 of Gemmataceae bacterium. Taxonomy (GTDB): domain Bacteria; phylum Planctomycetota; class Planctomycetia; order Gemmatales; family Gemmataceae; genus JAJPHU01. The sequence continues at coordinate 8,518 of DATBGU010000413.1, forward strand.
GTCATCTGCTGGAACGGCTGGTGTTGGTGGCGCAAAAGGTACGTCGCCTGGAGGAGACGCCGCTGCCGTTGCCGCGGCCGATCGAACCCGACACGAAGCCCGGCAAGGACCGGGACAAGGAACCGGGTAAGGGCATCAAGGGCGTTAAAGGACCGTCGCCATCGAGTCGCCGCTCCCATCGCGGCGCATCGCGGTCCTCCCAATGGGCCGCCGCGCGCGGCGAAGAACCGAAACGGACGGCCCTGGTTGCGCCCGTGCCGCTGTCCGGCGCGGCCGCGTCTCAACAGGGCACCACCTTGGAGCGTCCGGTCAAATTAATCGCGGTTGGGCAGGCGGCGTCTTCGCCGCGCATCTCGGCCGATGCCGTACATCCCGCGGTGTTCGTCGCCCAGCAAATGGAGGAACCGCGAATACCTTCCAAACTCGAAGCCGGTCTCAAGGGCACTGTTGACGCCATGATCGAGGGATTGAGCGACCCCGATTTTCGTGTGCGCTTGGGCTCGGTGGACGTGCTGGAGACCTTCGGCGATCGGGCGGCGCCGGCGATCCCCGCGCTGATCAAGGCTCTGGAAGACAAGAACAAGTTTGTCCGCTGGGCTTCGGCCCGAACTCTGGGGCGTCTCGCCCCGCGGAAGGCAAAGGAGGCCGTTCCCGGCCTGATGCGCCTGCTGAACGATCGCGAAGATCTGAGCGTCCGTATCACCGCCGCCAACGCGATCGAACGATTTGGGCCTGATGCCAAGGAGGCGGTGCCGCTCTTGGCGCGGGTCATCAATCGCGGCGACAAGGAGTACATCATCGCCATTATGCATACATTGCAGGGCATCGGGACGGATGCACAGCCGGCCCTGCCGAACGTCGCCTGGATTTTACGCAATCGCGCTCTGCCCTCCAGTGTGCGCGTCGAGGCGGCGCAGACGCTGGGGCGGTTCGGTCGTCTCGCCAAGGCGCAACTCCCCGACCTGCGGGAAATCATGGTTCGCGACAACGACGAGGACGTCCGCAACGCGGCCAGCAGCGCCGTCCTGGCGATCGATCGACCGCAATGACAAAGAACTAACCACAGAGACACAGAGGCACAGAGAAGACAAGATTTGGTTCTTTTCTTCTCTGTATCTCTGTCGGTCGCTCTTTATCCGTTAGATTGCCGGCTCGATGACCGACGACATGGACCCCGCGCAGCTGCGCGAGCTGAGCGGGTCGGGTCCAAAGGCGTGTATCTGATCGCGCTTCAACTCGGCGTGTTCCTTGGTCGTGGTCAACACGATCACCCGTCCGGTAGTATCCACTTCCACCGCCATCAAGTAGGCCGTCTCGAAGGGATGCGCGAACAGCTCCTGCAACATGCGAACGACGTACTCGTAGGTATGATCGTCGTCATCGAGCAGAATGACGTGATAGGGCGGCTGTCGCTTGGTACGCTCTTCCGTGCGTGGTTTGGGTGCCGTGATGGTATCGCTCATACATCTTCTCGCTAGTCCGCAGTCCGCAGTCCGTAGTCCGCAGCAAAGAAGAGTCTGTCTTTGCTGCGGACTACGGACTGCGGACTGCGGACTATGTTGTTGTTCGTCCCAGGCAAACCAGTGTGATGTCGTCGAATAAATCGCGATTGGTGACGTGCTGCTGGATGGCCTTGACCAGCCGCTCCCCCAGCGAAGCGGCGGAGAGACTGCCGGCTTCCTGCACGACGCGCTGCACGCCCTTCATCGAAAACTGATTATTTCGCGCATCCAGCGCGTCGGTAACGCCGTCGCTGAACAGGATCAGGTTGTCGCCCGGTTGCAGTGCGATCTGACAGGATTCGTAGACGGTGCCCTCGACCATGCCCAACGGCAGGCCGGCCGTTGTTTTGGGCACCGCGTCCTGAAGAGCGGAGCCTCGGCGGCACAACTGCGGCGAGGGATGGCCCGCACTGACCAGCGTGGCGGTGTGGTGGGCGGGGTCGAGCACCACGGCGGCCAGGGTGACAAAGCGGTCCATCGGCGCCGTGAACTCCTGGAGCAAGTCGTTGAGCTTGGCGACGGCTTGTCCGGGATTGGACTCGGCAAAAAAACAGAAGCGGGCGTCGGAGGACAGCTTGGCCATCAGCAGGGCGGCCGCAATGCCCTTGCCGGCCACGTCGCCGACGGCGACCGCCAATCGTCCCTGCGGCAACGGAATGAAACCGTAGTAATCGCCGCCCACCGCCTGGGCCGGCTGGTAAAAGGCGTAAAACTCGTAGCCGGGAACATTCGGCAAACTGCTGGGCAGGAAGCTGACCTGCACGCGCTGCGCCAGATCCAGGTCGCGCTTGATGCGCTCGCGGACCACCGCCTCCTCGTGCAGCCGAGCGTTCTCCAAGGCGATGGCCGCCTGATTGGCCACTCCCCACAAGAGTTTCAGATCGTCCTGGGTGAATTTCTTGCTGCGGTCCTGCGTGTCCAACTGGATGACGCCGAACGCTTTGCCTTCCGGGGTACACAACGGCACGCACATGACCGAACGGATGCGGAAATCGACGACGCTCTGACTGAGCTGGATGCGGTCGTCGCGGCTGGCGTCGTCGCTGAGGAAGGCTTGCCCGGTTTCCAGGCACTTGCGGACAATGGTGCGACTGGGGCGAGCGTTGGCCTCCTCGTGCGGTCGGCGTGTGCGGACCACACGCGGCAGCAGGCGGTTGGTGCCCTCCTCGGCGTGAATGACGAAACAGCGGTCGGCCTGGCGAAACAGCAGAAATAGGCTCTCGACGATCTTCGGCATCAGGGCGTCGAGGTCGAGCGTCTTGCTGAGGTTGCTGCTGATTTCGAGAATGAGCCGGAGTTTTTCGGCCGGCTGCTGTTCCAGCAGCAGATGGCTGCTGTGGCTGAGTTGGGCCTCGACGGTGGAGGAACCCTCGTTTTCGTCCGCATCCGTACCGTCCTCCGTCTCCGGCGACGTGGTCTGCTGATGGTCCACGAAGGAGGCCTGGAAATCGCAGATACGGATCTTGTCGTTGTGCTTAAGCGGGGTCCGCGCGTTGATCGCTTGATTGTTGACGAAGGTCCCGTTTCGGCTCTGCTTGTCTTCGATGTAGTAACGCCCCTGGATACGCAGGATCTGGGCGTGCTCGCGGCTGACGGAAGTGACGGGGATGACGATGCCGCAGTCGGGATTGCGGCCCAGGATGAATTTATCGCCGTCGAGGGGGATGAAGGCTCCCTCGTTGGCGCCTTTGAGGACGTGCAGTGCGGGCATGGATTGCCTCCCTGACTGCGGCGGCAGCTAGACCGCTGGGCGATGGCGAACGAAACGGGCCGCTGCGAAAGTATCTGATTTTAGCGAACGGCCGCGTCGCTTTCAAGGAATGGCGAGGTGTAATTTATCCCCGCGTCCGAGAGGGACGCAGTCCGATCCTGCGGGAGATGATGAGGATGCGGGCCACGAGCGCTCGTTGGTCCCGAAAGTGCCTCTCAGCCGATCGGCGACCGGGCACAAAACCCCCGGCCGGGTGGCTTGTGCCCAGGTCCTTTCGTCTCTGCCATCGGGGGAAGCCCTCGCATCCGCTGATGTTTGTTTGCCGCATCTTCTGAATTCGATGCAACTTGCGCGACAGCAGGCACATCCACGAATACATCGCGACTGTTCCCGGCACACCCCTTGCGTTAAGCGGAGGCTCCGCTAGCAGTCAGCGATCCGCAAAGACAAAAGCCGATCGCTGACCGCTGATTGCTGACCGCTTGGAGTTGAGATGGATTCCCCACCGATCGTTTGGCTGACTTGGATCGTGTTCATTCTGACCTACGCCGGTTTGGCGCTGGGCAAGGTGCCGGGCCCGCGCATGGATCGGGCCGGCATCGCCCTTGTCGGCGCCGCCGTCACCATCGTCACCGGCATTCTGACCTTGCCGCAAGCCGTCGCGGCGGACTCCCTCGACTATGAAACACTGATCCTGCTGTTCGGCATGATGATCGTGGTCGGCTGCCTGCGATTGTCCGGCTTTTTTGGGCGGCTGGGCCACCTGTGCCTGAGCCGCATCGAGACGCCGAAAGGGCTGCTGGCCGTGACGATCCTGCTGTCCGGCGTGCTGTCGGCGTTTCTGGTCAACGACATCGTTTGCCTGGCCCTGACGCCGCTGGTGCTGCACCTGGCTCGGCGGCTGCGTTTCAACCCGGTGCCGCACCTGATCGGCCTGGCGACGGCGGCCAACATCGGCTCGACCGCCACCATCACCGGCAACCCGCAGAACATGATTATCGGCATCCACTCTCACATCTCGTATCTTCGCTTCGCCGCCCGACTGTTTCCCGTCGCCGTGCTGGGCCTGGTCCTCAATTACCTCGTCGTCGCCTTCGTCTATCGCCGACGTCTGACACCGCCGAAAATCGTCGATGTGACCGGGCCGATTACACCGGAGCCGTTGCCGCTGAGTCGGAGAGCGCACACCTGGCTGCGTAACAAGAGCGTGCTGGTCGCGCTCGCGGCGGTGACGCTGTTCTTCGTGCTGCCGAGTCAATACTTGCCGGTCATCGCCCTGGGATCGGCCGCGTTTCTGCTGGTGGGACGCATCGTCAATCCGGACAAAATCTATCGGCAAATCGACTGGAGCCTGCTGGTCCTGTTCGCCGGCCTGTTCATCGTGGTACACGCATTCCAGGTCCACGTCGTCCGCTTGTGGGACGTCGAGAGTTGGACGTGGCTGCTCGATCGTCCGGTCGATTTGCTGAGTCTGGTATCGGCGGCGCTGTCGAACCTGGTCAGCAATGTGCCGGCCGTGCTGCTGTTCGACCCGGTGATGCGGCACATCCCGGAAGTCAGCCGCGAGACGGCGTGGCTGTCGTTGGCGATGTCGAGCACGTTGGCCGGCAATCTGACCGTGCTCGGCTCGGTGGCCAATCTTATCGTCATCGAGAACGCCCGCCGCGAGGGCGTGGTGATTTCGTTCTGGGAGTATTGCAAGGTCGGCGTGCCGGTGACGCTGCTGACCCTGGCACTGGGCATCGTCTGGCTGAAGTTCGTGCCGTATTGAGTTGCCGCTTGCGGCTTAGCGACTCTCGCGCTAAGCCGCAAGCGGAGCCGCAAGGATCGACAACATGAACGCGCGCAACCGTATCGGACTTTACGGATCGTATTTCTTGTGCATGGCGGGCATCGGTTTCACCCTGCCCTATCTGCCGCTTTATCTGCGCCAGCAGGGGCTATCGGATCGGGCCATCGGCCTCGTCTCGACGCTGGCGGCGCTGGCGGGACTGTTGCAGTTCCCCGCCGGCGTTTGGTCGGATCTACTGCGGGCGCGCAAACCGTTTTTGATCGTCGCCCTGATGCTATTGGCCGTTGCCACGTTTCTGTTGCGGCGGGCGCACGGGATGATCGGGCTGGCGGTGCTGGTGATTCTGTTCGCCGAGAATGGTGCGTGCCGCGCGACGGTCGAGAGCTTGGCCGGCGCGGAAGCCGTCCACATGGCGCCGCCGAATCAGGTGGGAACGGCGCTGGGTGCTCTGCGTTTCTGGCGTCCGATTGGTATCGTGACTACTCCGTCGGCTAAAGCCGACGGCTTCTTGGGAGACGCTTGACCTGTTGGCCTACGTTAGCTCCCACTGGCCCCGTCCGGGCCAGTCCTCTTGCGAGGATTACTTGAGCGGAGACATCATCCCGATGCAGCGACAAGCCACAAGCCGGGCAATCATGCCAGCGAACCGAGAGGGCTTTCTCTACCTCTTGGCCGCACACGCACTGTTGGCTTGTGCCTCTGGGATCAACTTCCACGAAGCAGATGCCGGCGCTTTCGGCCTTGCATCGCAACGTGAGCAGAAAGCCGGACCAACCGGCATCTGCTATCGCTCGGCTCAACCTGCCGTTCCTGAGCATCCCTTTGATGTTCAGGCTTTCGACAGCGATGAGGCCAAAACGACGGACCAAACGAAGGGCGACCTGATGATGATGCTCGCGGCGCAGGTTGCGAACGCGAGTGTGAACGCGGGCCAGCCGGCGCACAGACTTCCGGCGGTTGCGTCCGCCCTTCTTCTTGCGGCTGACGGCGCGACCGGCGATGCGCAGCTTGGGCAGCGCGTCCTTGAGATAGCGCGGGTTCGGCTCGCGCTCGCCGTCCGACGTGGTAAGGAACGCTTCCAGTCCCACGTCGATTCCCACGGCCGGCTTGCCGCTGTCCGCGACGGGAACGTCCGGCAACTCGCAGGCAAAGGCGACGTACCACTTGCCGGCTTCGCGCTTGAGCGTCACGGTCTTGATCGCGCCTTCGACGGGCCGGTGCAGCTTGACGCGGACCAGTCCGACGTGTTGAACGCGGAGCCTTTCGCCAATCAGCCGAACGCCGTCGCCGTAAGCGGGAAAGGTGAAGCTGTCGTATCGGTCCCTGCTCTTGAAGCGTGGATAGCCGGGTTTCTCGCCGGACTTGACGCGGCGGAAGAACGCCACGAATGCCTTGTCGAGACGCCGCATCGTGTCCTGAGCGGAAGAGAAGTTGAGACGAGCGAAGAAGGGATTGGTGACTCGCTCGGCTTTGAACCACGCGGATTGTCCCGTGTACTTCACCGACCGCTTGTCCGTCTCGTAGGCCGTCTTTCGCTGCTCCAGGCAAGCGTTGTAGAGACGCCGATGCGTCTCCAGCATGATGCCAAGCTCGCGCTCCTGGTTGGCATTGGTCCACAGACGGTGGCGGAAGGCGCGCCGCACTTACTTCCCCTTTTGGTTTTCGATGTACTTCTTGACCGTGGCCTCGCTGACATGCCCAACCGTGCCCGCGTAGTAGGACCGCGACCAGAGGCACGGCAGGCGGGTTCGGAGTGTCTGAAACTCCAGTCGCAATTTCCTGGACGTGTAGCCCTTCAACCGGTTCACGACCTCGGCAACGCACAGGGTCGGGTCAGATTCAACGAACAGGTGAACGTGGTCCGGCATGATTTCCAGAGCATGAACCGTGATGTCGAATTCAGCCGCCTTCTCAATCAAAAGGTAGCGCAGCCGTGTGGCAATCTCACCTTCAAGGACCGGGCGGCGATACTTGGGGCACTATCACATTGCGGCCTTGCTTCGGAGACGCTTGATTTGATTCGCAACCGATGCCGTAGTGCGGCCCAGCGATTCAATCAATTCGGGGCGTGTCATCTTTCCAGCAAGGTATTTCAATACCATCTTGATTTCGGTGTCACTCCAGACCGCGAGGTCCCGTTGACACTCGACTTCAGTTGCAGTCCCTTTCAGTGTGTGTTGCGTTCTGAAAGTAGACGGTCGCCGAAACTGGTTAATAGTCTCGCGCAATTCAACAATCTCTCTGAACCCTTCCGTCGCGGTGTGCCGGCCAGACCGAATGATGGCAAGACAACGACACCACACGCCGAAGGCAAGCCGCTTGGCCCCGATGAGCGGACTGGAGGAAAAGAACGTCTCCAGGCGAAGACAGTCCGCCATCGCCGTGACGGTGTAACGGACCGTCGGGGACTCGTTTCTTGCTCGCGTTCTCGGTGCCGGAAAGATGATGCCGCCAAACCCAAAAAAGTCGCGCACGGCGACAATCAAATGTTCGTCGATCTTCCCCATCTCAATCTGGAAGATGGGGCGTATGTGGTAGCCGAGACGGCAGGACGGTTGACGAGAGATAGCGATGGTGAAATTGCCCTCTCCACAAACCAGGCCAGCCACGAATCCCTTGCCCCATTCGGTCGGTGGTATCAGTTTACGCATAATAACATGATACCAGAGAGGGACAAAAAAACAAGGGTCGAAGCCCTTGTTTTCTCAACACCACACGATGTGATACTTCAAACTGAAGACCGCGCCTGCGTTTTTACGGTATCTCGCTTCCATGCCGTACATTATACAGTCGTCGGCTAACTAATAAAGACCCTGGAAGCGTGGAGGGTGCGGGCATTCCCTTGTCGGCTGAAGCCGACAGTCCCCTGCCCGCTCATTTATGGTGCTGTTTCACACGGCGGCCGCGCCGGGCGGTGTGTATCTCGGCCTGTTCGCCAAGCAGGATCTCGGCGCGTCGAACCGGTTCCTGCCCTACATCTTTGTCATCATGATGGTGGCGTGGATGGTGGTGGTTCGGCCCGCCGGATGGCTGGCGGATAGCATCGGCCGTAAACCGCTGCTGTTACTGGCATGGTCGGCAATGACCATACGCCTCGGTCTGATCGCGGTGGCCGATTCGCCGCAACAGCTTTTGCTCATTCAAGTGTTGGATGGGTTGGCCCAGGGACTTTTCGGCGTGCTGGCGGCCGCGTGGGTGACGGACCGCTCCGCCGATTCGCGGCGCGCCGGTGAGGCGCAGGTGCTGGTCGGTTCGTGTCTGGTGTTCGGTTCGGCGCTGGGGCCGTTGTTGGCCGGATCCCTTGTAGAATACGTCGGTTATCGCGGTCTGTTCGATCTGCTGGCCGCGACCGCCGGACTGGCGACGCTGATTGTGCTGGCTCTTGTGCCGGAGACCTTGTCCGCGGTCGGCCGCGGCGAAGCCGATATCCGGGAATCCCCAGCCAATGGCCGAGTTTAATGAGCGTCGTATGCGCGTGCGTTTCAGTCTCCGCTGGCAGATCGTGCTGGTCGTCGCTCTGTTCGCGGCGTCGCTGGCGGCACTGTTGTCGATCAGCCTGGGAGCGATGTGGCTGCCCGCGCGCGAACGCGAATCACGGCGGCAGTTGACCGATGCCAGCCGGCAGATGGCCGAGGAAGCGGCTTCCTTGCTCGACGCCTTGCCGACCACGCTGCCCAATGAGCCGCCGTCGGACTGGGCGCGGCGCTTGACCGACATTAGCCAGCGCATCCTTACGCATTTCCCCGGAGTCGAGGGCGGGTATTATCTGGCCGGACCTTGGGGCCAATTCTTCGGCCATGCGTTCCCCATCGACCTCCATCCGCCGCCCAAACCACCGTATCCGGCGCAAAGCCCTTCGCCGCCGACGATGGGCCCTCCGCCCCGCGAAAAAGATTTCATCGCTCCGCAGTGCCAGGCCAGCCTGACGGCGGAAGCCGGCACGTCCAGCGTGGCCGTCTTCGACATTCCCCCCAGTCGCATCCTGGTCGTCACCGAGCCGGTCGGCGGTCAACGTCCCGCCCTGATGGCCACCTGGGTGATGACCCGGCTGACGAGTCCCGAACAGATGGCCGAGGACATGCGCCGCTATCAGGTGGCCGCTGGCCTGGCCCTGGCCGGCATCCTCGCCGCGGTGGTGCTGGCCGTCAACCTTGGCCGCAACCTGCGCCTCGAACGCCGGCAACGCGAACATCTCCGCGAGGAGTTGCGCCGCTCGGAGCATCTCGCCGCCCTAGGCAAACTGCTGGCCGGCGTGGCGCACGAGGTGCGCAACCCACTCGCCGCCATCCACTCGACCGTCCAGCTGTACCAACGCTTGCCACCCCAGGCGCGCGATCCCTCGGCGATAGAGACCATCCTGCACGGCGTCGATCGGATCAACGCTCTCGTGACCCGACTGCTGTTCTTCGCGCGATCGGGATACGAGGAGCGACGTGCCGTCGATCTCAACGCCATCGTCCAGGAGACGCTGACGTTGACGCGCGCCCAGGCGGAGTCGCAGCGTGTGGTCGTGAAGACCGAGTTGGCCGCCGACCTGCCGCCGCTGTCCGCGTCCTTGCAAGCGCTGCAACAGGTCGTCCTCAACCTGACAACCAACGCTTTGCAGGCGATGCCGGGCGGCGGAACATTGTTGTGCCGCACGCGTCGCCTGGATGGACCGCCGCGTCTCGAGTTGTGCATCGCCGACACGGGACCGGGCGTCGCGGCGCAGGAGTTGCCCCATTTGTTTGAGCCGTTTCACACGACACGCGCAGCGGGAGCCGGTCTGGGACTGGCGCTGTGCCGCGAGATCGTGCAGCAGCACGGCGGACGAATCGAACTGGATCGGCAAGAGGGCTGGGGCGCCGTGTTCCGCGTGACTTTGCCGTTGGTAGAAATCTAGCCTGTGCTTGCCGGGGCCACCGGAACCACAATCGTTATGACCAAACTTTCTTATGCTCCGATCATCCTCGTCGCCGACGACGAAGCGGCCATTCGCACCAACCTGAAACTCCTGCTGGAGTCGGAGGGCTATCAGGTCCGCGAGGCGTCCGACGGCGGCGAGGCCGCCCGCCAACTCCAAGATCCCGATATCGCCCTGTGTTTGCTCGACCTGAAAATGCCCGTCCTCGACGGTATGGACGTGCTGCGCCGCCACGCCGACCGCCTGGAGGAAACGCCGGTCCTCGTCGTCACCGCTTACGGAGGCAGCAAGGCCGCCATCGAGGCAATGAAGCTCGGCGCCTACGACTACCTCACCAAGCCGTTCGACTTCGATCAAGTGCTGTTCTCGATCCGCCGCGCGCTGACGCAGCGCGCTCTGGTCGCCCAGGTGCAGGCCCTGTCGCGCGATCGCTCCGACGATCACGACGAGGAGGAACTGGTCGGCCGCACGCCCGCCATGCTGGAAGTGTTCAAGACGATCGGCCGGGTGGCGGCGACGCGCGAGCCGGTGCTGATCGTCGGCGAGAGCGGCACCGGCAAGGAGTTGGTCGCCAACGCCATCCACAAGAACTCGGACCGCGCCGGACAGCCCTTCATCAAGGTCAACAGCGCCGCGCTGAGTCCGACCCTGCTGGAAAGCGAACTATTCGGGCACGAAAAGGGGGCGTTCACCGGCGCCGTCGCCCGGCGCATCGGCCGCTTCGAGCAGGCTCATGCCGGCACTCTGTTCCTCGATGAGATCGGCGACCTGGAGATCGACTTGCAAGCCAAACTGCTGCGCGTGCTGCAAACGGGACAGTTCGAGCGCGTCGGGGGCGATACGACCTTGCAGGTCGATGTGCGCGTCGTGGCCGCGACCAACCGCGACCTGCCCGCGCGCATCACGGCCGGTCGCTTCCGCGAGGATCTGTTTTACCGCCTCAATGTCGTGACGATCGTCTTGCCGGCGCTGCGGCAGCGCCGTGAGGATGTTCCCTTATTGGCCGACCACATTTTGCGCAGGCTCGCTCACAAGTACGATTGGCCGAACCTGGCGCTATCGCCCGAAGGGTTGAACTATCTAACCGCGCAGCCGTGGCCGGGCAACGTGCGCGAAATGCAGAACGTGCTGGCGCGAGCGGCGATCCTGGCGCGCGGCAGCGTTATCGGCCTCGGCGATCTGCAAGCGCCGGGCGCACCCGCGGACGGCGCGAGGGGAGCGGCCTCGTCGGGATCTCTGCTGCTACGAGACCTTCTGGCGGAGACGGAGTGCCGCGCGATCCGGCAGGCGCTCGAACAGGAGAAGTGGAACCGCACGCAGGCGGCGCGCGTCCTGGGCATCAGCCGGCGGCAACTGTTCGATAAGATTCGGCAGTACGGATTGCAGGAGCGAGCGTGACGAGTCCGCCGCGCCCTTGTCGGGGCCACGGACTCGTCGGAAAAACACGCTTTACTCGGCGCTGCCTTCATCCCGGCAGTCCTCGACCATCTCTTGCTCGAGACGAGGAATGATCTGCTCGGTCTGTTTCGGGTCATCGCTCAGTTCGGCCTTCGTCCAGGCGATGACTTGCCGATACAGTCCTGCCTCCGACTCCGGCATCCGATACGGCGCCACCAGGCCCACCCCGTCATTGTCGATCTGTTGATCGGCTTCCCGGAATTGCTCGGCAGCTTCGCGAAGGGACACACGCTTAGCCAGGAGATCGGCGATCACTGCTTTCTTGACCTCAAGCGACTGCGACATTTCACTCGCCCGCGAGTCAAGGGCCGCGCTCCGGCGGATCTCCAGCAAGTACCAGTGAGCCAGGCTTTGTCCCCCGTGCTGGTCGCGCGAAGCAAGTACACGCATCATCCCAACACCCAGAATCGTCAGAACGAAAACGGTAAGCAGCAGACGCGAGACGTGCTTCATCAACCAACTTCCTTCCGAGGATTGGCGAAACGAGACACCGATAGGGCGAAAATCGGTTTGGCGAGGCGAGCGAACATGGCAGGTAGGCATTTTCCAAACAGCAATTTCCATGCCGGGTACGATTGGAATGGCCGACTGTTGCAGGTCCGTTCGTCTGCCGTCGGCGAAAATCGCCTGACATTAAAGACATGGAGCAACACGATTGCGTCGCGGCCGTTGTCCCTTCGCATCCGACGGCGCCCGCCAAGGACGGCAGGGACTGTACGAAGATCAAACGTGCTGGAGCGTTTTCGCCCAGGGGATGAATGGTAGCGATAAGGAACCCCGGCAGCGATATCGTCTCGATCCTCTCCTGATACACTGGATTGAGAGCCGGAGGATTAAGAGATGGATGTCGTTTAATTCGCGCTGAAGATTGGCGCCGCCCTGCTGCTGGGTGGAGTGATTGGGCTGGAGAGGCAGTTCCGCCAGCATCCGGCGGGTCTGCGCACCAACGCTCTTGTCGCCGTGGGCGCCGCCCTGTTCGTGTCGCTGACGCATTTACTCGGCGACCGCGACAGCCCGACGCGCATCGCCTCGTACATCGTTAGCGGCGTCGGCTTTCTCGGCGGCGGCGTGATTCTGCGCGAGGGGTTGAACGTCAAGGGCATGGCCACCGCCGCGACGTTGTGGTGCAGCGCAGCCATCGGCACGCTATCCGGGGCGGGCTATCCGCTTCACGCCCTCATCGGCACATTGGTTGTCCTCGTTTTGCACGTCTTTTTTCGACCCATCGGTCGTTGGATCGACGCCCGCGTCCGCCTGGCCGTCAACGTCGAAGTGTCCTATCGGATGCGGGTGATCTGCGATGAAAAGCACGAGGGGCTCATCCGCACCATCCTGCTGCGGCACGTCAACACGCATCCGGGCATGACCATGCAGGGCATCTCCACGCAGGACGACGACCATCCCGACAAGACGGCGGTGGTCGCCGAGATATTCTCCCTGCGCCGCAACGATCGGGCGATGGAGGATCTGATGTCGCGGCTGAACATCGAGCCGACCGTCACAGCCGTACGCTGGGAACACATCTCCTGACACGTCGCTTGTCTTTTCAAGGTTTTTGCCGTTTCCAGACGACGACGAACCGGCCGCTGTCAGCCGTGGTGACGAAATCGCGTGGCCGATCCTCGCCCGGCGCTTGCGCTCGGCAGAGTTTGAACGTGTCGCCGTCGAGACGATAGATCCCCTTGCCCACTTTCGGCGCGTTGGCGCCGTCGGGAAAGAACATGTCGATTTCCTTGGGATCCTTGCTCGGATCGAGCTTGAACGTGGTTTCGTGAGTTTTGTCCTTGATCTTAGTGATGTACTGGTCGTCCTTGATGACGAGGGTCGTGTCCTTGAGCTTCTCCTCGGAGATCTGCTGGCCGTTGATTTCCAATTCGGCCATCACCCAGGTTCCTTGCAGCTTCTTCAGGTCCGCCGCGGGGGCGTCCCGCTCAGGCTCCGCACCGACGAGCGAAGCAAAGCATCCGCCAAGGAGGATGAGCAAGGCTGTCGCTTTCATGACTTGCCTCCGATAATGGTTGTCTTGCCTTCAGCATAGCCGGGCGCGTCCTTGGGGCAATGACGCCGAGCCGGCGCTGGCGGCGCACCGCCTCCCCGGCTACACTGAGGACAATTCCCTGCCGCGCGGCTTCGCCAACAACCCTCGGAGTCTCTCCCTCATGTGGCGTGCAATCCTCGCCTCCCTCCTCACCATAATCACCGCCTCTGTCACGTTCGCGGAAGACCCGCCGTTCTCGCCTCAGCGTTCCGCCGAACGGATCAAGCTTCCCGAAGGCTTCCGCGCCACCCTGTTCGCCGGCGAACCCGACCTCGTGAAGCCCATCGCCATGACCCTCGACGACCGCGGCCGGCTGTGGGTTGTCGAATCGCACTCCTATCCCAATTGGCTGCCCGAAGGCAAGCAGGGCCACGACCGCATCCTGATTTTCGAGGACAAAAAGGGCACCGGCCATTTCGATTACTGCAAGGTGTTCTGGGACAAGGGGACGAACCTGTCGGGCATCGCCGTCGGCTTCGGAGGGGTCTGGCTGTGCGCCACGCCGCATCTGCTGTTCGTGCCGGTGCGTCCGGGCGAGGACAAACCCGCCGGCGCGCCCAAGGTCGTGCTGGACGGCTGGAGCCTGGAGGCCAAGCACAATGTCTTCAACACGTTGATCTGGGGTCCGGACGGCTGGCTGTACGGTTGCAACGGCATCCTGGCCACTTCGCTTCTCGGACGGCCGGGTACGCCCAAGGAAAAGCGCGTCCCGCTCAACTGCGGCGTCTGGCGCTATCATCCCATCAAGGAAACCGTCGAGGCGTTCGCCTGGGGCACAACTAATCCCTGGGGGCTGGATTTCGACGATTACGGTGAGATGTTCATTACCAACTGTGTTATCAAGCACCTATTTCATGTCGTGCCGGGCGCCCATTTCATCCGCATGTTCGGTCAGGACTTGAACCCGAATTGTTACGGCCTGATGCCTAGCTGCGCCGATCACATCCACTGGGGCGGCGGCGACTGGACGAGTTCGCGCGGCGGCAAGGGCACGCACGACGCGCCCGGCGGCGGCCACGCCCACGCCGGCGCGATGGTCTACCTCGGCGACAATTGGCCGGACGAGTACCGCAATCATATTTTGATGTGCAACCTCCACGGCAACCGCGTCAATCACGACGTTCTCCAGCGCCACGGTTCCGGCTACGTCGCCCATCACGGCAAGGACTTCCTGATGGCCAACGATTCGTGGTTCCGCGGCCTGTCGCTCGTGTGCGGTCCCGACGGCGGCGTCTTCGTCAGCGACTGGCACGACACCGGCGAGTGCCACGATTACGACCGCGTCGAACCGTGCGGCCGCATCTTTAAGGTGACGTTCGGCAAACCCGCCCTCATCAATCCGGACCTGTCTGCGCTGAGCGACCTGCAGCTCGTCCGCCTGCAACTGCACAAAAATGACTGGTGGGTGCGTCACGCTCGCCGTCTGCTCCAAGAACGCGCTCATGCGGGCAAGCTCGATAAGAACGTCCGCCGCGTGCTGCGGGAGATGCTCGACAAACAGCCGGAGGTCACGCGCAAGCTGCGGGCGCTGTGGGCGCTCCACGTCACCGGCCCGCTTGACGAGAAGACGTTGCTTGGTCTGCTCGACAGCAAGGACGAGGAGATCCGCCGCTGGTCCGTGCGGCTGATGGTGGAAGACAATCGCATTTCGGAGGAGGCGACGAAACGTCTCGCGGAGTTGGGTCGAACGGACAAGGCATCGTCCGTGCGCTTGGCGTTGGCGTCGGCGTTGCAGCGCTTGCCGCACTCGGGACGCTGGGCCATTGCCGAGGCGTTGGCGGGACATGCCGAGGATGCGACGGACGACAATCTGCCGCTGATGATTTGGTACGGTATCGAACCGCTCGTGTCCGACGATCCCGGCCGCGCCGCGAAATTGCTGGTGAAGTGCAAAATACCGCTGGTGCGTCAGTACATCGCCCGCCGCATCGCGGCGGCCGCGGACTGATTTCATGCCCACCACAAATTGATCTTTTTCTCCCGATTCTTCCGAGGGCGACTGATGTTTCGCTGTGTTCTGACGATGGTTTGTTTTCTGGGTATTGGACTGGCGCCGACCATCGCGGGAGATCGCGCCAAGACCGCAGGTCGCACCCTTGCCCCATTGGTTCGCGTCCTGGCCGAGTCGGATGATACTGCCGTGCAACTCGACGTACTGCGCGGTATGCACGAAGCGTTGCAGGGACGGCGGCAGGTCGCCCCGCCCGACGGTTGGTCGGAGGTGTATCGCAAGCTCGCCGACAGCAAGAACGCGGAGGTCCGCGAGAAGGTGCTGCAACTATCCGTTCTGTTCGGCGATCCGCAGGCACTGGCCGCACTGCGCACAACGGCCGCCGACCCGAAAGCCGAGACGACGGCCCGTCGCAACGCCCTGCAAACGCTCATCGAGAAACGGCCGGCCGACCTGCCGCCGCTGTTGCGGACGCTGATCACCGATCGCGCGCTGCGCGGCGTGGTCCTGCGCGGCCTAGCGGCTTACAGCGATCCGACCACGCCGGCCCTCATTCTCGAACACTACGGCTCGTTCGGCGACACCGAGAAAGGCGACGCCATCGCCACGCTGGCCTCGCGGCCGAAATACGCTCTCGCCCTGCTCGACGCGATGGAGAAAGGCCGCGTGCCGCGGCGCGACCTGTCCGCCTTCACCGTCCGTCAGCTGCTCACCTTCAACGATAAGAACCTGAGCGATCGACTTACCAAAGTCTGGGGTTCCATCCGCCCGCCGTCGCAGGAGAAGACAGCGCAGCTGGCGAAATACAAGGCGATGGTCCCGTCCGACGCCCTCAAGAAGGCCGACCGCAAGCGCGGTCGCGCGTTGTTCGCACGCACCTGCGCCAACTGTCACACGCTGTTCGGCGAAGGAGGAAAGATCGGTCCCGATCTGACCGGCTCACAGCGCGCCAACCCCGAATACCTGCTGACCAAGCTCATCGATCCCAGCGCCGTGGTGGCGCGCGATTATCAAATGACCGTCATCACGACCAAGTCCGGCCGGACGATCAGTGGTCTGGTCAAGGAGGAGTCGAACAAGACGTTGGCCCTGCAAACGCAAAATGAAGTTGTGCGATTGGAAAAGTCCGATATCGAGGAACGCAACCGCTCCGAGCAGTCGATGATGCCCGACGGATTACTGGCGATGCTCAGCCCAGCGGACGTTCGCGATCTCGTTGCTTATCTATCCGGCCCCGGTCAGGTAGCCCTGCCACCATCCGCGCCGGAGCAGCGGAAATAATTGGATCGAATCCTCGAAATACTTCGGGGCGTTCGAGAGTCGAAGGTCCAGGTATGGTGCATAAAAGAATCTTATCGACGAATGCCTGACGTGCGCGGAATCCTGGGAGATGTCGCCGGACTGCTGCTGGTCGCGGTGCGATCGTTTCTGCTCACCTTGCTCTTCATGGTGCTCCTCGGCGTCGTTCTCGCCGCCGCCTCGTACTGGATCCTGTCCAGCCCGCACTGGGGGTACGGAGTGATTGCCGCTCTGGTGGCCCTGATCGAGTGCATCGTCGTCGGTATCATCCTGGCGGTCAAGCGCGCCGTCGCGGTAACGCTGGTCCACGGACTGCACAAGTATCAGATCGCCAGCGCGGCAGTTCGGTTGATCTTCGGCCGCCTGCTGGGCGTCGCAGCGGATGAAACCCACGGCGAACGCGGCGGGTGGATGACGCGGACGGCCGAGCGCCTGCCGTTGTCGCAGGCCGAGAAACGCCTCGAAAAAGCGATCCACGGCATCGTCAACGCTCCCTCCGAAGGCGGCAGTCCGACCAGCTGGCTGCGACGGCGCGTGCAGACCCGATTGCTCGGCGCCGTGCACAAATACACGCTGGCGCACTTCCGCGACGAAGACGCCCGACATGGTGGCGTCGATCTCGTCAAGGTGCAGACCGACCTCGGCGCGCGCATCGACGGCATAATGATCCGCAAGCTGCGCGGAGGCATTAACCTGTGGACGATCCTCGTCCTCGTCGGGCTGCCGGTACAAATCCTCGCGTTGGCTTACGTGGTGCTCGCGCTGGTGAAGTGAGACGTTCAAATCCGCCATTCGTCGATGAGCGAGGCGACCAGGGCCGTCCAGCCGGTTTGATGGTTCGCTCCCAACCCCGCTCCGTTATCGCCGTGGAAATACTCGTAAAACAGCAGTAAATCGCGCCAGTGTGGATCGTCCTGGAACTGGCGTTCGCCGCCGTAAACGGGGCGACATCCCTTCTCATCGCGCGTGAAGATGCGAATCAGACGCTCGGCGATCTCGCGGGCCATGTGCGCGAAGGTGGTCGGTTGGCCGTGGGACGCGGGCGCGGACACCGCGAACGCCGGACCGAACGCGGTTCCCAATTTGCGCAGCGACTCGATGAGCAAAAACGTCGTCGGAAACCAGATCGGTCCGCGCCAGTTCGAGTTGCCGCCCTTCAGCTTCGACGTGCTTTCGGCCGGCTCGTATCCGACCAATTCGCCGTCGAACTCGAACGGCTCTTTGAGGTGCGCCCGCGATAGACTGCGGATGCCGTAGGGCGACAAAAACTCGTTCTCGTCGAAGACGCGCTCCATGATGCGCGTCAATTGGTTGGCGTCGAGGATGGTGAGGACGTACGTTTTTTGATCGCCCTCGCCGACCTCGTGGACGACGTTCTGCACCAGGTCGCGGCGGTTGCGCATGAACCAGTTGAAGGCGCCGCTGAACTCGTGAAACGGTTTGATCCACGCCACTTCGAGACGCTCGACGGCAAACAACGGGATCAGTCCGACCAGCGAGCGCAGACGGAACTTGCGGAAACGGCCGTCGGGGTAGCGCAGCACGTCGTAGAAGAACCCGTCCGTCTCGTCCCACAGCTGGTAGCCGCGCTGGGCCATGTTCTTCATGGCGCTGGCGACGTAGGCGTAGTGCTCGAAGAACTTGACCGCCATCGCCTCATAGACGGGGTTCTCCTTGGCCAGTTCCAGGGCGATGCGCATCAGGTTCAAACAGAACATGCCCATGTAGCCGGTGGCGTCGGACTGCTCAAGCACGCCGCTGTCGTCGCAGGGCAAGCTGCGATCGACGACAGTGATGTTGTCCATGCCCAGAAAGCCGCCCTCGAAAATGTTGTTGCCCTCGCGATCGACCTTGTTGACCCACCAGGCGAAGTTGATGAGCAGCTTGTGGAAGCAGCGCTCCAGAAAGGCGCGGTCGGGCCGGCCGGAGCGGATGCGGTCCATGTTGTAAACGCGCCAGACGGCCCAGGCGTGAACGGGAGGATTCAGGTCGGAAAACTCCCATTCGTAGGCGGGCAGCTGACCGTTGGGATGCTGGAACTGCTCGAACAGCAGCCAGTAAAGCTGCTCCTTGGCGTAACCGGCGTCGATCAGGGCGAGCGGGACGCACTGAAAGGCGAGATCCCAGGCGGCGAACCAGGGATACTCCCACTTATCGGGCATGACCAGGATTCGCAGCGAATTGAGGTGTCGCCAGTGCTGATTGCGGCCGGTCAACCGCGAGGCCGGCGGGGCCGGCAGACCGAGGTCGCCGTCGAGCCAAAGATGGACGTCGAACAGGTAGCTCTGCTTGTTCCACAAGAGTCCGGCAAGGGCGCGGCGTTGGATCTCGCGTTCCTCGGCGCTGGCCTTGGGCGGATGGATGGCGGCGTAGAACTCGTCCGCCTCCGACCTGCGGCGAGCGATCACGGCATCAACCTCGTCCAGCGGCGCTTGCAAACGCGCATCGTTGGTCAGACGCAGACGCACCACGATCGAGCCGCCCGCGGGCACGGAGGGAAAGCGATAGTGCAGGGCGGCCTTGGTTCCTTCCGCGTCGGGATTGGTGCAGTCCTCGCCGTGAATGATGTGGCGGTGGAAGGCGTCCTTGACATGCGGACGGCGGCTCGTGTTGCCGGGTCCGTACACGCGCGGGCCGTTCGTCTCGTTGAAGGTGAACAACAGCCGGCCACCCGTCGCGGCGTAGAGAATGCGCTGGCCTAGGCGATAGGACACCGGGATGTTCGTCAGCGTCTCGACGGCGGAATCATCGGTGACGAGGCTGACGAATCCGGGTCCGGTGGGTCCGGGGCGGATGCTCGGTTCCGGGGTCAGGTGCAAGGTCCAGGCGTTGGGGCCGCGCGCCCAGATGTTGCGAAACCATAAGTGCGGCAGCAGGTGCAGCGGGGCGGCGTCGGGTCCGCGATTGAACGCCTCGATGCGGATGCAGTAATCCTCCGGCGTCGCCTTGGCGTACTCGATGACAATATCGAAATAGCGACTCTCGTCGAAGATGCCGGTATCGAGCAGTTCGTACTCGAAACCCTCGCCGTTGCGGCGGCGGTTTTCCTTGACCAAGTGAGCATAGGGGAACTCTGCCTGCGGATACTTGTAGAGGTACTTCATGTACGAGTGCGTCGGCGTGTTATCGACGTGGAAGTAATACTCCTTGACGTCCTCGCCGTGGTTGCCCTCGTGGGCGGTCAATCCGAAGAGCCGCTCCTTGAGAACGGGATCGCGCTCGTTCCAGAAGGCGGGGGCGAAGCAAAGGAGCTGATAGCGATCGCAAATGGCGGCGATGCCGTCCTCGCCCCAGCGGTAAGCTTTGCTGCGGGCGAGGTCGTGCGGCAGGTACTCCCAGGGGTCGCCGTCGGCGCTGTAGTCCTCGCGGACGGTGGCCCAGGAGCGTTCGCTGACGTAGGGGCCCCAGCGGCGCCAACCACTGTGGTCGTCGTGGATCTCACTCAGGCGTTCGTGCTCTCGCGTGGTCATGATGGTAGCGCGTCGCGCAGGCGTTTCATGGCGGTCGGCACTCCTTCGGCGGCGCCGAAGATCGCCGAGCCGGCCACGAGAACGCGCGCGCCGGCCTCGACTGCCGCCGGCGCCGTCTCGGCGTCGATGCCGCCGTCCACTTCCAACTCGGTGTCCGGCCGCGTGTGGTCGATCATCTGGCGAACGCGGCGAATTTTGTTGACGGTGCTGGGAATGAATTTCTGGCCGCCGAAGCCGGGATTGACGGTCATCACCAGAACGAGAGCGGCATCGGCCAGGATCTCGGCGAGAGTGATGGGCGAGGTAGCTGGGTTGAGCACGACGCCGGCCTTCTTGCCCAGCGCCTTGATGTGCTGCACGGTGCGGTGCAGGTTGACCGCGTTCTCGACATGCACCAGCATCGAATCGGCGCCGGACTCCGCGAAGGCGTCGAGATAGCGGTCCGGCTCCTCGATCATGAGATGCACTTCCAGCGGCAATTTCGTCACTGGCCGCAGCGCCTTGACGACGACCGGACCCATGCTGATGTTGGGGACGAAGTGACCGTCCATGACGTCGATATGGATGCGGTCGGCGCCGGCCTGGTCGGCCTCGCGGACCTGATCGCCCAGGCGCGCGAAGTCGGCGGCGAGAACGGAGGGGGCCAGCTTGATGTCGGCGGCAGTCATACGATTATCCTTGCACATTTTCACGAGTGAGGAACGGCAGCAGCCGGCCGGCGGCGGCAAAATCGACGAACCATTTCAGAGCGAGCGCCGGCCGGATCAATTGCACGGGCAGATGTGGCGTCGCGGCAAAGCTGGGGCCGAGCGCCTCGGCCAAGCGCTCCACCTTGTCGGCGCCAGCCACGAGAAAGAGCACTTCGCGGGCGCGGTTAAGGATGGGCAGCGTCAGCGTCAGGCGATCGGTGTTGAGCTGGGGAACGTGGTTGGCGACGACCCAGCGCGTCGTCTCGTGGAGCGCTTGAGTGTTAGGGAACAGCGAGGCGGTGTGGCCATCCGGCCCCATGCCCAGCAGAACGAGATCGAGGGCGGGCGGCGTTCCGCCGGCGCTGACGCCGAACGCGCGCGCGAGGACGGCCTCGTAATCGCGCGCCGCCGCGTCGCGGTCGGATCGTTCCGCCTCGATCCGGTGGATGTGATCGGCCGGGACCGGCAGGTGAGCCAGCATCGCCTCGTTGGCCATGCGGTAGTTGGAATCGGGACTATCGGGCGGCACACAGCGCTCGTCGCCCCAGAAGAATTCGACGCGGCCCCAGTCCACTTGTGATCGGTAAGGCTGCGCGGCGAGCAGCTGATAGAGTCGTCGCGGCGTGGAGCCGCCGGACAGTGCCACCATGAAGCGGCCACGGTCGGCGACAGCTTGACGAGAGCAGCGAACGAACTCGTCCGCGGCGGCCTCGCTGAGCGATTCAACATCGGGGAAGGTGAGGATACCGTGGCAAATCATGGCGTGGAGCTCCGAGGCCGCGTGGAGGATTGCCCTACGATTATCCTACAGGATAGCCGTCGGATGGCTCCCGCGCCGCCTCGACTCCGACAGCGTGAAGCATAAGCCCGGAGCGCCGGCGACGGGCTGCTTCGGCCCGTCGCCGGCGCTCCGGGCTTGTCGGTTCCGGATAGCGGTTGGAGGATGGCACGGAATCAAACGAGTTCATCGTCGCGGAGATGACGGAAGAGATCGTCGGGCGTCCAGCGTTCGTCGCCCTCGGAAGCGAAATATTGGCTGCGGTCGCGGTCGTGGCAGACGAAGAAATCGCAGGCGGAGCAGTGATACTCGGTGTGTTGCGCCCACCGCGACTGGAAGACGCAGTGCTGCCGGCCGCACGAGGGACAGCCTTGATGATTGTCGATGTAACAGCGGGCGGCGGTGTGGAACCAATCGGCGGGCGTCCGGGTCGGCTGCGATGCCGTTGTCATGTCTGATGCTCCGCAATTCTCGGCGAGCGATCGGTCATCTTCACCGTAGCATATTTTTCGGGCGTGGGCGGCGGACAGGTTGGCTTGCGTCCCGATTTTGGGCTCGCTACGCTGGCGATGAAGCCTGTTGTTCCCGCGAGGTCGGCCATGCGCTGGCGCATCCGTTCGCAGTTGTTGCTGCCGCTGCTTTTGCTGCTTCTAGGCGTGCTCGGCCTGAGCGTGTGGATGGCCTTCGCCGCCGCCAACCACGCTCGGCAGCAGATCGAGACGCGCGTCCGCAACGTTGCGCAGATTCTTAGCGAGGGCAAGTTTCCCCTGGCGCCCCTGGCCCAGAACCACATTCTGTTGTGGGTCAAGCAGCTATCCGGAGCCGATTATCTGCTCGTGCGTCAGAACGGGAAGCCGGTCAGCACGCTGGACGTGGAGCCGGAACAGCTGCTGCCGCCGGAAGAAGTCAGCGACGACTGGCGCACGCTGCGCCTCGGCCCGCCGATCCGCGCCGGCGACCAGACGTACTTGTGCAGCGGCATCCGACTGCGGCGAGGCGACGACGCCGGCGATGTGCTGTACATTCTCTATCCGGAAAGTCTGTGGCGCGACGCCCTGTGGGAAGCGGTCTGGCCGTTCCTTGTCCTGGGTGGATCGGTGGGAGCGGCATCGGTGGCGTTGGCCGTCGGGCTGGGACAGGGCTTGAGCCGGCGCATCCGCGAGCTGGAGCGGCGTACTCGGCTGATCGCTGCGGGAGATTTCAGTCCGATGCCGCTGCCGCCGCGCAATGACGAGATCCGTGATCTCGCCCAATCGGTCAACGAAATGGCGCAGCGATTGGCGCAGTTTCAGGAGACGACGCAGCGGACGGAGCGATTGCGGCTGCTCGGACAAGTCAGCGGCGGTTTGGCGCATCAGCTGCGCAATGGACTAACCGGCGTGCGCCTGGCGGTGCAGCTGTTCGTCCGCGAGTGCCAGGAAGCGACGGACACGGCAGCGCTGGATGTGGCGCTGCGCCAATTGCGGCTGCTGGAGACGAACCTGAAACGCTTCCTCGATCTCGGACGCGACGGCGACGCCCGCCGCGAGCGCTGTTCGCTGCCGGCGCTGATCGGCGAGGCGGTAGAGTTGTTGAGTGCGCAGTGTCGCCATGCCGGGATCGAGCTGCGTTGGCAGCGGCCGGCAAGCGACCCCATTGTCCTCGGCGACAGCGGCCAGTTGGGGCAGTTGATCCTCAATGTGCTGGGCAATGCCGTCGAGGCGGCCGGTCCGGGCGGGACGGTGCAGGTGACGCTGAGCGAGGAGGCGCGGTTAGCGCCGCTGCCCCCGGTCGTTGTAATGGAGGTTCTGGACTCGGGGCCGGGTCCGGCGGCGGAAGTGGCGGAGCGGCTGTTTGAACCGTTCGTCACCGGCAAACCCGAAGGCGTCGGCCTGGGATTGGCCGTCGCCCGGCAGGTGGCGGAGGCGCACGGCGGAAACATCCGCTGGAGCCGCAAGGGCAATCGCACTTGCTTCCACATCGAGTTGCCGCTGGCGCGCGAACTTGCACCGCGAGAGGCAATCGTTTCCGAGTGGCGAGCGTGAGCGAGCGACTATTCGCCGCTCGGAAACACATGGAACGATGTTGTGAAACACATTTTGATTGTTGACGATGAAGAGGCGGTATGCTGGTCGCTGCAGCGCGCGCTGCAGCGCGAGGGACACTCCGTCTCGGTCGCGGCCTCCGCCGAGCAGGCGTTCAAGCTGCTGGATCGACAGCGGCCCGACGTCCTGGTCCTCGATGTCCGTCTGCCCGGCATGGATGGTCTAACGGCGCTGGCGCGCGTGCGGCAAATGGCCCCCGATCTGCCGGTCATCGTTGTGACGGCGTTCGGGGATCTACCGACAGCGGTGCGCGCGGTCGAGGGCGGCGCCTTCGATTACCTCGCCAAACCGTTCGACTTGCACCAGGCCATTGAGTGCATCAATCGCGCGCTACAGCGCCGGCCGACGCCCGAGGCCGTGCCGGACGTGCCGGAGAACGCTGGGGGACCGGAGGAGATCGTCGGCCGCAGCGCGGCGATGCAGAACGTCTTCAAGCGCATCGCCCTGGTGGCATCACGCGATGCCGGCGTGCTGATTACCGGCGAGAGCGGCACCGGCAAGGAACTGGTCGCCCGCGCCATCCATCGCTACAGCGCCCGTCGCGATCGGCCCTTTCTGCCGGTCCACGTCGCCGCGCTCAATCCCAACCTGGTCGAGAGCGAACTGTTCGGCCACACACGCGGCGCGTTCACCGGCGCCACGCAGGCACGCTCCGGGCTGCTGGCGCTGGCCGACGGCGGCACTGTGTTTCTCGACGAGTTGGCCGACATTCCGCTGCCGGTGCAAGTCAAGCTGCTTCGCGTCCTCGAACACAACGAGGTGCTGCCGGTCGGCGGCACTCAGCCACAGCCGCTCGACATCCGCATTCTGACGGCCACTCATCAGGATCTGACGCGCTGCGTCGCCGAGGGGCGCTTCCGACACGATCTGTTTTTCCGGCTCAATGTGTTCCCAATCGCGCTGCCGCCGCTGCGCGAACGGCCGGAAGACATCGAGCCGTTGGCCGAACACTTCCTGCGCCGCTTCGAGCCGCGCGCCTTGCCGTTGCTGCCGGAGACGGTACGGTTTCTTCATTCGCTGCCGTGGTTCGGCAACGTGCGCGAACTGCGAAACGCCCTCGAACACGCCGCCATCATCGCCCGCGGCGCGCCGCTGTTGCCCGAACATTTCCCGACGTTCACGGCCGATCCATCGTGCAACTCGCCGGCTGAGCAGCTGGCGGCGATGGTGCGCAAATGGCTGACCGATCGTGTGCGCGGCAACGGTTCGACGCCTCCGGGGGATCTATATGGGGAACTGCTGCGCTGCGTGGAGCCGGCGCTGCTCGACGAAGTGATGCGGCGCGTGCAGGGCAATCGCTGGGTGGCGGCTCAGTGGCTGGGACTCAACCGCGCCACTGTGCGCAAGAAGCTGACGCTCTACGATCTGCATCAGGCGCAGGCGACGGCGAATGCGGAAGAGGAAGAGAGCGAGGAGTAGTTCCTTTTACCAGCCCGAAGCGTCAGCGAGGGCTGACTTCCGACATCGCTGGCGCTTCGGGCTGGTCAGGCTGCTGAAGTTTGGTGTTAGACAAACGCGCCGATCCGACACCTTGGAGTGCCTAGGATAGCATGTAGACGGAGTGCAAATCTGATGAGTACGATCGACGTATTCCAGAGGGGTGCATGCCCCAGCGAGTCCAAGCGGATGTCCCAATTACGGAAACCCCGCATCGGCCACCGCTCCTTTTGGCCCTTGCTTGCGCTGTCTTCGTGCCTTATCGCCGGTTGCGTGGATCGCTCGACCGAAGGCAAGATCAGTGTCTACACTTTCTTCCTGTGGATCCTTATCGTAGCTGTCCTCAGCGGCTTAGCGCTCGTGGCCATCGGCTTCTTTACCCGAAAGAAAGCACCGCGTTGGCGTGCCTACGTAGTGATGGTGTTTGGGGTGCTGGTTATCGTCATCGTGGTCCCGATGATGCGCTTGGATCGGGTTGAGGTGGATGACGAACATTTCGTGAGTACGCACGGCTTGCCGTGGAACCGGGTCCGACATGATGTTCGTTTTGACCAGCTGCGTGAAATCCGTGTCGAGACGACCGTAACGAAGTCACGCACCGGCGGGACGAGGAAGAACTACGCGTTGCTTTGCCAGTCTAAATCCGGGGCTACAGAGAAAGTGCCCGTCGGCAACCTCCTCGAGCATGCCGTAGGTCAAATATTCGTTATCGCGCGGCAGAAGGGTGTACAGGTGGTAGGCACGGAAGAGATGCCTGAATCCATGCTGATGCAATAAACACGGCGATCCCGGTATCAAGCTCCCAACCGAGTCCCTAACGAGTAGGGGCTGAGCCTTCGAGGGCCTGGCGTTGAGCCGCATTCCGGAGTGCTTTGGCTAGACGCACTGCGTGATTCGCCAATTCAGGATAGCTTTTTGGATGAGACAACTTACCGTGGGGCCGAATGGCTAAAACGCCGTTTTGGACCTCGGCGATCAAATGCTTGTCGGCCATGCACAACTCGATAACTTCGGGAGAGAAACAAGCCCGAACCGCGTCCGGAGCCGGCCCACGGACCGTGAACTGCCTGGCAAAGGCGGGCTCGTTGGAGAAGTCAATGGTCCGATCGCCGAGCAGTTTTGACAACTTCTCTCGCCAGTCGTTTGGTGTCAGAAGGAAATCGGGAAGACCCCGCGCAGCCTCCGGCAAGGTGATGAGCGTTCGCGAATGGGAGGATCGGTTTTGGCCCATACCAAGGACAAAGACGTAGTCCTCGAAGGAGATCCTCTCGCCATCGATTTCGCCCCACAACAGATTGCCGCCGCTGTCGTGTTCATCAGCCCCGCCGAACATCTGGAGAGACTGCCAACGCTTCGCCTCTGCGACTCCCCCTGTGTACTGGGAAAAGTGCAGCCCCATTCGCTCGGCCTGCTGGGCGCCGGCAAGCGCGCGTTTGACGATGGACCGATCACCACCCATGAGTAGGGTGCCGGCCAGACCAACAACCGGGAGAGCGAAGCTGGTAATGACAAAGGCTGTCTTCGGCAAGCCCGGAATCAAAGCGAGCAGCGTCAAGGGGCCGGCACAGCCTAACGGCATCAAGGCCAGGAAGATGAAGAGCCAGATCCGAAGCCGATTGTAGCGTCGCCGCAGATCCTCAATGGCGACCTTGTTTTCAGGGAGGGAATGGGCACTTCCAGCGGAGGGTTCACTCATGATGGTGGCACCGAGGTTGGCATTGAAACCAGAGCGGATTGTTCACCCCTTCTCGGTTCTGGATAGAGCGATTAATGATCGGCATTGTTCCATCGGGAGCTTGGACCGTCAAGGAAAAAATGACATAAAATGTATATTCTCATGCGTTCGCGTTTCAAGCGAGAAGTTTGACTCCCGGCTTATCCTCAGGCACTTCTCCGGGATTTGTCCTGCACGGCCTGGACGCAGATCAGTACCGCGGCGAACGGCCGCTGGCCGGATCAGCGCGTCGAGCCAGTGGTCATCCCGGCGACGATGGGACTGTGCCGGTGTCGTCTTTGCTGAAATGTTGGCCACGCTGAAGCGGGAAATGGGTGCAGAAATTCGTCCCTTCTGGGCGGGGAAACTGTCGCTTGAGGCGGAGCATAGCCTTCTGTCCCTCCGCCGCCCAGAAGAACTCCGAAACTGTCTTCTCCCTGCTTGTCTGTACGGCCGTCACCCTCGGCTCGGGAACGGTTACAGAAAATCTTTATTCTTGTCCGTGGACGGCGGTTTGGGCATCGGGAACAGTTGTCCGCTGCCCGATCCCGTTCCGCCGCGCAGCGGCGTCGTTCGCGGACGCGGCGGCTTGACCGGCGCTTCCGGCTCCTCCGGCTCCTCCGGCGCGGGTTCCGGCTCCTTGACTTGCGCCGCCTTCAGCGACAGGGAGATCCGCCGCTGCGCCGGATCGACGCTCATCACCTTCACCTGCACTTCCTGTCCCGCCTTGAGAATGTCACTGACGCGAAAGACGCGCTGCGTCGCCAGTTCGGAAATGTGGATCAATCCCTCGATCGCCGGCTCCAATTCGACGAAGGCGCCGAAGTCCATCAAGCGCGACACCTTGCCATTGACAAGGTCGCCGGCGTGATACTTCTCCGTAATGTTGTCCCACGGACTCGCCGTCAATTGTTTCAATCCCAGGCTCACCTTGCGGCGCTCGGCGTCGATTTTCAGCACGACCACCTTGACTGTCTGCCCCGGCTGCACAATCGACGAAGGATCCTGCACACGCTGCCAACTCATCTCGCTGACGTGCAGCAGACCGTCCACGCCGCCCAGATCGACGAACGCGCCGAAGTCGCGCACCGAGCGCACGATGCCCTGGCGAACCTGCCCCTCGGCCAATTCGTTCCACAGTTTGCCGCGCATCTCTTCGCGCTGCTTCTCCAAAAGCGCGCGCCGACTGACGACGAGATTGCGCTCGACCGGATCGACTTCCGCCACCAGGCACAGGAGACGCTGGTTGACGAACCCCTCGGCGTTTTCGACGCGGTAGAGGTCAATTTGACTGATGGGCATGAAGCCACGGATGCCGTTGACATCGACGGACAGGCCTCCCTTGTTGGTGGCGGTGACACGAGCCTCGACGGTCATGCCCACGGCGACGCTGGACCAGTCGGCCTCGACCGCCGCCCCCTTGCGCGACAGGATCATCACGCCGTTAGCGTGATCGAAGCCCTCGATGGTGATCTCGATCTCGGTGCCGATGGCCGGCGGCCCGTCGGGAAACTGTAACAGCGGCAGCACGCCCTGGGTCCGGCCGCCGGGCAAGTCGATGAAAACGTCCTGGCCGTGGATGCGGAAGACCTTGCCTTTTTTGGGTCCGGCCTCCGCGGCGCTCTTGCCGCGACGCACCTGCTGGGCCGGCTCGCCGTAGAGTTCCTTGTCGGACATGCCGGACATGGCCTCTTGCAGTTGCCGCTCCATTTCCTCATCGAAGGCGTCGATCTTTTTGCCGAAGCCG
This sequence comes from Gemmataceae bacterium, assembly GCA_036557825.1. Classification (GTDB taxonomy): domain Bacteria; phylum Planctomycetota; class Planctomycetia; order Gemmatales; family Gemmataceae; genus JAJPHU01. Next base: position 37,091 of record DATBGU010000413.1, read on the forward strand.
TAGGACTGTTCGTGTTGCAGCGACGGCACCTTGCCGGTGCGCTCCGGCGCTTTCTCGCGCGGCGGCTTCGCGGCGGCCGGCTGCTGCTCGGCGGGGGGAGGGGTCGGTTGCGTGGGTTTGTCCGTGTCGCTCATCGTCGCACCTTCGGAGAAATCTCGCCGGGCCAATCACTTCGACGGATCCACGAAATCGAAGACTTGCAGCTTCTCCATGTCGAAGAAGGGACCGTGCTTGTCAACAAACTTCAAATGCAAGGGGTCTTTGAGGTATTTCTCAAGTCCGGCGGCGTTCTCGACAAGGACGAGCAGGGCGAAATCGTACTCCATCTTGGGCACATCGGGGGTGCCCTTTTCGGCAGGCCGGCCGGCTCGTACTAAGCGCACCGACTTGATGCTGGCCAGATCTTTATGGCAGTCGGCGATGGCCTTCTCGACCGCATCCTTGGGCGCGTCCTTCTTCATTCGGAAGATGACGACGTGGGCGTAGGGGGCTTTCCCGTTCGCGTCCGCCTTCGTGTGCGCGGCCGGCACCAACGCCGCCACCACGCCGGCCAGCGCCAGCACCATACCGTACAGTAATGTCCGCCGCATCGCGATTCTCCTTCAAGAACGTCTCGCCGGGGTCATTGCAGAAAGGCTATCAGACGGTCGCGCGGCAGGCAACGGCTTCGGTCCGGGGTCAGGGATCAAAAACCGCATTCCCCTCAGTACAATCGAGGCATGCGCGGTAAACTCCGTCGAGCGTGGCCCGTCCTGAAAGCGATCCTCTGGCTCGTTATCCTCGTTCTGATCGGGCGGCAGTTCGCGCGCGATCTGCGCCGGCCGGAGTTATGGCAGCACTCGCCGCACGCGGGATGGCTCGTGCTGTCGGGTGTGCTGTACGTGCTGGGCCTGAGTTGCTCGGCGCTCTATTGGGATCGCTTGCTCGGACACCTCGGCGCGCGTCCGCCGCTGGGCGACGCGCTGCGGGCCTATTACGTCGGCCATCTAGGGAAGTACCTACCCGGCAAGGCTTGGGCGCTGCTGCTGCGGACGAGCCTGGTGCGCGGCCACGGCGTCAGCGTGGGACTGGCGGCGCTCACCTCGTTCTACGAGGTGCTGACGACGATGGCGGCCGGCGTGCTGGTGGCGACCGTGCTGTTCGCCCTGCTCGGCGCCGACGCCGGAGCCGGTCTCAACGCCGACACCATGCGACGTCTGCTCGTGCTGGAGCAACCGGGCGAAGGCGGCTTGCAACGGCCGGTCGTCGTGCTGATGTCGGCGCTCTTGTTCGTGGCGATCGTCGTGCCGCTGCACCCGTCAATCTTCAATCGGCTGGCGCATCGGATGTCGCTGCCGTTCCGCGAGCGCGACGCGGCTCAGCTGCCGCACATCCGCTTTCGTTACCTGCTCGAAGGGCTGGCCCTAACGTCAATCGGTTGGTTATTGCTGGGCGCCAGCTTCGCCGCCTCGCTGCGCGGCGTCGTCGGAGCCGATTGGCCCTGGCTGGACGTGCGAACGGCGCGCCTGCCGGCCATCATGGGATTGTCGTATGTGATCGGCTTCGTCATCTTCATCGCCCCCGGCGGTCTGGGCGTGCGCGAGTTCATGCTGACCTTGCTGCTGACGCCGGAACTAGTCGGCGTGCAGGGCATGGGAGCCGAGGAAGCGCGGGCCACGGTCGTGCTGACCGTCGTTGTGTTGCGTCTCGTCTGGACGGTCGCGGAGTTGATTACGGCTGGCGTGTGTCGATTGACTGTCAGAGCCCGCAGCGTAAGCGAGGGAAAAAGTCCATAACCCTCGCTTACGCTGCGGGCTCCGCGGCAGCGCGCGAAGTCTCACAAATTCGGCAACTGCCAGTCGATCGGCGTTTCACCCAGATCCTCCAGCGCTTTGTTGACGGCCGAGAAACATTTGCTGCCCAGAAACTTTTTGAACGACAGCGGCGACGGGTGCGCTGCCGTCACGACACGGTGGCGGTGGGTATCGATAAGCTTGATTTTCTTCTGCGCGTACGCCCCCCACAGCAGGAAGACGACGGGGCGCGGCCGGCCATCAAGGGTGCGGATCACGGAATCGGTGAACGTCTCCCAGCCGTGGTTCTTGTGCGAGGTCGGTTTGTGCGCACGGACGGTCAGGACGGCGTTGAGGAGCATAACGCCCTGCTCGGCCCATGGGACAAGGTAGCCGTTATTGGGGATCGCGCAGCCGAGGTCGTGGTGCAGTTCCTTGAAGACATTGACCAGCGAGGGCGGCGGCTTGACGCCCGGACGCACTGAGAAACACAGTCCATGCGCTTGCCCGTCGTCGTGGTAAGGATCTTGCCCCAGAAGCAACACCTTCACCTTCTCGTAAGGCGTCAGGCGGAAGGCGTTGAATACGTCCGCTTCCGGCGGAAACACCTTGTGTTCGCCGCGCTCTTTATCGACGAATTCTTTCAGCTTCTCGAAATAGGGCTTCTTCAATTCGTCAGCGAGGACCGTCTTCCAGTCCGTCGGGAGTTGGACGCGCATGGGAAGGGAGGCTCCGGGGGTTGTTTCGGGATCACCAACGAACGCAACCCGCGCATTGTAACCCCAGATGAACCTCTCTCACAAACACAGAAGGGCGCCTCTTTGGAGGCGCCCT
>DATBGU010000414.1:0-50644 GCA_036557825.1 Gemmataceae bacterium
CTACCTGGACATGCAGGCGGAAGGCGCCGGCGCTCGGCTGCAACTGAGCATCACCGACGAGGGCCGCAACTTATTCGACCTGCTGGATGAGGATGGTGACAACCGCTTGTCGGTTCGCGAACTGCGCACGGCATGGTCGCGCATCAAACCGTTGGCCAAGAACGATAACGGTTTGTCGCGCGAGGACGTTCCGCGTCATCTGCAAGTCTCGGTCGGCCAGGTGCAGAGGCGCTTCCGCGCGCCGCAGGCCCCCGGCGGCAAACCCGCCAAGCCGATGAGCCGTCCGGCCGCTCCTCTGTGGTTCACCAAGATGGACCGCAACCACGACGGCGATCTGTCGGTGCGCGAGTTCCTCGGCAGCGAGGAGGACTTCCGCAAGCTCGACGCCGACGGCGACGGACTCATCAGTGTCGAGGAAGCCCGGCAGTTCGAGGCGAAGTTAGCGAAGTCGAAGGAAGCAAAGCGCTGAGAAGTGTTGTCTACTTAACTCCTGAGCGGGGGCGTCAGCCCACCGAGTTTTGCGCACTCGGGGGCTGACGCCCCCCGCTCAGAGGTTTTGGAATCTCGGTTTAGCACTCCGCAGGGCCGTCTCGGAAAGGGCGGCGCTCGACGGAGAGATGTCGCAGCATGAACACGGCGACGGAACCCAGACGCAGCAGCGCCGCCGATTTGTGTACCGACTTCTTCGCCGCCACAACGCGGAGAGGGTCCGTCATCGTGTCGGCCGTCAGCCGGGCCCGCACGCGGTCGAGGATGCGCTCGACCTTGCCGTCGCCGAAAGCGGCACAGGGCGCGTCGAGGCGGGCGACGGCTTCCGCGAGCAACTCGCGCAGCCGCGGATCGGCCGGCTCGGACGCCTCGTCGGCCAGGCGATCGTAAACGCGGTCGAGAATGCGCTCGACCTTGTCCTTGCGGAACGGCGGGCAGTCCGGCTCGCCCGTGGGATCGTCGGGAGAGGAGGCCGACTCGGCGACGAGTCCGGCAAGGAGGGGAGCGACCTCGGCGATGCGCTCCTGCAGCCGCTGATTTTCGATGTTGTCCAACATGACCGTCGGCCTCCCCTACTCAATGGCCCGATCCCGTCAGGATGTGTCCGCGTCGCTGCATCTCGCGGCGGATCTTCTTCTCGATCCGCAGGCGCTTGACGCGAATCAGGCCGGAGGAAATGCCCAGTTCTTTCGCCAGAGTAGCCGCCCATGCCTCCGTTCCGTCCGCGCTGGCGTAGGCGCCGATGATGCGACGCTCGTCGTCCGGCAAGTCCCGGAGAATGTCGAGGAGGTCTTGCTGCTCCGCGCTGGGGGGCGTCGTCGCGTCGTCGCCGCCCTCATCGGGCGAAAAGACGGCGAAGCCGGCCACGTCGGCGGAGCATTCGAGGTCTTTGGCCTTGTAACCCTTGCTTTTGCGGATGTCCTCGGCCTTGCTGCGCGCGAGCAGATGAAACCAGGTTTGCAAGGCGCTGCGGGCGGGGTCGTACTTGTGGCGGTCTTTCCAGAGTTGATAGAGGGCCTCGGCCAGAACGTCTTCAAAGTCCTGATGCCGAAAGAAGGGATAGCTTTTCCGAAGCCGTGCTTCCGTGGTGGGACCGAACGATTGCAGGATGTCCCGCAGGACCGTTTCGTCGTTGCGTTGGAGCCGGTCGGCCAGGGCCGACTGCACCGGATCGGGGATAGTCTGGGTCGTCGCTGACATCGCGTGTGTGCCCTTCTGTGTGCGATTCTCTGCCCTAAGAACCACGCTGGGTCGCTCCGCCGCCCAGCCTTCAAACGGTCTGGTCCCGCGCCCGGGACAATCGACGTCGGCGTTTGGTCCCTCCCTCGAAAGAATGATTTCCCGAAAACTTGCCTCTCGTTTATATACGACGAGCCGTTACAGCCTGGGAGCGCGGCCGTCTCGGCCGCTTGCTTGCGCTTGCGGCCGAGACGGCCGCGCTCCCAGGCTGTAACGCTTGATCGTACCTAATAACGGAAGAACTTCAATCCACCCCCTAACTCCGAGTGCGAATGACGAACATCGACGAGGAAGCCCCGCGCGCGCGGCGCTGGGGCGAGTTGCTGTGCCGCGCCGCGGCGGGCGATCGAGCCGCCTTCGCCGAGTTGGCGGACGAGCTGAAACCGTATCTGCTCGGCCGGCTGCGGAAGCACCTCTGCACCCGCGAACTGTTCCGCATCCCCGACGACGCCGAGGACGCCGTGCAGGATACGCTGCTCGCCATCTGGCAGAGGCGAGCGGCTTTCGATCCGGCGCGCTCCGCCGTCGCCTGGACATGGATCATCTGCCGCAATACCGGCGTGGACATTCTGCGCCGCCGCAGTCGCCACCGGGCCGTCAGCCTGTACGACCGCGAAGGCCAACTCCTCGCTGGCCTGGCGGTCGATCCGGTGCAGCCGTCGGCGCTGGCGTCGGCCGCGGAGCAGGAGCGACGCTTGCGCCGCGCCGTCGCTCGCGCCCTATGGGACGCCGAGCCGCGCGTCCGCCGAGCGTGGCGCTGGCGGATGCGCGAGGGCCAATCCTACGAGGTCATCGCGCGCCGCCTCGGCGTTCCCCAGGGCACCGTGGCCACCTGGCTGCACCGTTTCAAACAGGGATTGCGCACTTCCTCCCCCGCTCGCGGCAAAAAAATCTCCGCGCGGTAAAAAATCCGCATAGCTCTCTCCCCACTTCCGGCACTACCCTGATGAGAGCCAATCGGGGAGTGCCAACGCATGACACGACGACCGTGGGAACCCGTTCTCGAACAGATCCGCACGTTGGCGGCGGCGCGGCCGGAGGCGCGGACCTGCGATGCCGAGCTGCTGAGCCGGTTCGTCGGCCGGCGCGACGAGGCCGCGTTTGAAGCGCTGCTTCGCCGGCATGGGCCGATGGTGCTGCGCGTCGCTCGGCGCGTCGTCGGCAGCGAAGCCGACGCGGAAGATGTGTTTCAAGCAACCTTTCTGCTGCTCGCTCGCCGCGCCGCCTCCATTCGCAAGCGTGAATCCGTCGCGAGTTGGTTGCACGGCGTCGCTCACCGTCTGGCGCTGTCCACGCGCTCGAAGCGAATCAGGCGGCAGGACCGAGAAATTCGAGCGGCGGCGATGCGGCCGGCCGAGACGCCGGCAGCGTCGGCGTGGGGCGAGCTGGAAGACACGCTCCACGAGGTTCTGGCGCAGCTGCCCGCCAAGTATCGGACGCCGCTGGTGTACTGCTATCTGGAAGGCTGGACGCAAGAGGACGTCGCGCGCAACCTCGACGTTCCCGTGGGCACGCTGCGGAGCCGGGTGGCGCGCGGCCGCGAATTGCTGCGGAAACGCTTGCTGCGGCGCGGCATCGCGCTGTCGGCGGAAGGAGCGAGCGCCGCCCTGCTGGCCTCGGCCTGCGCCAGCGCCGAGACAGTTCCGACCCCCCTGCTGATTGCCACGTCGAAAATGGTTCATCTGCTGGCCTCGGGAGGGAATGCGATGACGCTGATTCCGCACCCTGTCGCCGCGCTCGTTCGCCAGGTGATGACGGCGCTGTTCGTCGCCAAAATCAAGACCTGGGCCGTGTGCGTGTTGGCCCTGGCGCTGCTGGTTGCGGGAACCGGCTGGGCCGCCCATCGAACGCTCGGCGCGAAAGCTCCAGAACAAAAAGAAGCTGCCGAACACTCCGCGCCGAAACCGGCGGCGGTCGAAGAGCGTCCGCGTACGGATGCTCACGGCGATCCGCTTCCGCCGGGGGCCGTCGCTCGATTGGGCACGATGCGCTTTCGCCACGAAGGATGGATCGGCGGGATCGCGCTTTCGCCGGACGATCGCACCCTCGCCGCGACGGCCGGCAAGAGCGCGGCCTTCTGGGACATCTCCACGGGACGCCTGACGCGCCGCTTGACCTTCATCCGAGACGTGCATTGTCTGGCCTTTACGCCCGACGGCAAATCCGTGGCGGTCGGTGGCGAAGATTGTATTGTGCATCTCTACGACCTCGCTTCGGGAAAGGAAGCCCGTCGTTTCGTCGGCCACCAGCCTGCCGAGACGCCATTCCGCTTCAGCAGCGCTGTTTGGGGAGTGGTCTTTATCGGCGACGGGCAAAAGCTCATCACCTGGGGCACCGACAAGACGGTGCGCTTGTGGGAAACGGCGACGGGCAAAGAGCTGCGGCAATGGAAGGGGGAGGATTGGGAAGTCCGTGGAACCTCGCCGGACGGCAAGCTCCTGGCCGTGACAAAAAAAGGATCGGAAACGCTCCTGCATCTGCTGGATGCGGAGTCGGGCAAGGAAATTCGGCAACTGTCCCATTCCGCCACCGTGGGGCGCGTGGCTTTCTCTCCGGACGGCAAAAGGCTCGCCGTCGCGGGAGGGAAGATCGGACAACCGAAGCGAATCGCCGTCTGCGACCTGGGAAGCGGCGAGGAAGTCGGCTCACTCGCCGGCCACACGGACGCGGTGTTCGCGCTGACGTTCTCGCCCGACGGTAAGAGACTGGCATCGGGAGGATACGACAAGAGCATCCGCATTTGGGATCTCGCCTCCAAGAAGGAGGTTCACCCGGCCCATCATCTCCGCACGCCCGTTTATCTGCTGACCTTTAGTCGAGACGGCAAGACGCTCATCTCCCGTGGGGCTGAGAATCACGTCCGCGTCTGGGACGTGGCAACCTGGCGCGAACGGCTGCTGACCGACGGACCCGGATGGGCGATCGCGTCCGTCGCCTATTCGCCGGACGGAAAGTTGGTGGCCACGGCTTCCAGCAACACAATTTGGCTCTGGTCCACCTCCACGGGCAAGCTTTCGCGGACGCTGCAAGGTCACGAGGGGACGGTATCGGCCATCAGGTTCTTGCCGGACGGCAAGTCCCTAATCTCGGGGAGCTACGATGGTCTGATCCGCACGTGGGATCTGGGAAGCGGGAAAGAGCAACGGCGCATGTCGATCGGGAAAGGCTGGGTCGAGAAAGTCGCGTTGTCACCGGACGGAAGGACGCAGGCCGCCTGGAGCGGCGAGACTTGGCAGCAGGTTCACCTGTTCCATGCCGGCACGGGAGAGAAATTGCGCACCGTGGAGGTGTCGTCCGAACAGCCGGGGGTGATCGCGACGCTGAGTTCGCTTTGTTTCTCCCCCGACGGCAAGACCCTCTATGCCGCCAGCGGGACACATCTCAGCATCCTCCGCTGGGAAACGACGACGGGGAAAGCACTGCCGCCCCTCGGCAAGCACGACGGCGGACTGAACGGCCTCGCGTTGGCGCCGGATGGGCGGTCCGTCGCCGCGGTGACAATGGACGGCACTTTGTATCTCTGGGAGATCGCCACCGGGCAGACGCGCCTTGTCGGCAAGGACGCGGGGTACGCGACCACGGTCGCCTTTTCACCGGACGGCCGCTTGTTGGCGGTAGCGAACACGGGCCGTCACCAGCTCGTGAGGGGGAACGAAGTCATCCCGTCGGGCGTTGAGAACCGGGAGACCGTCCGCCTCGTCCGCGTCGCCGACGGCAAGGTCGTCCGCCGCTTCACCGGCCATCTGGGCGGCATCGGTTGCCTGAGCTTTTCACCCGATGGCCGTACGCTCGCCTCCGGCGGCCAGGATACGACGACCCTCCTCTGGGACGTGACGAATTCGGACGCCGCGGAAGCGCCCGTCCTCAAACCGGAGAAACTTACCGCCCTGTGGGAGAGGCTGCGCGGCAAGGCCGCGGAGTCTTACGGCTGCATGAACGCGCTGATCGCATCCCCGGCGCAGGCGGTGCCATTTCTCGGTGGGAAGTTGAAGGCGGTCGTCGCGGTGGATGCGGAGCGCTTCGCCGGGCTGCTCAAGAAACTGGAAAGCGACCAATTCCGCGAGCGTGAGGAGGCGACGCGCGAACTGAAAAAACTCGGCGACTCGGCCGAGCCGGCCTTGCGCGAAGCGCTCAAAAGAAACTTTCCCCTGGAGACGCGCCGCCGGCTGCAAGCGCTTCTGGATGGGTTGGATACAGGCGAACGCTTGCGGACCCTGCGGGCAATAGAGGTGCTTGAGCGCATCGGCGACAAGCCGGCCCGCGATCTGCTGCGGCGCTTGTCGAAAGGCGCGGCGGGAGCGTGGCTCACGGAAGAGGCGCGGACGACGCTGCGGCGGTTAAAGTGACTCACCATCCCGCAGCGCCCGCAAGGGATCCGCCGCCTCGGCGTCCTCCCGGACACCGTGGCCACCTGGCTCCATCGCGCAAGCAGGTCTGACCTCTGGCGAAGGGATGCGTGCCGGAGAGCTACTTCCCTCGTTTCCACGTCTCGGTCCGCTTGCCCACGGCCATGATCAGCTCGGTTTTGGTCAGTTTTGTGACCTTGTACTTCTGCACTTCACCAGGCACGCCGGGAGCCCCAGCCCACTTTATCGTCAGGTTGTCGTTCTCCAACTCGTATGTTCCTTCGAGTCGCGGGCCTTTTCCGTCGGGGGATCCCAGGTAGCACTTCCCGTCTTTGGTGAACTCCCGGGCTGGCGGCTTGGCCCCTTTAACCGCCTTGACGGCCGGCGTCTGCCACTTGCCGACTAGCAGATCCTTGTCGATCGCAGCGGCCTTGCCTTTGTCCCCCTTCTTTTGGGGAGCCGCTGTGGCCACGAGAACCAACCCAACAACAATCGCACAGCTGAGAAGCATTCGCATGATGGTCCTCCGGGTGATGGATGCCAGGCCGGTCTCCGCTCGCTCTGTTTGGGCGTGACCGGGGTTGGTGGAATTCAGGGTTGGATTGTACGTGGGCCATCGGTAGGCGTCAACGGGCCGCGCGCCATCCTTGCCCGCAAGGACTCCGCCGCCTCGGCGCCCTGTAGGGAACCGTGGTCGGCTGGCTGCACCGCTTCAAACAGACTGTGCGCACTTCCTCCCCACCTGCGAGCGGATTTTCGGTCCTGCGGCACGCTCCAATCAGATCGACGTTCTGGGTTAGAGTGCGGGTTCTAACACCAGCGGGTTTTGCTGGACAATCGGTGAAAGGTTGTTTACTGTGAGGCAGTTACGTCGTCCGGAACGGTTTCGGACTTGCCGGTGTTAGAGCACACCGGCGCGGTCGAACATCGGAAGGGGGGCGCGCTCGAATTAGTAGTTCGGCGGAAGCGGTCGGAGGAGGCGGATGAATGCAAGTGCGTGAGGCGACAGCGGACGATGTGGCCGAGGTTCTGGCGTTCGTCCGCGCGAAAGCCCAGTTCGACCGGGAACTGGGTGCCTTCGACGGGGATCTTGGTACCACCGAGGAGTTGATCCGCCGGCACTTGTTCGGCTCACGGCCGTTCGCGTTCGCGCTGTTGGTGGGTGGACCCGGCCCGGCCGTCGGGTTCGCGTTGTATTATTTCCGCTACTCGTCCTTTCGGGGACGCCCGAGCATCTGGCTGGACGACCTTTACGTCCACCCGCCCGCCCGCCGGCAAGGGGTCGGGCGTCTGCTGATGGGTCGGCTGGCCGAGGTGGCGGCCGCAACGGACTGCACCCACATGGCCTGGGTGGCGAGCGCGAGCAACACCACCGGCATGGGTTTCTACCGACGGTTGGGAGCCACCGTGGTCCACCAGGCCGGGGACGCCGTGACACTCCAGATCGACCCAGTCGGCCTGTTGGGGACAAGCGGCCGCGCCGAACAAAACGCGGCACCAGACCGGCCAGGCGAATAACGCTTGTTCGAGCTTCAGCGCCTTCCCGCGTGAGTCCGCTGGTGAGCTTGTTCGTTCGGCCACCAATCGACATGAGGTGTTTCCATGTATCGAAGAATCATCGTCGTGTGCCTCACCGCCATCGGAACGCTTCCGCACCTCCTCGCGAATGCTGGAGCGCAGCCGAAACCAGACGAGAAGCCCAAGCCCGACCGAGGCAGCGAGATCTACGTCATCATGAAGGCTCGACTTTACGAAGTCGATGAGGCCTTCCACAACAAACTCGCGAAGGCCAGGTGGCGCTCCAAGGCGGATCTTGAGGAGCTGGAAAACAAGCCTCCGGCGGATGGCTCGCTGTTCGCGCTGCTCAAGAAACAAAAACCGCTCCTGGCGGGCAAAGAAATCAACATTGACCCCGGCAAGGAGGGCGTGTTGCTGACCGCGACCAAGCCGATCAACTGCTTGCCGACCCCCGACCAACTTCGGCGGGGTAAGAAAGCCCCACAAACGATTGACGAGGGCTTCACTCTTGGCGCACAGGTTCACATCAGTGCCGATCGACGCTTCGTGCGCGCCAAATTCCTGGAGAAGAGTCTGGAAATCGAAGGCATCGAAAAGGTCAAGGTGGCGGTGGACGAAAAGGATACGGAAGCCGTTGGGGAGATTGTGTTTGCGAAGGAAGCCAGCTTGTCTCAGGCGCGTTACCTTCCCGACGGCGGAAGCATCCTGCTGCCCCTTGGCTACCGGCCGCCTGCCGTCCGAAAGAACGAGCGCTGGTTGGTCGCTGAGATCACGCCGCGGATCTACATCGAGGAGGAAGAACGAGCGCGGCGTGGCAAAGGGCCAAAGTGAGCTGGCAAGCGCGGCAGCCGATCGGCCCTTCCTATTCGTGTCGGGTAGTGGCTGGAGTTTCGGAATCCGAAGGGGACGTCAGCCGCGCGGTCGTATCGGGCTTCGAGTTCGCCGACGGGCACGTTTACCATGAACGGAGCGGACGGTTATCCAACACTTCTCCAACACGATTCGAGACGCGGATGAGAGTATTGATTTCAGGCGCCGGACCCGCGGGACTCACTGCCGCCTATTGGCTGAGGCGCTATGAGTATAGTCCGACCATCGTGGAGCGGGCGCCGTCCCTGTTGGTTGGCGGCTATAAGATCGACGTGCGCGGGGCGGCGCTACAGGTTCTCAGGCAGATGGGGGTCCATGACGCGGTTGTTGCGGCGCATACCGATATGCAGGGCGCCCTGCTCGTCGATAAAGAAGGCAAGGTCGTAAATCGGATGAGCGGGGATGACTTTGGGCATCGCGTCGGCGGAGATATCGAGATCGTTCGCGGCACATTGTGTCAGATCCTGAGGGACCATCTTGGGGATGTCGAGTTGCTTTTTGGCGATACCGTTCAGGGAATCACCCAATCTTCAAACGGCACACAGGTTCAGTTCACAAAGAACGGTGTGCGCGAGTTCGATTGCGTGATCGGCGCGGACGGGCTTCATTCCAATGTGAGGCGAATTGTATTTGGAGAGGAATCGCGGTTTCTTCGCGAGCTGGGTTTGTATTTGTGTGTGTACTCCGTCCCCAATTATTTGAAATTGGACCGAATGGAGATTCAGTACTCCGAGCTGGGTCGAGTTGCCGCGATCTGGAGTTCTCGCGGTGATGCGAATGTCAAGGCCTGTTTTGGCTTTGCGGCCCCGTCTCTTCGGATTGATTTGCGCGACAGGGATCAGCAGCAGCAAGCGCTCAAAACGGTCTATGAGGGAATCGGCTGGGAGGTTCCTCGACTGCTGGAGATGATGCCAACGGCGTCGGATTGGTACTTTGATACGGCGGCTCAGATCGACATGCCCCGATGGTCGCAAGACCGAGTCGTCTTGGTGGGAGACGCTGCCTATTGCGCTTCGCCCATGTCCGGGCAAGGCACGAGCATCGCGCTCATCGGCGCCTATGTGCTCGCCGGAGAATTGGCGGCGGCGTCCGGCGATCTTCCGCGTGCATTTGCGGAATTCGAGAGCGCGATGCGGCCGTTTGTGGAAGCCAATCAGGCGCTGGGACTCCAATCCGCAAAGTTGATGAGGTCGGGAGAAAGGAAGTCGGTCATCGGTTGGCTCCTCAAGCAGTTGATGCGGATAGTGCCGGGCCGCATGACGGAGTGGATAATCAATCGCTCCACCGCGCGGATCGCGCAGGCGGCTAACGCGATTCGCCTCAAGGATTATTCGTCCTTCTTGAGATCAAAGGAAGGGCCGGGGTGATGATCCCTGACCAACCATTAGACCGCAGGGGCTGCGAGGTATCCGCCGCCTCGGCGCCTCGTAGGGAACCGTGGCCGCCTGACCGCACCCCTTCAGACAGACGCTCGGCACTTCCTCCCCACCTGTGGGAAAATTCCATCGCACGATCATAATTTCACATAGCTTTGCCTCGTTCCCGGTATTACGCTGGTGAGAGGCAATTACCACGTTGCAAGCGGCCCGTCTGTTCGCTTCAGGAGGAAACGTCATGATGCTGAGTTCACTGTCGGTCGCGGCCCTGATGCGGAAAGGGATAACGGTGCTACTCATCGCCAAAATCAAGAGTCGGACCGTGTGTTTGCCGGCCCTGGCCCTCCTCGTTGCGGCCAGCGGCTGGGCCGCCCATCGAACCTTCGGCGCGAAACCTCCCGAACCAACGGAAACAGCCGAAAACACCGTGCCGAAGCAAAGGGCAGCCGCGAAGCAGCCGCGGACGGATGCCCACGGCGATCCGCTGCCGCCGGGAGCCGTCGCTCGGCTCGGCAGCGCACGCTTTCGCCACGAAGGCATGCTCGGCTCGTTCGTGATTTCGCCGGACGGTCGAACCGTCGCCGCTGTGCCTCTCATGCACGGCAAGAGCGGGGTGCTCTGGGACATGGCCACGGGAAAGCTCACGCGTCGCTTCACCTTTGACCGTGAGGTTCACTACGTAGCCTTCACGCCCGACGGCAAATCCATCGTCATTGGCTCAGCCGGGGTGTTCGGCCGCCATAGCATCGAAGACGGTATTTTGCGCTTCGTCGATCTTGCGTCCGGCAAGGAAACGCGCCGCTTCAGAGGTCATTCGTTCGGGCGAACCTATTCCGAGGATGTGGGTATTTGGGAAGCGGCCTTTTTCACCCCCGATGGACGGACGATGATTACCGTGGCCGACAGCGGCAATGTGTTTCGCTGGGATGTCCCATCGGGGAAAAAACTGGGGGAGTTGGAAGGCGGCCGCTGGATAGCTTGGGGCCTGTCGCCGGACGGCAAACTTTTGGCCGTTGGCCACCAGGTAGGGAAGGCGAACATAGTCCAGCTGTTTGAGACGCGGACGGGCAAAGAGGTTCGTCAACTGAGTCATTCCGAGGACGTTTACTGTGCGGCCTTTTCTCCGGACGGCAAGACGCTGGCGACCGCCTCCAGCAAACGGGATAATAGTCGGTGGCAGCCGGGCAAGATCACTCTCTGGCAAGTGGAAAACGGCAAGGAGCTGTGCATACTCACCGGACTCCAAGGCCCCGTGCCCGCGCTGGCGTTCGCGCCGGACGGCAAAACGCTGGCTTCCGGAGGGAAAGATCGCGTGCTCTGCCTTTGGGATGTCGCCGCCCAAAAGCAACTTCACAAGTCACGTCTTCTGCCCACCTCCATCATGCAGCTGGCCTTTAGCCCAGACGGCAAGACGATCCTCGTGCGCAGCAAGGAGAATCGCCTCCGACTCTGGGACGTGGCTGCCTGGCGCGAGCGGCGGGGGGCGGAGGGACCGGCACAGGCCATTAAGGACATCGCTTACTCGCGGGATGGAAAAATGGTAGCTTCGGTTTCGGCTTCTGTGGACGGTGGCATTTGGCTGTGGGAAACGGCAACGGGCAAGCTCTTGCAGACTTTTGAAGACGGGATACCGCCCCTACGTTTCTCCGCTGATGGCAAGTCCCTGCTTGCTGGCTCGGCCCATTCTTCCGAGCTCCAAGTCTGGGACACCAAGAGTGGAGCAAAACAGCAAAGCATTCGGACCATCAGTGCCAATTTAAGTGTAGGGCAGCAGGCTCTCATGTCCCCGGATGGCAAGATGATTGCCTGGCTGGATAGAACGCGGATTGGCGTCTTTGGCATCGGCCCGCAAGGGAAGCGCTGCTCTCTCCAGGCGCCTTCCGACCAAGCGCCGGCCACGGAGCGTGAATGGCAACGGCGGCGGCCGCACGGACTGCCGTGGCTGTTCGCGGCCTGCTTTTCATACGATAGCAAGACGTTGTATGCCTGCAGCAGCGAAACGCACGTCCTTCGCTGGGACGTAGCGACAGGGCATAATCTTCCTTCCATCGGCAACCAGGACGACGGAGCTCACGGCATCGCGGTAGCGCCGGATGGACGATCCATCGCCACGGTGACAGGGAATGGGGCTTTGCATCTGTGGGAAATCGCCAGCCGACAGCCGCGCCTGGTCATTAAGGATGCGGCGCTGGCGGCTCCCATCGCCTTTGCGCCTGATGGCCGACTGCTGGCACTGGCGAGCAAGAAAGAGGAGAGCGTACAACTCATCCGTGTGACCGACGGCAAGGTTGTCCGTCGCTTCACCGGCCATATCGGTGGCATCTTTTCACTGAGCTTTTCGCCCGATGGCCGCACGCTCGCCTCCGGTGGCCACGATTCAACCGTCCTTATCTGGGATGTCGCCGGCCTGGCCGCGGTCGATGCCAAGAACGCACCGATCATCAAGCCGGAGAAGCTCGCCGAGTTGTGGACCGGACTGCGCGGGACGGCCGCGGAGGCTTACGACTGCATGATTGCGCTGACCGCGTCGCCGGCTCAGGCAGTGCCCTTCCTCGCTGAGAAAATGGCGTCAGCCGCCGCTGTGGATGCCGAACGCCTCGCCCGGCTGCTCCAGAAACTCGACAGCGATGACTTCCGTGAGCGCGAGGAGGCGACGGGCGAACTGAAGAAGCTCGGCGACGCCGCCGAGCCGGCTCTGCGGCAAGCGCTCCAACGCAAGCCAACCCTGGAGAGCCGGCGCCGTCTGCAACAACTGCTCGACGACCTGGACGCGGCAGGACATGTTTCCAGCGAGCGCTTGCGTTCCTTGCGGATCATCGAAGTACTCGAACGCATCGGCGATAAACCGGCCCGCGACGTGCTACGGCAAATCGCGGATGGCCCGGCAGGAACGCGGCTGACGGAGGAGGCGCGAGCGTCCCTGCGACGCTGGCAACGATAAGAGATGATACAAGCCCGGAGCGCCAGCGACGGGTGCGAAGAACCCGTCGCTGGCGCTCCGGGCTTGTCATTGCTCTTCTTACAATCCCAGCACGTCATTCATCGTGTAGCGTCCCGGCGGTTTCCCGGCCAGGAACTTCGCCGCCGCCAGCGCTCCGCGCGCGTAGCTGTCGCGCGTGTGGCCCTTGTGGACCAGCTCCAGCGTCTCGCCCAGCGTGCTGAAAATGATGGTGTGCTCGCCGACGTTGTCGCCGGTGCGCAGCGCGTGAACGCCGATCTCGTGCGGCGGACGCTCGCCGACCAGTCCCTCGCGGCCGTGACGCAGATTCGTTTGCCCCATCACCTCCTGCACCAGGCGCGCGAAGTGCAACGCCGTGCCGCTCGGCGCGTCCTTCTTGAAACGATGATGACGCTCGACGATCTCCACGTCGAAGCCCTTGTCCTTGAGCAGCGTCGCGGCCTGGCGCACCAGTTGAAAGAGGACGTTGACGGACAGGCTCATGTTTGGGGCCATCAGCACGGCGGTTTGATGGGCGGCGGCTTCGATCTCGCGCCGCTGCTCCGCCGTGTGGCCGGTCGTGGCCACCACCAGCGGAATGCGCCGCGCCACGCACAACGGCAGCACCGCCATCGTGCCTTCCGGCATCGAAAAGTCGATCAGCACTTCCAGCCGCGAATCGTGCGGCAGATCGGCGCGCACCGGCACATCCAGCTTGCCGAGTCCGGCCACCTCGCCGATGTCCTGTCCCAGTCGCGGATGATTGGCCGCCTCCAGGGCGGCGCCCAGCGTCAGCTCGTTGTCTTCGCAGGTCAGGTGAACCAGGCGCTGCCCCATGCGGCCGGCGGCGCCGTTGATGCCGAGGATGGTTTTCATGGCTATACCTCCGTTGCTATGGTAGAGAGTAGCGACGCTTCGCGGAAACGTCCGCAAACCGAGGAAGCAATGATGTTTCATCCCAAGGGACCGACGTTCTGGGAACTGGCCGTGCAAGCGCTGTCCTCGACGCAGCGCGGCTATGATCTGCTGGCGCCGAAGTTCGATTACACTCCCTTTCGCACGCCGCAACCGCTGCTCGACGCCGTCGGCGTGCATCTGCAAGCGCTCGGCCCCTTCGACGCCGGACTCGATCTCTGCTGCGGCACCGGCGCGGCGATGGCGATGCTGCGGCCGCACTGTCGCCAGCGCGTCGTCGGCATCGACTTCAGCCAGGGCATGCTGGATGTCGCTCGCCAGCTCACGGCCGAAGCGCCCGGCCCGGCCCGGCTGGAGTTCGTCCGCGGCGACGTACTGGCGATGCCCTTCAGCGCCGAGTTCGATATCGCCGTCTCCTTCGGCGCGTTCGGGCACATTCTGCAACAGGACGAGCCGCGATTCGTAACCGAGATCGCCCGCGTCCTGAAACCGGGCGGCCGGTTCGTCTTCCTCACGACGCACATGCCGTCCTTAATCTCGCCGCATTACTGGATGTCGCGCCTGTTCAACGGGGCGATGCGCGTGCGCAACTTCCTCATCAAGCCGCCGTTCATCATGTATTACCTGACGTTCCTGCTGCCGAAAGTGGAGCAATTGCTGCGCCGGCACGGTTTCGAGGTGGAGGTGCGCGACATGGGTTTCAAGGGATACTGGTCGGTGGCCCGCCTGGTGATCGCCACGCGCGGTGCGAACTGACCGACGCCATTCAGGCGCGCGCCGATTACAATGAGGCGGACGCGATCTCCCCATACCTGCCGAGGGTTCCTCCATGAAAGCGGCCTGCATCTCTGCTTGCGTGGTGCTAACGACCTGCGCGGCGACGCTGACGGCGGACGACTGGCCGGCCTGGCGCGGCCCGCACGGCGACGGCCATTCCTCCGCCAAGACGCCGCCGCTCAAGTGGAGCCGAACCGAGAACGTCCGCTGGAAGACGCCTCTGCCCGGCCCCGGCAACTCCTCGCCGATCGTCTGGAAAGACCGTGTGTTCCTCACGCAAGCTCTGGACAAGGGCCGACGCCGTGCCGTGCTGTGCCTCAATCGCGCCGACGGCAAGCTCCTCTGGCAGCGCGAGACCTCCTACACCGGCAAGGAATCCACGCACGAAACCAATCCCTATTGCTCGGCCAGCCCCGTCACCGACGGCGAGCGCGTCGTCGCCAGTCTCGGCTCGGCCGGACTGGTCTGCTACGACTTCGCCGGCAAGGAACTGTGGCGCAAGGAGGTCGGCAAGCTCGAACACATCTGGGGCAACGCCTCGTCGCCGATCCTTTACAGCGATCTCGTCATCCTCTGGTGCGGTCCCGGCGAACGGCAATTCCTGCTCGCGGTCAAAAAGACGACCGGCGAAACGGTCTGGAAACACGACGAACCCGGCGGCAAGTCGGGCGCGGCCGGTCCGAAAGAATGGCTCGGCTCCTGGTGTACGCCGATCGTCGCGCGGGGCGACGATCGCGACGAATTGATCCTGGGCGTGCCGAAGAAGGTGAAGGGGTTCGATCCGAAGACGGGCAAGGAACTGTGGTCGTGCGGCGGCCTGGGAAATTTGGTGTATGCGTCGCCGGTCTGTTCGTCCGACGGCATCGTGATGGCCGTGTCCGGCTATTACGGCCCGGCGCTGGCAGTCCGCGCCGGCGGCGCGGGCGACGTCACGGACACTCGCCGCCTCTGGCACCACAAACAGCGGCATCCGCAGCGCATCGGCTCTCCTGTTCTCATCGACGGCCACGCCTATCTGCTCAACGAATCGGGGCTGGCGCAGTGTTTCGATGTGAAGACCGGCGAGGATTTGTGGAAAAAGGAGCGTGTCAGCAGTGAAACGTGGAGTTCGCCCGTGTACGCGGCGGGCCGGCTGTACATCAACATCATGAACGGAGATACCCTGGTCCTCTCAGCCAGCCCGAAGTACGAGTTGCTGGCCCGCAACAAGCTCGGCGAGCGCGTGCTGTCCTCGGTCGCCGTCGCCGGCGATGAAATCTTCCTTCGCACCTACGAACATTTGTGGTGCATCGGCGGCAAGTGAGGGGGTGGCCGGTGGAAGGCCGGCGAAGCCCATGTGGCGGGCGAAGCGGCGTTGGCGATGGCCGGCGTACCACACGCGGCGGGCGAGGTCTTTTGTCCGTCTCGTTCGCGTCGCGTCCATGAGTAGTCTCCTTACAGGTTGTTGAGGATCAATCGCCCTTCTCCTCTCCGCTGCTGCATCTACCCCCGCATCAGGAGTCTGTGACCGCCTCGCGATGGATTGCTCAAGTTCCGCCGCCATGAGAAAGGCCTGCGATGACCGCCGTCTCCCTGCCCGTACTGCCGGACTCTTCCGCCGCAGCGCCGAACACGGTGGATGCGGCCGGGTTGCAGGCAGCCCTGACGGCGGACGTGACGGGCGAGATCCGCTTCGATCGCCTCAGCCGCGCCCTGTACTCGACCGACGCCAGCGTGTACCAGATCGTGCCGCTGGGCGTTGTGTTTCCGAAATCGGCCGCCGACATCGTAGCGTCGGTAAAGATCTGTACACGCTTCGGCATGCCGCTGACGGCGCGCGGCGGCGGCACCTCGCAGGCCGGCCAGTGCATCGGCCCTGGCGTCGTCCTCGATTGCTCGCGTCATCTCAGCCGCGTGCTGGAAATCAACGCCGCCGAGCGCTGGGCGCGCGTCGAACCGGGCTGCGTCCTCGACGAACTGAACCGTGCGCTGCAACCGCTGGGGCTGCATTTTCCGCTCGACATCTCCACGTCCGACCGCGCCACCATCGGCGGCATGATCGCCAACAATTCCTCCGGCACCCACTCGCTCGTCTACGGCAAGACCATCGATCACGTCCGGGAACTGCACGCCGTCCTGACGGATGGACAGACCGTCCACCTGCGCTCCCTCGACGCCGAGGAATTGGAAGCGAAATGCCGGCAGACGGATCGGGAGGGCGAATGCTATCGCGTCGTGCGGCGGTTGGCGGCGGAACAGGCCGCCGAGATCGAGCGCCGCTATCCACGTATCCTCCGCCGCGTCGGCGGTTACAATCTCGACCGCTTCACGAACGAGCAAGCGTTCAACCTGGCGCATCTGCTCGTCGGTTCCGAGGGCACGCTCGCCGTCACGCTGGAAGCGAAGCTGCACCTGGAGCCTCTGCCGCAGGCCAAAGCGCTGCTGGTCGTTCAGTTCGCCGATCTGCTCGAAGCGCTGGCCGCGGCGCCGGCGATCCTCTCCCATCAACCCGTGGCCGTCGAGGTCATCGACAAGTACGTCCTCGACGCCACGCGGCTGAACCCGGAAGCCTCACGGTTGCGCGATTTTCTCAAGGGCGATCCCGGGGCTATCCTGATCGTCGAGTTCTACGCGGATCGCGGCGAGGACTTGCCCGCGCGCCTGGACGCCCTGGAAGCGGACCTGCGAAGTCGCTCTTTCGGCTATCATCATCATCGCGCAACCGAGCCGGCGGCGCAGGCGCGCATCTGGAAACTGCGGCGTCTATCGCTGGGACTGTCGATGGCCGAGAAGGGCGACGCCAAGGCGATTTCCTTCGTCGAGGACAGTGCCGTCGCGGCGGAGCATTTGCGCGATTACATCGCCGAGTTTTTGGCGATCCTGCGCCGTCACGACACAAAAGCCGGCGTCTATGCCCATGCGTCGGTTGGTTGCCTCCACGTCCGCCCCGTGATCGACCTGAAAACGGAAGCCGGCGTCCATCGCTTCGAGACAATCGCCGCCGAGGTGGCCGATCTCGTCCTCAAGTACGGCGGCGCTCTGTCCGGCGAACACGGCGACGGACTGGTTCGCTCACCGTTTCAGGAAAAGATGTACGGATCGGCGCTGTATCAGGCGTTCCGTGAGTTGAAGCACACTTTAGACCCCTCCAATATCCTCAATCCCGGCAAGATCGTCGATGCTCCGCCGCTGACGGCCAACCTGCGCTATGGGGCGCGCTACGTCACGCCGGACGTGCCGACGACGTTCGATTTCACCGCCGACGGCGGAATGGCGCGAGCGGCCGAGTTGTGCGCCGGCGTCGGCGAGTGCCGCAAGACGCGCACGGGAACGATGTGTCCGTCGTACCAGGCCACGCGCGACGAGCAGCACAGCACGCGCGGCCGGGCCAACGTCCTGCGTTTGGCGCTGACCGGCCAGATCGAGCTATCTGGACTGACCGATCCCGCCGTGCGCGATGCGCTCGATCTCTGCCTGGAATGCAAGGCGTGCAAGAGTGAGTGCCCGACCAACGTCGATATGGCGCGCCTCAAGGCGGAATTTCTGCATGCGTATCACCAACAACACGGCACGCCCTGGCGAAGTCGATTGTTCGGTCGCGTCGCTGATGTCAGCCGCTGGGGATGCCGGCTGGCGCCGCTGTCGAACTGGCTGGTCCGCAGTCATCCGCTGCGTTGGCTGAACGACAAACTGCTCGGCATCGACGCCCGCCGCCTGCCGCCCGCCTTCGCGCGCCGGATGTTCGTCCAGCAATTCCACGATCGCCGTGCCACCGGTCCCGGCCGCGCGCCCGATGTGCTGCTGTTCCCGGATACGTTCACGAACTATCACGAGCCGGCCGTCGGCATGGCCGCCGTGGACCTGCTCGAACGAGTCGGATGCGCGGTCGCGCTGGATGTTCCGGGCGGCCTGTCGTGCTGCGGCCGGCCGCTGATCTCCAACGGAATGCTCGGCGAGGCGGTCTCTCATGCGGAGCGCAACGTCAAGTCCCTCTATCCGTGGGCGTCCGAGGGCAAGCCGATCCTCGCCTGCGAGCCGAGTTGCATCCTCACCCTGAAGGATGATTACCCCGCCCTGCTGCGCGGCCGTTTGCGTGCGATGGCGGACACCGTCGCCGCCGCTTGCTCGACCTTCGAGGAGTATTTGGAGCAACGGTTGCAGCACGGTGGAACCGGCGTCTCGCCGGTCGGGGGAACACAGGACCGGCGAGACGCCGGTCCCACCAGATTGCGGCAA
Source organism: Gemmataceae bacterium (assembly GCA_036557825.1). Lineage (GTDB taxonomy): Bacteria > Planctomycetota > Planctomycetia > Gemmatales > Gemmataceae > JAJPHU01. Next base: position 18,684 of record DATBGU010000414.1, read on the forward strand.
ATCCTGGTGCAGCCGCACTGTCACCAGCGCTCGCTCACTGGGACGGCCGCGCTGCTGGCGCTGCTGCGGCGCATCCCCGGCGCGACGGTGACGGAACTCGACGCGGGTTGCTGCGGATTGGCGGGATCGTTCGGCTACGAGAAGGAGCATTACGACGTATCGCTGCAAGTGGCCGAGCAGCGATTGCTGCCGGCGCTGCGGCAAGCGCCGCCGGATGCCGCGATCGTCGCCCCTGGCTTTTCCTGCCGCATGCAGATCGTCCACTGCACCGGCCGCATCGCCGTGCATCCCGCCCAACTGCTGCGCGAGGCGGCGGCAACTTGAGGCAGCCGCCTCGCTGCTGTCGTTGACCCCATCCGTTCCGGCAGCGACAATACAACGACGGAACAAAAAATCACCCGTGGCGCGGTCGATGCGCCGCCGCGGACCGTCTTTTTTCTCAGGTGCTCCGATGCAGCCGCAAGCCCAATCTCCCAACCACAACTGGGAGAACTACCGCGATTATCTGCATCTGCTGGCCCGGATCCAACTCGATCCGCGACTGCGCGGCAAGCTCGATCCGTCCGACATCGTGCAGCAAACGCTGGTCAAGGCCCACCAGAATCGCGGACAGTTTCGCGGGCGGACGGCCGGCGAGGAAGCGGGCTGGCTGCGACGCATTCTGGTCAACACCCTGATCGACGCCGCCCGCAAGTTCCAGCGCGAGCTGGAACTGGAGCACGACTTCGAGCGAGCCATCGGCGAATCGTCGGCGCGGTTGGAGGCGTGGTTGGCGGCCGATCAATCGTCGCCCAGCGAGGTCGTCGCCCGCCACGAGCAGATGCTGGAACTGGCGACGGCGCTGGCGCGTTTGCCGGAGGACCAGCGCACCGCCGTCGAACTGCACCATCTGCGCGACGCCTCGGTGGCCGAGATCGCCGCCCGCCTGGGCCGCAGCGAAGCGTCCGTCGCCGGACTGCTGCGCCGCGGTCTGCAAAACCTGCGAACCCTGCTGCACGACCCGAACTGAGAATGTATCATGGCCCCACTTACCGTATCGGATCGCGAGCAACGCCTGAATGAAGTGCTGGCGTCGTACCTGCAAGCCCTCAAGGAGGGTTCCGCGCCCGGCCGCCAGGAATTGTTCGACAGCCATCCCGAACTGGCGAACGAACTCGCCGACTTCTTCGCCGATCAGGACCGCTTCGACTACCTGGCCGCCCCGCTGCGCGTGCTGGTGCCGGCGGCCACCCGGCTCGGCAACCTGCGCAAGTTCGGCGATTACGAGATCATCGAGGAGATCGCGCGCGGCGGCATGGGCGTCGTCTTCAAGGCCTGGCAAAAGAGCCTCGGACGGGTCGTCGCCTTGAAAATGCTGTTGGCCGGCCCGTGGGCGTCGGCCGACGATCTGCAACGCTTTCGCGCCGAGGCCGAGTCCGCCGCCCAGCTCGATCATCCCAACATCGTGCCCATCCACGAAGTCGGCACGCACGACGGCCACCCCTATCTGAGCATGAAACTGGTGGAGGGCGGCAGCCTGGCGCAGCGGTTGGCGGCGTCCGAACAGCTCCCGTCCGATCGTGAGGCGGCCGCGCTGCTGGCGACCGTCGCCGACGCCATCCACTACGCCCACCAGCGCGGCATCCTCCACCGCGACCTTAAACCCGCCAACATCCTCCTCCAAAAGGATGAAGGAGGAAGGATGAAGGATGAAGAAAAACCTACCGCTTCCGCTTCATCCTTCATCCTTCATCCTTCATCCTTTCAGCCGATGGTCACCGACTTCGGGCTGGCCAAGCGCGCGTCGCGGCCGGGACGGTCGGAAATACCGTCCACGCCCCGCGGCCTGTCCGCGGCGCCGACGCTGCCTTACCCACAAGTGCTGACGCACACCGGGGCCATCCTCGGCACGCCCGGCTACATGGCGCCGGAACAGGCGTCCGGTTCGGCCACCGCCGTCACCACCGCCGCCGACGTCTACGGGCTAGGCGCCATCCTCTACGAGATGCTCACCGGCCGACCACCCTTCCGCGGCGTCACGCCCCTCGATACCGTGCGCCTGGTCATCGAACAGGAACCGACCCGGCCGAGCGTCCATGATCCGTCGGTCCCGCGCGACCTGGAGACGATTTGCCTGAAGTGTCTGCACAAGGAACCGCAGCGCCGCTACGCCAGCGCCCGCGAGTTGGCCGACGACCTGCGCCGTTTTCTCAACGGCGAGCCGATCCTCGCCCGGCCGGTCGGCCCGCTGGAGCGCGTCTGGCGCATGGCCCGCCGCCAGCCGGTCGTCGCCGCCCTGACGCTGGCATTGGCCGCGACCTTCCTGATCGGCGTCAGCGGCGTCATCGCCCTGTGGCTGCACGCCGAGGACAGCGCCAGTCAAGCCAAGAAACATGCCCGCACGGCCGAACGCGAGGCCGAAGAGGCCAAGGCCGCCCGCGAGGACGCCGAAAAGCACCGCCGCGACGCGGAGCAACATTTCGTGGAAGCCGAGCGCAGCTTCCGCATGGCGCATCAGGCGGTACACGATTACTGCCGGCGCGTCAGCGAGGAGTTGCGCGATACGCCGAGTCTTCAGCCGCTGCGCAAGGCCCTGCTACAGGACGCCCTTACCTACTACAAGAGCTTCCTCGACCGCCGCGGCAACGATCCGACGCTGCGCCGCGAGCAGGCCGACACCTATCAGAGCATGGCCCGCGTCATCCACGCCATCGGCAGCCGCGCCGAGGCCCGCGACGCCTTCGAGCACGCCCTGGCGATCTACCGCGATCTCCAGCGCGACGCCCCCGACGACTTCGACCTGCTGCGACGGCTAGGCGGCATCCTCAACGATTCCGCTCCGTTCCAGGATAAAACCGACGATGTAGTCACGCGCCTGGACGAGGCGCGCGTCCTGTACGAGAACTACCTGGCCCAGCCGCCCGAGAAGCGGAAGAACGCGAAAAAAGACTGGGACATGCGCGCCAGTCTGGGGCTGACGCTGAGCAATCTCGGCTGGGCCGAACAGCAGCGCGGCCGGCTGGGGCAGGCCCGCAACTGGTATCGGCAGGCCCGGAACATCCAGGAACAACTCTTGAAGGAGAAGCCGAAGGACCGCGTGCTGCAATCGAACCTGGCAGCCACGCTGTCGAATTACGCCGCCCTGCGCGGTCGCGAATTCGGTGGCCGAGACGAGACCGTGGCGTCGCTGGAAGAGGCCTGCCGGCTGCGCGAAGAATTGGCGCGCTCCGGCGAGCCCGGCGCCCGCGCCGATCTGGCCGCCGCTCTGCAAAACCTCTTCAACGCCCTGCGCGCCGACGGCCGACACGAGGAGGCCAAGGAAGTCTGCAAGCGGGCTTACGACATCCGCGAGAAGCTCGCCCGCGACTATCCGCTGGTTCGCCGCTATCAGAGCGACCTGGCCGCCAGCCATCGCATGATGGGCTTCCTCGCTCGCGCCGACAAGCGGCTGGAGCAGGCGCTCGACCATCATCAGAAGGCCCGCGACATCCAGAAAAAGCAGTTCGATCTCGACCGCAGCTCGCCCGGTTTGCGCCGCGAACTGAGTTGGAGTTACTTCAACATCGCCGCCATCCACGGCGCACTCAAGGACCGCCGGCAGGAGGAGTTTGAATCCTACGAAGAAGCCCGCAAACTTCAGGAGGGACTCGTTCGCCTCGATCCCGCCAACCTGGAATACCGCGAGGATCTCGTGCGCACGCTCAACAACCTCGGTTGGAACCGCATGGCCATGAACCATCCCGAGGAAGCGCCGCCGCTGCTGCGCGAGGCCATCGACCACGCCCGCCTGGCAGTCCGCCGTGCCGGCGGCATCCAGTCCTATCGCAGAATGTTGACGCACGCCCTGGCCACGCTGGTCGAGGCGGAACTGCGCCTGGGTCACACGAACACGGCGACCGAACTGCTGCGTGAACGTCGCAAACTGTGGCCGAGTGATCCCGAAGAGCAGTTCCGGGTGGCGCACGACCTGATGGCGACGGCCGCTAGGATCAGCGACGGCAAGGCCGAACTGACGCCGGCCGAGCGCGACGAGCGCGACGCCAACCTCAAGGAGGCGCTGGACGCGCTGCGGCAGGCCGTGGCGCGCGGCTTCCGCGACGCCGCCCGCCTGAAAAACGACAAGAGGTTCGATCCCGTGCGCGGCAACGACATGTTCCGCGATCTGGTCCGCGATCTGGAAAAAAAAACTCCGGGGCCGAAAAAACAACCTTCCGATCCGCCGGAATCGAAGTGAGGATCTGACATGGCCATCAAAACATCGTGTCCGCACTGTGCGCAGGCGTATTCGCTGGCCGATAGCCAACTCGGCAAGAAAGTACGCTGCAAGAGCTGCACCGAACCGTTCACCGTTACCGAGACCGCAGCCCCACGGAAAGCGCCTGCTCGCGCGCGCGACGACGATGCGGACGATCGGCCCCGTCCGCGCGAAGTCCGCCGCAAGAAGGGCGGCATGCCGGCCTGGGTCTGGATCGTCGGCGGCATCGGCGCCGCCGTGCTGCTCCTGGGATGCGCCGGCGGGGGCGGCTTGATTATTTGGCTCGCGTCCGGGTCGCTGACTAACAAAGTCACGGAGGAGAACTACAAAAAGATCAAGTTGGGCATGAGCGAGGCCGAGGTCAAGGCCATCCTCGGCGAACCGACCGCGGTCGAGGATCTCGACAAGGCGGCGAGCAAGCTCGGAATCAACGTCCGCATGCCGACTTCCGGCCTGCGTGTGCTGATGTGGAGGAACGGCAATAACCAGATCACGCTGTCGTTCCGCAACGACAAGGTCGTCACCATGATGAGCCAGTTCAGCAACAAGGACGGCGGACTCCACATCCAGAGCCAAGGGTAGCGCCGACCCTCGACGGCAACGGAGCGTGACTCACCATGCCCATCCCGGCCACCTGCCCTGAATGCGGCACGGAGTACCGCCTCAGCGACGCGGAGCGCGGTAAGCGCATCTGCTGCACGCAATGCCGGACCACCTTCCACGTTCCCGATCCCCAAGCGCGTCCCACCTCCGTGCAGGCGCCGGGAGGGACCACCACGCAGGTCGAGCGCTCGCGCGGCCGGCGCCGCCCCGACGAGATCGACGAACCGCTGCCGTCCGTGAAGAAGCGCGGCGGCGGCGTTTCTCCGCTGGTGTGGATCCTCGGCGGCGTCGCGCTCTTGTTTCTGACACTCGTCGCCATCTGCGCCGGCCTGATTTACACGATCACCCGCGAGGCCGGCCGCGCCGCCGACGAGTTCGCGGAGAAAGTCAAGAACCAGCCCGTGATAGAGATGCCGCCCGGACCAGGCGGCATCGAACTGTTCCCGCGCCAGCCGGCCAACCTCGACGAGGCGCTGGCGCAGCTGAAGGACCACGAACCGGCGCGGCGTCAGAGCGCGGCGTCGTGGATCGCTCGGCATCCCGTCGAGGCACGCCGCCGCGCCGAGACGGCCCGCGCCCTGGAGCCGTTACTGGAGGACATTCACGCCGGGCCGCGCGTCGCCGCCATGCGCGCCCTGGAGAAGTGGGGCGATACGGAAAACGTACCGGCGCTGATCCGTCTGCTGGAAAGCGATCCCGGAGGTTTCGAGGGCGACGAGTGCCGCCATCGCGCCACCGACATGCTCGTCCGTCTCAAGGACGCTCGCGCCGCCGCCGCCATCGCGCGCAATTTCAAGCATCCCTTTGAGCGCGAGCAGACGCGCCGCGCCCTCGAGGCGCTGGGGTCTCCCGCCGAGGAGGCGGTGTGGCCGTATCTGAAAGATCAAGATTGGGGCGTCCGCGTCGAGGCCTGCCGCACGCTGCGGCGCATCGGCACTGGCCGCAGTCTGCCCATGCTGCGGGAAACCCTGGACGGTACTCGCGCCATGTACGGCGGTTATCGCTCGGTCGCCGACAGCGCCCGCGAGGCCATCGACGCCATCAACGCACGCCCATGATCGGACGCGGCGTCTCCAGCGGCAGGTCCGGCGCGATGCGGAGAAAGGTGTGGACAAACGCTGGATCGAAGTGCGAACCGGCGCCGGCTTCGAGGATGGCGAGGGCTTCGCACACCGACAGGGCGGGCCGGTAGGAGCGCGACGACGTGAGGGCGTCGAAGCAATCGGCGATGGCGAGGAGTCGAGCCAGCAACGGAATGTGACCGCCCGCCAGGCCGTCGGGATAGCCGCTGCCGTCGAGGCGCTCATGATGGCCGCGAATCGCCGCCAGCACCTCGCGGCTTCGGACAACCGGCGCCAGGATGCGCTCGCCCACCTCGGGATGGCCGCGAATGACGCGCTCCTCTTCCGGAGTCAAGCGGTCCGGTTTGTGCAAAATATGAGCGGGGATACCGACCTTGCCGATGTCGTGCAGCATGGCGGCCAGGCTGAGTTGCTTGCGCTGGCGGCGCTCCAAACCCAGAGCGGAGGCCAGATGCAGCGCGTAGCCGCGCACTCGCCGCGAGTGGCCGACAGTGGACGGATCGCGCTCCTCGGCGGCGCGGACCAAACTGGCGAGCGAAAAGGGAGCATCGGCCTTGTCTCGGCGCATAATCACCCGCGAGCCGCGGCGTTCACGCTCTCCTGCACAACGCCAACCAAAAGGAGCGATAGGGACAAGAGGGACGTGGTTTGCCAACAAGCCCGGAGCGCCAGCGACGGGCACAAGAACCCGTCGCTGGCGCTCCGGGCTTGTTGGCAAACCCCATCCAGGTCGAGTATACGAACGGGGACCGTAGTCTCGCAAGACGAGTTGCCCATCTTGCCCAAATTTCCCAAATACACGATCAGGAATAAACCTCAATGGCCTTGATGATCTCCTCGAGATCGTTGGGCACCTGGACGGCGCGGTTGGCGAAGGTGGCGCGGCGGACGCCGCGCGTGCCGAGAACGTCCTCGAACATCTTCTGGTCGGTCGTGTGATAGGCGATGGTGGCGGTCGGGTCTTTCAAGGCGTGGCCGGTCAGGATGCAGACGACGCGCTCGCCGGCGCCGATGATGCCTTCCTGGCGCAGTTTGCGCGCGCCGGCGACGCTGGCGGCCGAGGCGGGTTCGCAGCCGAGTCCGCCGGCGCCGACCTTGGCCTTGGCGTCGAGGATGTCCTGATCGCTGACCTCGCGCACCACGCCGCCGCAGCGGTCCAGCGCTCGCAGCGCCTTGGGCAGGTTCACCGGGCGATTGATCTCGATGGCGCTGGCGATGGTCGTCGCCCGGATGCGCTCGGCGTCCAGCTTGCGGTAATAATCCTCGATCGTCAGCCGCGCCGGTTTGCCGCCCTCCCAGCGCAGGTTCGCCTGTCCGAATAGTTGAAAGAACGTATTCGCTCCGGCCGCGTTGATGACGGCCAGGCGTGGCAGGCGTTTCAGCAGTCCCAACTCCGCCAGTTCCATGAACGCCTTGCCGAATGCGCTGACGTTACCGAGGTTGCCGCCGGGCACGACGACCCAGTCGGGCGCCTCCCAGCGCAGCGCCTCCAGGACGCGGTACATGACCGTCTTTTGGCCTTCGAGGCGGAAGGGGTTGATGCTGTTGACGAGATAGATGCCGAGCCGCCGGCTGACCTGCTGCACGCGCTGCATGGCGTCGTCGAAGTCGCCGGCGATTTGCACGGTCAGGGCGCCGTGGTCGAGCGCTTGCGCCAATTTGCCGTAAGAAATCTTGCCGCTGCCGATGAAGATAACGGCCCGCATCAGTCCGGTGGCGGAGCAGAAGACGGCCAGCGAGGCACTGGTGTTGCCGGTGCTGGCGCAGGCGGCGCGGCGCGCCCCGACCATGCGGGCGTGCGTGAACGCCGCCGTCATGCCGTTGTCCTTGAAGCTGCCCGACGGGTTCAGCCCCTCGTATTGCAGAAACAGTCTGCCCGCCTCAACGCCGACGTAGCCGGCGACGTTGTCGGCCTTTTGCAGAATGGTTTGTCCTTCGCCGATGGTCAGCACTTGTTCCGGCGGCGCGAACGGCAGCAGCTCGCGGAAGCGCCAAACGCCGCTGAAACTGAGCGGATTGTGGCGGTCGGCCCATTTGGACTCGAAGTCGGTCAGGGCGCGCGGCGGCGACAGGCGGTCCCATTCGTAGGCGACATCGAGCAGTCCGCCGCAGCGCGGACAGGCGAAGGCGATCTCGTCCACGCCGCAGGTGGCGCCGCAGTGGGGATGGATACAACGCTGAAAGACGGCTTCCGTCATGTCGTCAGTAATCTCGCACGGCGAAGCGCCAGCAGGACAGGCCGAGCAGCAGAACGATGTACAGCGACGTCACCGTGATGCTCTCCGACCAGTTGAGCATACCGTATCCCTGGGCCTGCATCTTGAGCCGCTCCCCCTCTGACAGTGACAGAACATTCTCCTGGATGACCGTATCGGCCAGCCAATCGAAATCGAGATAATGGGGGGAGACGGTGTGGATGACTTTGACAACGGTTCCCGTCGTGCTCTCGGGATTGGCGGTTTCGGGTTTGCAGTCGGCGAGCCAGAACGCCCAGCCCAGGCCCAGCAGCAGCCCCCAGGCCACGACGCAAATCAAAATGCTCACGACGGCGCTGCGCGTCAGAACGGCGGCCAAGGTGGACAAGGCGTAAAACAGAGCGAACTCGAAGGTCAGCACGAAGATCATCAGCAGAAACGACGGCGCCCAGATGCCGCCGCGCAGGCCCAGGATCAGCCACAGGCCGAAGATCAGCACACTGGTGTTGAGGAAGATGAACGTCATGCCGCCGATGTACTTGTAAATCAGCAGCGTGGCGCGGTGGATCGGCTTGGCCAGCAGCAAATCGACGGTGCCCTTGCGGAGCATGTTGGGGATGAAAAAGGCGGTGATGATGCAGCTGAGCAGCATGATCGCCGAGGCCCCAAAGAACCCGACGCCCCAATAAATCACGCGGTAGACCAGCTGGCCAGGCTTCTCCGAGCTGCCCAACGGAATGGCCCCGAACAGCAAGCTGGCCTTGTGCGGCCAGACGTTGTAGGTGCCGGCCCGGCTGACCACGGTGACGTGAAACTTGTGAACCTCGCCGACGCCCTCCTCCATTTTGATGCGCACGTCCTCGCCCTCCTTGATGGGCACGCGCATCTTGACCTTGACCGTCCGCTCGTCGGGCGGCAGCTCGATTTCCTTGACCTCGCGCACCGTCCAGTTGCCCTGGTTCTCCAGCTGCGTTTTGAGGAACTGTTCCATGTCTTTGCCGCCCAGCGCGCGCGTTTCGCGCTCCAGCCGTTGCATGATGAAGGCGATCAGCTGCTCCTGCATGCGCTGCTGCGTCTCCGCGTTGCCGGCGCCCTTCCTGGATTCGCGCTCCTGAATCCGCCGCGCCTCCGCGGCGATCTCCTCCTGAATCTCTCGGCCGCGCGTCTTGTGGCCGCTCTGGGCGACGCGTTCGCGCATTTCCTCGGCCTTGAGTTGCTCCTTGAGCATGGCAACGCGCGTGCCGGCCGGCACCTCGTCGCGCGCTTCGATCACGAACTGATATTCCGCTTCCCACGGTTTGCGGGCGTCTTCGGGGCCTTTCAAATCCTCGACGCTGAATTTGGTGAACGAGGGCGTCGCCTTGACGCGGCCCAGGATCGGCACGTCCACCTCTTCCGCGCCGTCTGGGATGCGCTCGGCGATTTTTTTCAGCGCCTCATCGGGTGGGTTCGGCTCAAAAGTCAGCGTGGCCATGAGTACGATGGCGAACAGCGACATGGCGACGACGACGAACAGCACCTTGCTGTCGATCGTCTCGCGCAGCGAATCCTTGAGGATGGCAAAGTATTTCATCGTGGGCTTCTCACTTTCCTCAGCGGTCCGATTCGCGGTAGCGTCGATCCGATTCGCGGTAGCGCTGGCTCTCCGGACGCGGCCGCCGTCGCGGCTCGTCCGCCGGCAGAGCCGGCTCGACGGTTTCCATGAAAATATCTTCCAGCGTCTGGCGCTTCTCTTCCAGATGGCGCAGCGACAGACCGCGCGAACGCAGCAGATCCACCACCGGATCGATCGCCTGTCCGTCGGTCAGGGCGATCTCCCACAAGTCGCCGCGGCGGCTGACCTGATAGCCGGATTTCGTGATGTCATCTTGCGGAAACGTCTGGCCCGACGCCACGCCGACCAGGAACAGGCCGCGCTGCCGCGTCAGCTCGCTGGTGGACCCCTGGCGGAGGACTTCGCCGCCGTGCAGAATGATGACGCGATCGCTAATCAACTCGACTTCGCCGAGCAGGTGCGAGTTGATGAAGATGGTCTTGCCCTCGCCCTTCAACCGCAGCAGCATCTCGCGGATGTGCCGCCGGCCGACCGGATCGACGCCGTCGGTCGGCTCGTCGAGGAAGATGACTTCCGGGTTGTGCATCAGCGCCTGCGCGATGCCGAGGCGCTGCTTCATGCCCTTGGAATAGGTGCGGATCTTGTGGTTCATGCGGGCCTTGAGTCCAACCTGATCGAGCACTTCCGGGATGCGTTTTTTCCGCTCGGCGGCCGGAAACTCCAGCAGGGCGCCGTAGAAGTCGAGCAGGCTGGCGGCGCTGTGGTAGTCGGGGAAATGATGGTCCTCGGGCAGATAGCCGACCTTGCGACGGACGGCCGCCGTGCCGACGGGTTCGCCGAGCAGGTCGGCGTAGCCGTCGGTCAACTTGGTGATGCCGAGCAGGATCTTGATGAGGGTGGTCTTGCCGGCGCCGTTCTGGCCGAGCAGACCGAAGATTTCGCCGCGCTCGACGGTCAGCGACACGCCGCGCAGCGCCTCAATGCGGCCGTAGTGCTTGATGAGGTTGTTGGTGTGAATGACCGGCACGGGAGCATCCCTCTGGGCCAGGAGATCGCGAAGTTCCGCCTTTAGATTATCGAGTAGCAAGGAGAGAGGATAGAGCGCGGTCCGTCCTGAGCGGGGGGCGTCAGCCCCCTGAGGAGAAGACTCAGGGGGCTGACACCCCCCGCTCCGAGGACGCGTCGGCGTAATCGAACGGCGCGTCGGCGGCGACGTCGGCGATGCGCAGCAAGCGCCGGCCCTCTAACAGCGCGAGCAAATCAGGCAGAATGTGGCCGCGCCGCCAACCGGCGGTCAACAGCGACTCGCTCGGCAATCCCTGACCGGCGAGGCGAGCGCGGACAAGCAGTTTCACATCGGCGCCGTTGGCGACGAGGTTCGACGCCAGACCGCGGCGCGCGCACAGATCGCCCAGCGCGGCCGTCAGCACGTTCGACACCAGCACCAACTGCGGCGGATCCTGTTCGCGGCCGAACACTTCGGGGCAGGACTCGATGGGCAGGCCGCGCGCCTCGGCCACCGTCTTGAGGATGGCATCGAGATCACGGCGCGGCAGGCCGCGCACCACTTGCAGATCGCGCTCGCGCGCCGGATTGCGCCGGGCGATTTCGACAATCAGATCGTCGCGCACAATGGCGCGCGTCGGCCGATTGGTGCGGGCGGCGGTCTCCTCGCGCCAGTTGTACAGAGCGCGGACGACGGCGAGGCGGCGGCGATCCAGCGAGCCGAGGCCGCGCAGCTTGCGCCATTTCTCCGTGGCCGGTTCCTCCGGCGCCGCGTTGACCGCCAGGCGCGCGAACTCCTCGCGCGCCCACTCGGTCCGTCCCAGTTCCTCCAGACGCGCCGACAGCTTGCCCCACAACGGCAGTAGATAGCGGACATCGTCGAAGGCGTAGCGGATCTGCCCGCTCGTCAGCGGTCGATGCCGCCATTCGGTCAGCGTCTCGCCCTTGGCCATCTGCACGCCGAGCACCTGATGGACGAGGGTGCCGTGGCCCAGCGGATAAGCCAAGCCGACAAGTCCCGCCGCCAATTGCAGATCGAACAGATTGCCGGGCGTGCGTCCCGTCCACAGCCGGCACAACCGCACTTCCTCGCGTCCGGCATGGACCACGACGACGCGCGCCGGATCGACGATGAGCTGCCAAAAGGCGTCGAGCGGCCCGGTCGTTAGCGGGTCGATGAGGAAGAGACGATCCGGCGTGGCGACTTGCACGAGGCACAGGCTGGGGTGATACGTGTCCTCGCCGACGAACTCGGTATCGAAGCCGAAGTGCGGACACGCCGCCAACTCGGCGACGCACGCCGCCAGTTCTTCCGGATGAGTGACGATCTCTTCCCGCAACTCCACCATCACATTCCTCGTTCCATCTGATATTGTCCCTCGCTGACGCACCAGCCGCCATCGACGGGCAGCACGGCCCCGGTGATGAAGCGGGCGGCGTCGCTGCACAGAAAGACGGCGGCGTCGCTGCAATCCTCCGGCCGTCCTGGACCGGCCGTCAACGGCTGCTTGGTCCGCAGATAATGGCGGATGGCCGGATCGGCGACGGCGCGCTCGGCCATCGGCGTATCGATCAGGCTCGGCGCCAGCACGTTGACGCGGATGCCGTCGGCGGCGTAGCGAGCGGCGGCCAGCCGGCTCATGCCGAGGATGCCGCCCTTGGTCGCCGCGTAGGCGAAGGTGTCAAAGTGGTGCGGCGCCGGCGAAAAGCCGAGCACGCTCGCCATGTTCAGGATAGCACCCGGACCGCCCTGGCGCAGAAAACAGCGCACGGCGGCGCGATTGGTCAGGAAGGTGCTCGTCAGGTTGGCCGCCAGCGTGGCGTGCCAGCCTTCGTCCGTGCATTCGTGCAAGGGACCGTCGCCGTAGCGCCGTCCACTAATGCCGGCAACGTGATAAAGCACATCCAGACCACCGAGGAAGGACACGGCATCGGCGAAAAGGCGCTCCACCTGTTCGGACACGGCGGCGTCACACGGAGCGAACGAAACCGCCCCCAACTCGCGCAGCGCGGACAGCGCTTCGGCGCCCTTGTCCTCTGAGCGGCCGGCGATGACGAGCCGGGCTCCCTCTTCGAGAAAGCGCTTCGCCGCGGCGCGACCGAGTCCGCTCGTGCCGCCGACGATCAAACAGCGCTTATCGAGGAGTTGACGCATGTTGCTTTCCTCGCTAAGCCGCAAGCGGCTCAACCCTGCCTTGCGTACAGAGGCGCGACGCGCCGCGCGTACTGAGCATAGAAAAACTCCAGCTGCTCCTCGACGGTGCGGCTGCCGACGAACTGATGGCTCGGCAAAAACACCGGCTCGATGCCGCGCTCCACCAACCGCTGCGCCACCTCGCAGCGCAACATGTTCATCACCAGCGCGCCGCCCAGCGTGCTGAACGGTCCCGTCTTGTTGACACTGCCTTCCAGCTCCAGCAGACAATCGCCGACCGGCGCGCCGTTATCCAGTATTACGTCCGCCACGTCGAGAAGTTTTCTGCCCGAGGCATGCGCGGGGCGGGCCTGCTCGCAGTGCGTCCGGCTGAGGACGCCGATGACGCCCAGGCCGCGCTGGCGCGCCCCCTCCGCCATTTCGACGATGACCTCGCGGATTCCGCTCGTCGAAATGACGATCAGCACGTCCTTCGGCCCGAAGGCGAAGTTGCGCAGGATCTGCTCGGCGTATCCGGGCGTCTTCTCCAGGTGCAGACTTTGCCGCAGTCCGTTGGGCCCGACGATCGGATTGTGGTACGTCAGGCCCAGTTCGACGATGGTGTGCCAGCCGACGAAGCAGCCCTGGCGCGGCGTCATTTCCTCGCAGAGCATTCGGCTGTGTCCGCAGCCGAACAGATGGACCAGCCCGTCGGCGGCGATGGCCTCGGTACACAGCACGGCGGCGCGGTCGAGGGCGTCGCGCTGAGCGTCCAACAGGTATTGCAAACGGGTCAGGGCGGCCTGATGGAAACGCTCCGCGGCCGGCAGAGATCGAGTTGGCATGGATGCGATGAGATCCTTGGCGAGTCGTCCTTCGAGTCCTCCTTTACAATAGCGAAGGCGAGCCGGTCCGGGTATCCCTTCCGGCCGGCGCGGAGGGACGCGACATGGTGGAAGAACTGATCGGACAGCGCGTCGTCATCGACCTGCGCGGCGAATACGTCTGTCTCGGCACACTCAACCGCATCGACGAACATTTTCTGGAACTGCGCAACGCCGACCTGCACGATCTGCGCGACACCGAGACGACGCGCGAGAATTACGTCGCCGCCTCGCTCGCCACCGGCATCAAACGCAACCGCCGGCGTCTGCTGCTCGTCCGCACCGAGATCATCGCCGTCGCGCGGCTGGAAGACGTGGTTGACGAGTAAGGATTTGATTCGAGATGGTTTCCCTACCAGCCCGGAGCGCCAGCGACGGGCCGAAAACCCGTCGCTGGCGCTCCGGGCTGGTAGTCGGGAAAGCGTTTCTTCACCTACTTCTTTTTCTGTGCAAGAACTTCGCGGATAGCCTGCACCAGATCGTTGGGCCGATAAGGCTTGGGCACGAAGGCGCGCGCGCCGGCGGCGAGCAGTTGATCGACGTCGTGATCGGTGTGATAGCCGCTGGAAAAGACGGCGCATACCTCCGGGTCGAGTTGCTGCAATTCCTTGAGCAACTGCACTCCGTTCATGCGCGGCATGCTGTAGTCGAGCAGCACAAGGTCAATGGCGCTCCCCTCGCGGCGATAGATGTCCAGCGCCTGCTCGCCGTCGTCGGCGGTGACCACGGTGAAGCCCGCGCGCTCCAGCACGATTCGCGCCAGATAGCGCACCATCGGCTCGTCGTCCACGACAAGGATGTGTCCCCCGGCGACCGCTGCCGTCACGGGCGGCACAGGCGGCGGAGTGAGTCGCAGCGCTTCGGCCGCCGGCAGATAAATGTGAAACATCGTGCCCGCGCCGGGCTGGCTCTCGACGCTTATCCAGCCCTTGTGTCCCTTGACGATGCCGAAAACGACCGGCAGGCCCATGCCGAAGCCCTGCCCCGGCCTCTTGGTCGTGAAGAACGGCTCGAACAGTCGTTCGCGCACCGCCGGCGTCATCCCGTGGCCGGTGTCACGCACGCTTAGCTCGATAAACGAACCGGGGCGCGTGTCGAGCTGGGCGACACAATCCTCGGCAGTAAAGGTGCGGTGGGTCAGGCCCAGCGTCAAGGTGCCGCCGTCGGGCATGGCCTCGCGCGCGTTGGTCGTCAGGTTGAGCAGCAGTTCCTGCAACTGCGCCACGTCGGCCGTCACCAGCCAGCTGCCCGGCGGCGTCCGCACCTCGATCTGGATGCCGGGCGAATCGTGCTGCAAGGCGCCGGCCGTCTCGTTCAGCAGTTGATCCAGCGCCAGCGTCTGCATGCTGCCGACCCGGCCGCGACTGAAGGTCAGCAGTCGACCCGTCATGCGCGCGCAGCGCTGCGCGGCCCGTTCGGCGTCGCGCACGCACAGTTCGATTTCGGATTTCGGATTGCGGATTGCGGGTTGCGGAGGCGCCTCCAGTTCCTGCCGCGCGGCGCTGCTGTCCGGTCGATCGACCACCCGCAATTGGGAGAGGTCGTTGCGCACCATGTCGAGGTTGCCCAGGATGGCGGTGAGCAGGTTGTTAAAGTCGTGGGCGATGCCGCCGACGAGCGTGCCCAAGGTCTCCATCTTGCGGGCGCGGATCACCTGCTCCTGAAGCCGGCGTTGCTCGGTGACGTCCAGGCCGATGGCGATGACGTGGCGGGTGCGTCCCTGCTCGTCGCGAATCAGCGAGCAGCGCCAGGAGATGACGCGCTCCTCGTCGTCGCGCGTCTTCCAGGGGTTCTCGAATAGCTGCGTCAGGTTGGAATCGGGCGCGGCGAGCAATTTTCGGAAGTCATCGCGGGCCCGTTCGATGACGTGCTCGGGTAGCAGGCACTCCCAGAACACCCGGCCGCGCACTTCGTCCTCGCCGCGGCCGGACACCGATTGGCACTTGTTGTTGAAGCGCAAGATGCGGCCCTGCGGATCGAGGACCAGGACGAGGGCGTCGGCGGTTTGCAGGATCTGGGTGATGAAGTCGCGCTCCTCGCGCAGCGCGCGATCGGCCTGGTGCAGGGCGGCCTCGGCCCGCTTGCGGGCGCTGATGTCGCGGCAGATGCCCAGGATCAGCCGCTGACCCTCGACCTCCAGGGAGGCGCTGTTGACCTCCACGTCGACGGGGCTGCCGCCGCGCGAAAGCAGCCGAATCTCGCAGCGGTTGCCGGCCGATTCCAGCACGCTGTACAGGTGGTCGCGAATCACCTCGGCATCGGCCGCGACCTCGGCGACATTGCGGCCGAGCAGTTCCGCGCGCTCCACTCCCAACAGCCGGCACAGGGCGGGGTTGGCATCGAGGAACGTCCCACTCGCGGACCACAGACAGACGCCGTCGAAAGCCTGCTGGAAGCGCAGCCGCAGCTGTTTCTCCGAGGCGGCCAGCGCCTGCTCGGCCTGCTTGCGCTGGGTGACGTCCACGAAGATGGTGGCGTGGTAGCGAATGGCGCCGTGGGCGTCGTGGATCGGCACGCGCTTGATCTGCGCCCAGACGGTTTGCCCCTCCCGATGCAGAAACCGTTTCTCCTTCTCGTACTGCGGGGCGTTCGCCGCTTGCTGCAGATGGTTGGTGCTGCTGCTGCGGTCGTCGCCGTGCATGACATCGGTAACGTGCCGGCCGACCAGCTCCGCGCTGGGGTAGCCGAGCATCTGCACTAGGGCGGGATTGACCTGGAGGAAATCGCCGTCGGGAGACAGCAGGGCCATGCCGACGCCGCCATGCTCGAACAGCAGGCGGAATCGGTCCTCGGCCTCCGCCAGACGCCGGTCCGTCTCGTGCAGCAGGACATTCTCATCGCCCAGCAGCACAACGATCAGGGCCACGACCGTGACGGTTTGCATCAGGAAATCCAGCAGCGCGCTGGAAAGGACGGACAGGGGAGGGGGCTCGGCGGAAGAATCGAGGAAGGCCCCGTACAGCCGGACCAGGGCCCACAAGGCGAGCGCTCCCGATAGCATCCGTGCGCCGAGCAGGCCGGTGCGCCACCAGCGCGCGACCAACCAGGCGGCGCTGCCGCCGTAGACCGCCGCCATGGCCACGGACACGATGCCCTGGGCGGCGTGCGGCGGCATAAGCGCCCGCACCAGAAGGGCCAACCCGGTCGCCGCCGCCAGACACGGCAGGGCGACTCGCCGCATCGACGCGGAAGCGCCGGCCGAAGTCGGCTCCGTCGAATAGACGTGCCGCAGGTGCAGCAGACTCAACAGCCACAAACCGATGTGCCACCAGCCACACACGGCGGCGATGTACGACAGCGCCGTTCCCCCCCAGCCAGACGCCGAATCCAGGGACAGGTCGTGGAGCAGACGCCACAGAATGAACATCAACCACGCCAACGTTCCATACAAGAAGTACGCCCGGCGGCGGTGCGCGTACAGCGTGCCGCACACCAGCAACAGCAGCAAGCCGTCCAGCCCTTCGGCCTGGAGGTACGGCGTCCAGATGGTTCGCAGTTCCATGTTCCGACCCGATCCGACGTGTGGTCCCGCGATGCGCGCAAGTAGAAAGGGAATCTGGCCGCTGGCTACGACCAACCACTACAGCAATGACCGTAAGTCCTTGACGAGATGCTGTCAATCAGATTCGTAATCTGTATGAGCTTCGGCTACGCCGAACCCGCTCCGGCGCGCTGAGCTACTCATCGGGTAGGGGAGTCCTGCGCGCGCAGCCGCGCCCGCCGGGAATGGTAGAATCGATGCGTTTATCAGCGTTTTCCGGTAGCCACCGAAACCACAACGGCCGGTGTTACCGGCGAGGACAACCCTCTTCGGCAACACCGGCCGGTTCCGCGGATGCCGCTCGGCTCAGCGGTTGAACACGTCGTCGGTCAGTCCGACGTTGAGGCGCATGTTGGCGAAGTTGTAGACCTCGACCAGTTGGCCGGGATCGCCCTGGCGGCGCGGCCAGTCGTAAAACTCCAGACGGATGGGCAGGTGCGTTTCCTTGTCGAAGTAGACGACATCGCGGTAGTAGAGGAAATGACCGTCGTTGGCGGGATGGACGGTTTCGACCCGCATACAACGGCGGCGATTGTACTCGTACTCGGCGACGCGAACCCCAGTGGTGAGTTTTCTCTTTTCCTCGTCCTCCCAGGCGCGAGCGAAGCGTTCGATGGTGTTGCCGATGCCCGCTTCGTTGATGCTGCGGCGGCTCGCCTTGCGCAGACGCGGATCACTCGGATCGAGGGAGACGAAGCCGACGGCGCCCAGCACGCCGCTGGGATGGACGCGAATCTTGCCGTCGTTGCGGCCGGCGACGTAGCAAACTTCCTGACCGGCATCGGAACTCGGCCGCAGCCAGCGCAGATAGATGCTGAACGGCTGGACGCGCACCTTCATCTCCATGACCGATTCCGGCGGCAGTTTGCCGTTCATGCTCTCGCTCTTGATGAGCAGACAGGTGTAATCGCGGACGTTCTTGTACGCCTGCTGGGCCTCGCGGATGAGACGCGCCGGTTCGTCCATCGGCGAGGCGGCGGGCGCGGGCGCGGTGGGTGCGGCCGTCTGGTCCATCGGCCGCGGCGCGGACGGTCCAGCGCCCGGCGGCGCGGAGGTCGGCGGTTGACCGGCGCCCAGCAGCACCAGGCCCACGACACCCACCGCCGCGGTGTACCACCAGCGCGCCGATCGGCGATGGCCCACTCGCGCCTCGGTGAGAACCGCAAACGCCTCTGCTTTCCGCGTCGTGGACATTTCGTCGCTCCTCTCCTCCGCTCTCGGCCATCCGTTCCCAATTCAACCGCTGTCCGGGTAGCGGAGGGCGGAGTGCGGAAGGCCGACAGCGGTCGTTCCCCTTCGCAGCTTGCGTGCCATCGCCCGGAGGAGTCGGCCCATTTTTCGCGCTGAGCAATTGAAACGTCGATGCGGCAGCAACTTAGGTCGAGCGCGGCGCGGCGCGCCGTCTGCCGGCGCCGGCACCGTCTGTGTATAATTTACACGGCGCTTGCAAGAGAGAGAAAAAAAGAGAGTAAATCTGGGGGAAATAACGCCGACGCGATCGACACAACCCGCCCTCGTCTCGTCCTCGTCCCGAAGCGAACGACCCCTATTGTCCCGAGAGGTTCCCATGACGGCGCCGAACATCCGCACTCTGGTCTCGATGCCCTTCGAGGAGAATACCTACATCGTCTGGCAGCCCGGCTCGACGGAGTGCGTGGTCATCGACCCCGGTCTGGAGCCGGGCCTGATCGCGGACTGCCTGCGTGAAGAGGGCTTGACGGTGAAGGCCATCCTGAACACGCACGGCCACGCCGACCACATCGGCGGCAACGCGGCCATGAAGCAGCTCGCCCCCGACGCGCCGCTGCTGATCGGCGCGAGCGATGTCCCGATGCTCGGCGATCCCGAGGCGAACCTGAGCGCCCTGTTCGGCCTACCCATCACCAGCCCGCCAGCGGACCGCACCGTCAAGGAGGGCGATACCGTCGAGGCGGCCGGACTCACCTTCGCCGTGCTGGACATTCCGGGTCACTCGCCCGGTCACGTCGTCTTCGTGCAGGAGGGCGCGCCGATGCGGGTGTTCGGCGGCGATGTGCTGTTTCGCGGCGGCATCGGCCGCTACGACTTTCCCGGCGGCGACGGCCGGCTGCTGCTCGACGGTATCCGCCGCAAACTCTTTCCGCTCCCTTCCGACACCGTGGTTTACCCTGGACACGGGCCCGTCACCACGGTCGGACACGAGGAGGCGACGAACCCGTTTTTGTCCGGCCAGTAACCTGGCGAACCGCCGGCGTCAGCGGTACACTTATTATGCCTACCTTTCGCGCTTCGGAAGCGCGAACCTACCCCACCGCACGACCGGGAGTCGCTGTTATGCTCACCATATCCGGACGCCGCCATCGTTACTGTGACGGCCTTTCACGCCGCTCTTTTCTGCAAATCGGCGGTCTCGCCCTCGGCGGCCTGACGCTCCCGAACCTGCTCCGCGCCGAACAGCGCTCCCAAAGCGGCAAGTCCGATCGATCCGTCATCATGGTGTATCTGTCCGGCGGTCTGGCTCATCAGGACACCTTCGACCTCAAGCCCGACGCGCCGCAGGAAGTGCGCGGCGAGTTCAAACCGATCGCCACGAAAGTGCCCGGCATTCAGGTCGGCGAACATCTGCCGCGGCTGGCGGCCTGCATGGACAAGCTGATCGTGCTGCGTTCGCTGGTCGGCCTGCGCGACGAGCACAGTAGTTTTCAGAGCACGACCGGCTTCACGATGGACGTGACGCGGCGCGAGGGGAAGCCGCACTTCGGCTCGGTCATCGCCAAGATGCAGGGACCGCGCGATCCGATCGTGCCGCCGTTCCTCGATCTGTTTCCGACCATGCAGCACAAGCCGTACAACAGTCCCGGCGCCGCCCACCTCGGCCGCGCCGCCAGCCCCGTCAAGCTCGACGGCTCCGATCTCGCGGCCATGCAGCTGCAAGCGCTCACCCTCGACCAACTCGCCGACCGCCGCCGCCTTCTCGACCAGGTCGATGGCTGGAAGCGCACCGCCGACGGACTGGACCGCACCGGCATGGATACCTACTACCAACGCGCTTTCGACGTGCTGACCTCGCGGAAGCTGGTCGATGCCCTGGACGTGACGCGCGAGCCGGCGGCGGTGCGCGAGCGCTACGGCCGCGGTTCGCCGAAGCACCTCGGTGACGGCGCGCCGATGTGGAACGATCAGCTGTTGATGGCGCGCCGTCTCGTCGAGGCGGGGGCGCGCTGCGTGACGGTGGCCTACGGCTTCTGGGACACCCACGGCCAAAACTTCCGCCATTTGAAGCGCCATCTGCCGCTGTTCGACCAGGGCATCTCGGCGCTGGTCGAGGACATTTACGCGCGGGGATTGGACCGCAAGGTGACGCTGGTGGTATGGGGCGAGTTCGGGCGGACGCCGAAGATCAACAAGGACGCCGGCCGCGATCACTGGTCGCGCGTCAACGGGGCGCTGTTGGCCGGCGGCGGCATGCGTACCGGCCAGGTCATCGGCTCGACCGACGCCACGGCGGCGGAGGCCAAGAACCAGCCCATCCCCTACCGCGATGTGCTGGCGACGGTGTACCACAACCTCGGCATCGATCCCAATGGCATGGTTTACGATGTATTCGGTCGGCCGTCGCCGATTCTGCCGAGCGAGAACCGGCCCATCGAGCGCGTGTATTGAGGCCCGCTCCCGACGAAGGAGGACATTCGGGGGAAAAGTGAAAAAATGCTTGACGCGATACGTGAATAAGTCTTACTATTCTCTCATGTTTGGTTGTTGACGCAATTGCCCGACGCCAAATAGGGAACTTCGCTGCGGAGAAGAACGTCTGAATCGAGTCGGTCCCGCCTGAACATCCCGCCAACCGATACGCCGTTTGACCGGCGTGTCTCGCCCAGCTTGAATCCCCCCAACCGTCTCCCCCCGCCGCGCGGCGGGCACGAGACAAACCAGACTGGAAGGCCATCCGGGTCGGCCCCGCCGATGTTCTTTCCACCTGGCTCCTAACAGTCCGCGGCCACCGTCCGGTTGCTCGGACTCCCACCTGCGGTGCGGCCTCCGCCGCGCCTCCCTCGTTCCCTTTTCACGAAAGGGCCTGCTCATGCTTCGTCCACGCCAATGTTCGTCGCGGCCGAATGGATTCACGCTGATCGAGCTGCTGGTGGTGATTGCCATCATCGCCGTGCTGATCGGCTTGCTTTTGCCCGCCGTGCAGAAAGTCCGCGACGCCGCCGCCCGTGCGCAGTCGCAGAACAACCTCAAGCAGATGGCGCTGGGGCTGCACAACGCGGCGGACACGCACAACAAGATGCTGCCGCCGTCCTACGGGCGCTATCCCACCTTCGGAGCCAACGGCTCACTGTTCTGCTTTCTGCTGCCGTACATCGAGCAGGACAACGTCTACAACCAGTTCAATCCCGGACCGGGCGGCACTTTCTCCGGGCCGCCCGACGCCGCCGGCAATCCCACGCCCATCACCGTCCTTATCAAGCCCTACATCGCCCCGCTCGATCCGACCAACTCGACGAGCACGCCGGGGCTGACCAGCTACGCCTCCAATGCACTGCTGTTCGGGCAGTTCGGAGCGTCGCTGCCGGCGTCGTTCACGGACGGCACGTCCAACACGATCATGCTCATGGAGCGCTTCGCCATCGCCAACCTGACCACGACCGGTCCCCCGCCCACCACGACCCAGCAATCGCATTGGTGGTGTTTCGCCAACACCTTCATTTTCCCGACTTACGTCCCGGCCACGACCGGCGCGACGCCGACGCCGGCGATCTTCGGCGGCTCGCCGCAATTCAACGCGACGCCGGCCACGGCCAACGATCCGCAGCCGCAGAGCTTGTCGTCGTCGGGCATCATGGTCGGCATGGGCGACGGCAGCGTTCGCCTCGTGACCAACGGCGTCAGCCAACTCACCTGGTTTCTCGCCTGCAATCCCGTCGATGGCCAGGTACTGCCGTCGGACTGGTGAGCGTTGCCGGGATACATCGGGATTTGAAGTGGCCGCAATGAGAGCGGCAGCGGCGGGAGCTTGTGCCCGTCGCTGCCGCTTTGTTTCACCGTTGTCGTGCGGTTTCAGTCGCCGCCCAGCGGAGCGCGTTGCTCAGCAGGCGATTGAATGCCGCCTCCTTAAAATCGTCGGCGTGGCCCAGCGAGGTGTACACGACGCGGCCGCCGGCCTTGGTGGCGTGCGTCCACAAGATCGGCTCTGCCGGCTTGTCCGGGATCGAACCGATCAGCAGCGGCGTCGCCGTTTTCGCCAGCGGCCGAACCATGTACAGCGAGCCGTTGCCGCGCAGCTCGGCGAGGTTCACGCCTTCCAGGATCGGATGCTCCGTCGCGCCCTCCGCCGCCTTGATCTCCACCTTCGGGCCGGCGCCGTGGTGGTTGGTGTAATGGCCGCCGAACACTTCCGCGTCGAAGGCCTCCCAGGTGGCGCAACCTTCCGGGGGCTTCGCGCCTCGCAGCGAGAACGCATGGCTGGCCGTGCGGATGCCGACGACCGGCTTGCCGCGGGCCACGAAATCGCGGACAATCGCCATCTGCTTTTCCGGCAGCGCCCGCCGCCGCACGCTGACCAGCGCCACATCCGCCTCGTTGAGCGCCTCGATGCCGGGCACGTCGTTCGGATTCGTTTCGCTGCCGAAAACCAGGCTGACGCGGAAGTGCTTGCCCAGGTGCTTACGGGCGAACTCCGGCAGCGTTTGCTCCGTCTTGTATTCCCCTTCGGCCATCACGACGACCGCGTGCGGCCGTTTGTCTCCGGCGAAGCGGAACGGTTTGCCGCCGAGAATCTGATCGCTGGCGATCGTCGGGCACACCCATTTTTCGATGTGCTCGACGATCAGATCGGTGCCGGTGAAATGGCTGACGAACGGAGCGCGGGCGGGGTTGTACATGGTGTCGGTCATATCGCGCATCAGCACGACGTTCTTGCCGTTCTTGGCCATCTGCCGCAGACCGAACGGCCGGCCGAGAACGCACATGTTCGTATGCACGCCGAGCAGGATGACGTTGTCGATGCCGCGCTGCTCCAGCACGCTCCAGATCTCCTCGCCGCTGTCGCTGATGATGTCGCGGTCGTCGATCTTCAGGGCGTCGGTTTGCGATTTCCAGGGGGCACGGGGATTGCGGCCCATTTTTTGAAGTTTCTCGGCCCAGGCGCGATGCTCGGCGAGATCGTCGTCCTCGCCGCCGTCGGTCTGGTCGATGGGATACGTTCCCTTTTCCTCGGCGGGGATGTGACGGCACCAGGCGCCGATGTCCTTCGGCAAATTCTTGGAGCGCGGTGTCTTGAGGGCGTTTTGGCGGGCGGGATGGTCCTTGTAGGCGGCCATGCACTCGCTGGGCGCGTGGATGATGAGCGTTCCGCGTTTGCGGGCCTCGGTCAACACCTGATTCATGCGCGGGGCCATTTCACCGACGCGGCGGACGGCGTTGAGGCAGTGGTGCGAGTCCCACATGTCGCAGACGATGATCGCCGTCTTTTTGGCGTCCCATTTCGCGGGCTGGGCGATGGTGTGAAATCGGCCGCTGCCCGGCTTCGTCTCGACGCGCTTGCGCAGCGTCAGCGACAGCGACGACGTATCATCCGCGCCGAGGGTCGTGGTCGTGGTCATGATAAGGAGGGTCAGGAAGGCGAGGGCTGCTTGGGGGAGTGCGAATCGCTTCATGGATGCTCCAGGCTGCAAGGAACGAGGTAGGTGGAGGGAAGATCACTCCAGGATGGCCGTATCCGGGTAATCCGGATCGCGGTCGGCGGGCGGCCAGTCTTTCTCCGCGACGAACAACAATTCCATCGGCCCGATCCGGATGCCGTCGCCGGAATGGAGTCGAACCGGCTGCCGGATGCGCTGGCCGTTGACGAACGTGCCGTTGAGCGAGGCGGTGTCGTGCAGCTCGCACACGCCGCGCGAGTGAACCAGCAGGGTACAGTGCCGGCGCGAAACCCAACTCGGCTCCAGGACGATGTCGTTTTCCGGGAGGCGGCCGATGGCGTTCAGGCCGGTGTGGAGGGCGTAGCTCTGCCGGGTTTGTCGATCGATCAGGAGAAATTTCGCGCCGGGGAGGATCTGATCGGGACGGAGCGGCAGCAGGGCGGGCCAGTCGTCGGAGTCCTCGACCATGCCGTGAACGTGTTCGCCGGCGAGGGTTATCCAACCGCGGGCGCCCAGCAAAACCTCGCGGGCGCGGCGATAATCCTGCCGGCGCTCGAAGGACTCGAAATGCCCGCTGTTCAGTCGTGGATCACGCATGGCGACGCTCCCAGTCGCTTCCGTTGCCTTATCATACCATATCTCCTCTGTCCCATCACGCGAGAAGTCTGCAAACGCGAGGCGTGCCGGCGGTCATTGAATCCGCTGGCGTGCGCCCCGCCCTTGCCTGTACACTCTCCGCTCAGACGCTCCGAAACGGATGGAGGACGAACGCGCTGTCTTCAGCGCGGACGAGGGGCTTGACGGCGGCGATGACCGTTCCGGCCAACGGGCCGGAGTAGGAACTGGGCCTTCGCGAGGGTAGGAGCTGGGGTGGATCAAAGGAGCGGAGCCATGTTCTGGTACGTGGTTATAGCGGTCGGGGTGATGAACGCGGCATTCCTCGTATGGTACAAGTGGCGGGGATACATGACGCTCGATAGATACTGGCTGGGTCTGATGTTGGTGATGGCCCCCTTCGCCTGGGCGCTGGGGTCGTACTTCTTCCTCGACTATGTCCACGGTTTCCCTTCGCCTGGGGATGAACTGGTACACGGCAAGGTGTTTATGCGGCAGAAGGGCCGGGGCGCGTGGGGGCTGCAGCATCCCGAGTTGACCATCAAGATCGAAGGGAAGGAGGACATGGTCAAGGCGTATCTGGTGGGGGATTCCGCGGAGAAGATCCCCGACGAGGTTAGCTTCTACTACTCGGGCGACCCGAAGAAGGAAGTCCGCCTGCGTGAGGAGAGCAATCCGCTCTGGGCCGCCTTGTTCTTGCTCCTCACCCCGCTGCTCGTGGCCGTGGTGCTGGCCTACATCGAATGGAAGCGACGGCGTCAACGTGGTCCGCGCCCGAGCGATGCCGGACAACCGACCTGATCATCTGCCGCCGGGAGTTTACCGTAACCGCCTGCGCATCGTTCCGCGGGAGATCGGCAAACGCCGGGCCTGCATTGGATAGAGGGGACACCGTAAAATGAGGGGGAGTGCGTGCGCGAGCTATGCCGCCTGGGAGGAGTCGCCGCGATGGATGCTTCTCATGCTGCCGGTTGCAGGGAGAATGATCCAGAGGGGCGCCAAGACGGCTCACTGTCCTCGCGGTCGTGGGTGGGGCGCTGGCTGTGGGCGTGCATCTGGATGGGCCACGCGGCGGCGGCAGCGGCCTGGTGGTGGCTGATGCCCCACGGCTTCCCGCCTTCCCATCCGCGCTTCTGGGTCAACACGATCCTCCCCTGGCTCCTCCTTGGCCTTTCCCTCACCGGCCTGCTCGCCGCCCTCCGATGCCGCCTCGCTCTGCTGGGCGCCCTTGCCGTCTCTCCCGTCGTTCTGTGGCTGACGGCGGGCGTGACGGCGATTGTCTTGTTCCCCGCCAGTGGAGCAGAACCGCTCCTCGGCGGGCTTTGTGGAGGATTGCCGCTCGCCTTGTTATTTGTGCTGGCGTGGCGACGCTGCCGGTTCCCACCCGTTGCGGCCGTTGGAGTCGGTGTGGCGACTGCTCTGCTAACTATCCTGACCGTCTGGACTCAGCGGGCCGGACCGCCCGATACTCGGCCCCTCAATCCCACCTTCCCCGATTTCCCAGAGACACGGACGGACCCGCCCTCTCCGTTTACCCTGGGCGCGGGCGTGCGCGTATGGCCGAAAGAGGGATCCGTTGAACGGAACTTCGACCGCGTGAAGGTCAAGGTAAGCCCCCTGCTGACGTTCTTCAGCCGTTCGCCGGATAGGTTCTGGACGGTCTTCGCGCCCTATCGGGAGCGTGTTGGTCCGCCCCGTACGCTGGCGGGATGGCAAATCGAGGGCAGTCCCCCGGAGTCGGTGTTGCTGGGCTACGAGGACGACGCGCGGAGTGTTCTGCGCGTGCGGGCGGGGGGAGACGGGGGAGCGGTGGAGATCGAGGCTTACGCGCGGCTGGAACAGCCGGTCTATTCGCATCTGAACTCCTGGTGTGCCTTCACGGTCGAGGGGCATCGGGAACTGTCGCTGGAATTTTCGCCGTGCCCAGGGGTGCCGATCCCCATCCTGCCGTCCGATTACCCGTTCGGCAGACCGGCCCGCCTGGCGTATGTGGACGCCGTGGGTACATTCCGGGTCGTCGAGGCGCATGACGCGGAGAAAGGGCCGTTTCGGGAACTGGCGTCCGGCACACTGGCGGAAGGGGCACCTCTGGCGATCGCGCTCCACGATGCGGGGCGGCCGGTGTGCCACATCATTCTCGACGATTGGGCCGCCCAGGCCGGTCATGCCCTCTCTCCCACGGCCGGGTGGGGGCTGCCCGTCAACGCGATCGAATTTCATCGCCGTTCCATCGCTCTCGGCAGTGCCTGCCAGGTCTGGTTGAGCCTGGCGAGTACGTCAGTGGGGCGCGGATGGGACAGCGTTGGCCACGCGCCGGGAATTTACCGTAACCGCATGCGCATCGTTCCTCGGGAGGCCCGTACCAGCGCGATGCCTTCCGGAGCAAGATTGAATATGCTCGATAGAGGTTTCGCCGGTCGCCCCCTCCCACCAAGGACAGCAATCCGATGAACAGCGATGGGAAGATAGCGATCGTCACAGGCGCAGGGTCGGGCATTGGCCGGGCAGCCGCCCTCGCGCTGCTGCGCGAAGGCTACGCGGTCGTGCTGGCCGGACGCCACGCCGAGACGCTGCAAAAGACCGCGACCGAATCCGGCGTGGCGAGCGCGCGGGCGCTGCCCGTCGTCACTGACGTCAGCGATCCAGCTTCGGTCTGCAATCTCTTCGACAAGACGAAGGAGCGCTTCGGCCGTCTCGATCTGCTGTTCAACAACGCCGGAACGGGCGCGCCGCCGGTGCCGCTGGAGGAATTGACCTTCGAGCAATGGCGGCGCGTCGTCGATGTCAACCTGACCGGCCCGTTTCTCTGCACGCAGGCGGCGTTCCGGCTGATGAAGGAGCAGACACCGAGGGGAGGACGCATCATCAACAACGGCTCCCTCTCGGCGTACGCGCCACGGCCCAACTCGGCGCCGTACACGGCGACCAAGCACGCCATCACCGGGCTGACCAAATCGACCGCCCTGGACGGCCGCAAATACAACATCGCTTGCGGCCAGATCGACATCGGCAACGCGGCCACCGACATGACGGCGCGGATGAAAGACGGCGTGCTCCAGGCCAATGGGCAAGTCGCCGTCGAGCCGACGATGGACGTCGAGAACGTGGCTCGCGCCGTCGTGTACATGGCCGGCCTGCCCCTCGATGCCAACGTCCTTTTCCTGACCGTGATGGCCACGCAAATGCCGTTCGTCGGCCGGGGTTGAGTCGTGCCGATCGCGGATCATCGTGAGGTTCCCATGCGCCGTTTCTCGCTTCTCGCCGTGGCGTTCGCGCTCGTCGCCTTTCTGAATCTCCGCCCTCTGCGAGCGGAGGAGGTCGCGCTTTCGGTGCGAACGCCGATGTCGCCGCCGGCGTGGGCGCTGCTCGAACGCGAATTGCTGAAGGCGAACGCGGCAGCCTGCGAGGAGTTTTTCAAACGCTACTTCGACGATCGCGGTTATCTGCTGTGCGTCGAGCGCTGGGGCGGCGACGACGGACCCGACGACGCCATCGAGAACTGCACCGATTGGCCCATCCTGCACGCTCTCGGCGCTCCCGATTCGGTCCTGCGGCTGTACAAGAAGGCATGGGAGGGACACCTTCGGCAGTACACCGCCGCCAAGACGAAGGACGTGCCGTTCGCGCGCGACGGCATGTACTACAAGGAATTCCCGGTCATGTTCGATTGGCTGCACAACGGCGAGGGGCTGACGCCCTTCAACGTGCAGGGATTGTCCGATCCGCACGACCGCGCCTTCCGCCGCCGTGTGCGTCGCTTCGCCGGCTTCTATCTCGGCGAGGAGGCGGGCGCGACCAACTACGATCCCAAGCACAAGATCATCCGCAGTCTGTTCAACGGCAGCCGCGGTCCGCTGCTGCGCAAGGCCACGGCGCTGGATTGGGCCGGCGATCCCATCGAGGTCGAGAACCGCTTTCGCCTCGGCCACGCCGAACGCAGCTACAAGGAGATGCTGGAACATTTCAAGGATTACAACGACATCGTCGGCGATCATCCGTTGAATCTGCTATCCACCTCGCTGGCGCTGAACGCCTACATGCTGCGCCACGAAGAGAAATATCGCCGTTGGCTGCTGGAGTACGTCGATGCCTGGCGCGAACGCATGAGCGCCAACGGCGACATCATTCCGACGAACATCGGCCTGGACGGCAAGATCGGCGGCGAATGCGACGGCAAATGGTACGGCGGCGTCTACGGCTGGGGCTTCAGCGTTAAGGTGCCGCAGACCGGCGCGACCGCCCATCGCAATCTGCACGCGAAAGGGTTCATCGGTTTCATGAACGCCTATTTGCTGACCGGAGACGATCGCTACCTGGACGGCTGGCGCAAGCAGATGGACGCGATCAACAGTCACAAGAAGGAAATCGACGGCCGCGCGATGTATCCCACCATGCACGGCGATCAAGGTTGGTACGCCTACGCTCCGCAGCGCTACACCAAGAACGCGCGCGAGTTGTATTATCTGTCGATGAAGGCGGAGGACCGCACCCGCATGGCGCCGGATCGTTGGGCGGATTACCTGGACGGCAAGGACGCGCGTTATCCCGAAGAGGCGTTGCGCGGCGACCTGGAGCGCGTGCGGCGGCGTGTGGCGGGGATGCGCGCGGACACGACGACGCCGGACACGCGCTTGTCGGACGATCCGCTGCGCTTCGGCATGGCGAACGTGGTGTCGCTGATCGAGTTGGCGCTGGGCGGCATCCACCTCGACCGCAACGCGGCGGTGCTGCATTGCCGGCTGCGCTACTTCGACCCGGCCCGGCGACGCGCCGGCCTGCCCGAAGATGTCGCCGCCCTCGTCGAGAAACTGACGGCCGATTCCGCCGTCATGACGCTGGTGAATATCAACCAACTCGACGCCCGCACCGTCGTCGTGCAGGCCGGCGGCTACGGCGAACACGAATTTCTCAACGTTCAAATGGGCGAGCGCAAGGCGACCGTGAACGGCGCTTCCTTCGTGGTGCGCCTGTCGCCCGGCGCGGGGGCGCGTTTGACTCTGTCGATGCGGCGCTATGGGAACCGACCGACGCTCAATTTCCCGTGGGACCGCAGCGCGGCGTCGGATGACGAGGAGGATAAGTGAGATGTAGAAGTACCAACCGACCCCGAGCGCAAGCTTCGTCGTTCTCGCGCTGGGAGCGGCAGACCGTTCCGATCGTCCGTCATCACGAAACCGGGGCTTGACATTGAACGTTACATCTGCAGCGCTGGGTTCGGCCGGGCTGGTTCGGGGACGCAGCGCCTGAGCCGCACCGCCCCTGCCGTCTCCGCAAGCCCCACACGCGGACTCGAACTTGCCATCGACCAACCCCGTATCGACTGCCGCCGCGTCCGTGCTCATGGACGGTGTCAAAACCGGGCCGCCGGGATTTCGAGCACCCCGTCGATCCCCAGGGGCGCCGGTTGCGACAGCTTGGCGTCCTTTCCTTCCGCGTCGTAACTGCCCGCCAGCGGGATGTTCGTCATCCCGACCACCTTGCCGATCCCCTTGGCGATGGCAGCCTCCCATTGCGGATCGCCGACGGCGGCAACCTTCGTCACGACCATCGGCGCCTTACTCACACTCCCGTTGTCGAGGTTGATCAGGTAAACGCGGGCCTCGACCTCGTACACTTCCCGAAGCTCGCTGGGCGGGGGGGTGCCGATGAACTCCACCGTCACCGACTTCTGCCGTTGCGTGCGTTTCGCCTTGGACAGTTCGATCCGGACGCCGACCCGAGCCGACGGGTCCACCGCCTTTCCCCGCCGGGCGAGTTCCTCGGCCGCGGTGTCCGCCAGGAGTTGCCGGGCGTCCGCGCTTCCCGCGCCCGTGACCTCGATCCGCGCCGGCTCGACGGCCCGGAACAGGATCCCCTTCTGGGTCGCCTCGGTCACGCGCCGGGCGTCGGCATGGGGGACCGTGAACGCGGCCAGCAGTTTCGTCCCGCCGGCGCCGGCGTCGGCGATCGGGCCGGGGGTCAACTTCTTGCTGCTGCCGGGGACCGGCTTCAACTCCTCCTGGTAGGAGCCGGCGGCCCACAGCCGTCCGTCCGGGCCGCTCGCCCGCGCCACCGTCTTCCGCCGACAGTCGTACTCGCACACCGCGAGGTTCGCCTCCGGGTCGAACAGGAAGCCACGGGCCAGGGGGTATCGCCCGAACCAGCCGACCCAGTCCACCGAACTCTCATTCGCCGTCGTCCGCGGGATCGGCATCCCCCAGCTCGGCTTCCCGGTCGCCACGTCCCAGACGACCACCGCGTCGTACGTGACCGCCAAGGCGGCGCCGTCCGGACTGAACGCCGCGGCGCGGGGCCAGCCAAACTTCGGGATCTCGCCCGCCGGAGTGCCGTCGGCAGCATGAAAGAACTTCAACTCGTCGGTCACAGCGGCGGCGCACACCCACTGGCGGCCCGGACTGAGGGCAACGGGCGCCTTCACCCCGGCGACGGTGTAGGCCACCGCCCCGGACGGCACCTCGGTCGCGATCAGCTTGTCCGCCGCGAGCACGAGCACCCGGTCTTCGCCCACGAACCCGACCCAATCGCGGGTCGGTGTCGGGAAGCCTGGCGGGCGAGGTGGGAACCGGCGGGGCTCGGTCTCCTTCACTGCCAGAATCTTCTTGCCGGCCCGATCCCAGACCTCCAGCATCATGCCGTTGCGGGGGAAGGCGACCGCCAGCCGTTCGCCGGACGGGCTGAGCGCGGCGTTCATCCCTTCAGAGGAGTTGATGCTGTTCCGGACGCCCTCGACCGGCGTCTGGCCGACGACCCGCCCGCCCTTGAGATCGACCTGGAGCCACTCGCCCGGGTCGGCCGGGCGGGAATCGACGCGCCGGGCCGCGGCGCGGCCCGGCGGCGCCTTGGTGGTCAGGACGGCCGCCGTCGCCCGATCCGGTTCGGCGAATAGCACGTCGAGGATCATCCCGTCCGGCAGCGGGACCGCCGAGACCAAGCCGGTCGTCAGGGGAAGGCCGTCGGGGGTCACTTTCCACGCGGCCGCAGCCGCGGGAACCTGATCCAACAGGAAAGCGTCGGGGGGGGGCTTCGTTTCCGCAGGACGGGCCTTCGCGACAACGGCGCCGGACAGCCCGCCGCCGCTGAACAGCCACACGACTCCCCAGATCATCAGCCCGACGACGACCAGACCGCCCACACCCCCGCCGACGAGGAGCGCGAGGCGCAGCCGACCGGACCGAGCGTCTGCCGGTTTCTTCTTGAACTTCTTGGGCCTGGATCGTGGCGTATTGGGGTTCTCGTTCCTTGGCATGGCATCACGCTCCGGTTGTGAACCCGACTCCGATCTCGGTAGAGGACATTGTACGCCGAAGAGCTGTCAGCGGCCCGGTAGGTGGAACGTCTGGGGCGGCCCGCGCTACAGATGGTCGAAGATCGATTCGGCCTTCCGCTCCGTGCCGCAGTACAGGCACTTTTTCTTGTCCCCGAGCGGGCGGTTGCAGTTGGCGCAGGCGGCCTGCGCCCGCTCGGCCTTCTCGCGGAGCACGGCCGCC